>NZ_OZ244111.1:2129375-2454687 GCF_965215655.1 Nioella sp.
CCCGAGGTTTCGATGATCAGCCCCTTCTGGAAGGCGCGCGCACAGATATCGGCAGCGAGGTCGCCGGACCCCACATCCACACCCTGCATCATGCCACGGCCTTTCAGCGTCGCACCGGGCACCAGATCGGCTACGCCGTTCAGCGCGTCGGTCAGGAGGCGGGCCTTGTGCGCGATGTCGTTCGCGAAGCCCGGATCGCTCCAGAACTTCTCGATCGAGACGCGGGCGGTCACGAAGGCATGGGTGTTGCCACGGAAGGTGCCGTTATGTTCGGCCGGGCCGAACACGTCGTATTCGGGACGCACCAGAAGCAATGACATTGGCAGGCCAAAGCCCGACACGGATTTTGCCATCGTCACGATATCCGGCATGACGTCCATCTCCTCGAAGGAGAAGAAGGTGCCGGTCCGGCCGCATCCGGCCTGAATGTCGTCAACGATCAGCAACGCACCATGGTCGCGGGCAAGATCCGCCACCCGCCGCAGCCATTCGGGGCTGGCCGCGTTCAGTCCGCCTTCGCCCTGCACCGTTTCCAGCAGGATCGCCGCAGGCGCGTCGATGCCGCTGGAACTGTCGGTCAGCATTGCCTCGAGAAAATCGGCGGAATCCGTCGCCTCGCCGAAATAGCCGTCATAGGGCATACGCGTGACGCCGTGCAGCGTCATGCCCGCGCCACCGCGGTGATATCCATTGCCGGTCGCCGCAAGCGCCCCGAGTGTCACGCCGTGAAACCCGTTGGTGAAGGCAATGATATTGGTGCGCCCGGTCACCTTGCGGGCCAGTTTCATCGCCGCTTCGACCGCGTTGGCCCCGGTCGGACCGGTGAACATGACCTTGTGATCCATGCCGCGCGGGTTGAGGATATGGGCGTCGAAGGCCTCCAGAAACGCGGCCTTGGTATCGGTATGCAGGTCGAGCCCATGCGCCAGACCGTCCGACGCGATATGGTCGATCAGGGCCTGTTTCATGTCAGGATCATTATGGCCGTAGTTCAGCGACGAACAGCCGGCCAGAAAGTCGATATAGCTGCGCCCCTTGGAATCGGTGAGTTCCGATCCCGCAGCACTGGTGAACAACTTGTCGAAGCTGCGGCAATAGCTGCGCGCCTCGGACTCGCGGCGTTTGAATACAGAAATTTCGGCTGACTTGGCAGTCGGCATAATGGGTCCTTTTGGGTTTTTCTTTGGGGGAAGGTGCAGGCGGTCGCGACGCGGGGCTCAGGCCGCGTTGCGCAACCGCTCCTGCAGGTCGATGGTGACCATGTGCTCGGTGCTGTGGCGGTCCCGGAAATGCAGCGCCTGCGTGTAGTGCGCCTGCACGTCGAGTTTGGAGTCGCGATGCCCGGCGAACTTGCGGAACAGCGCCCAGGACGGCTCGTTATCGGCCGTGATCGTGGTTTGAAGGCGCTGAACATCGGCACAGGCCGGACGTTCCAGCAGGCTCGACAGCATGAGCGTGCCCAAGCCGGTGCCACGCGCCGTCTCGGACACGGCCACTTGCCAGACGAACAGGGTTTCCGGGTCATAGGGCAGCACATAGGCCGACACCCAGCCGACAACCTTGCCGTCAAGCTCGGCCACGACGCAGGTATCGCGGAAATGATCGCACTGGATCAGGTTGCAATACATGGAGTTCTCGTCGAGCGGCTTGCACGCGCGCACCAGTTCCCAGATCTCCGCACCATCCTCGGCGGCGGGCTCCCGCAGCGTGGGCGTATTCTTGCGAAAAAACTCGAGCGCATGTCGCATTTGCTTTTTACCTCATGTTTGCTTTGAATGGCTAAGTATCAAGTCCGGGTCGAGTTTTCAAGCTCAGCGGAAATTCCGCGACATATTGGCCAAATTTCGGGATAAAGCGGCCCATTTGCCGTGATCACCTCGCCGTTAATACTTCGCAAGCCAAAGCTTACACATCTTCCAGCACATTGATTCATGACATCGCCTGTGCCAGCATCCGGACATGGATCGCGTCGATACCAGCCTTATCGCCCTGCGCCGCATTTTGCTGGCTACGAACCAGTTCAGCCGCAACCTCGCGCAATCCGTCGGCCTGACCGCGGCGCAGTTGCGGGTCTTGCAGATCGTCTCGGAGAAAGGTCAGTGCACCGCGACGGCGATCTCGCAGCAGATGCGGATTTCGCAGGCCACGGTGACGTCACTGGTAGACAAGCTCGTGCGACAGGAAATGGTGGTCCGGGAGAGGTCTCAGACCGACCGGCGGCAAACCAATATCGTGATCACCGAAAAAGGCATTCGCGCCCTTGCCGACGCCCCCGACCCGCTGCAACAGCGTTTCGTGCGCAAGTTCTCGGCCATGGAAGATTGGGAACAGGCCGCCCTGATCGCGGCGCTGGAACGTGTCGCGTCGATGCTGGACGCCGAGGACATTGATGCCTCGCCGGTCCTGGAAAGCGGCGAGTTCCAGAAGACCGGCTCCGGCGAGTGACACGCCCCCGCCTGCGCCCGAAGTGACGCAGCGATAGCGGCAGGGGTCGGAATCCCCCGAGATCGAGATGGCTTCATCGCCTATCCTGCGGTGCGCACGCTTGAAATTGCTGCATCGTGCGCGAATCAGAAACGCCGCAAGAGCTCATCATGAAAAAGACCGGACTCGACATCACGGATATCCGTATTCTCAGCGCGGTTCAGCAGCACGGGCAACTGAGCAAGACCCGTCTTGCCGAGCTTGTGCACCTGTCCCCCACCCCCTGTTGGGCCCGTCTCGACCGGCTCAAGGCGGCTGGATATATCCGGGGCTATCATGCGGACATCGCACTGGAGCGGATCGTTGATTTCACCCAGGTCGTGGTGACCATATCGCTGACCAATCACCGGAAGGCCGATTTCGAGAGATTCGAGGCGCTGATCAACTCGCTGGACGAGATCACCGAGTGCATCGCGACCGGGGGCGGCATGGATTACGTGATCAAGACCGCCACCCCGAATCTGGCGGCATTCCAGGCGGTGATGGAGGTGCTGCTCTCCTCCGAAGTCGAGATCAATCGCTACATGACCTACATCGCCACCCGGCAGGTGAAGGTAAGCCGCCCGAACCTTGCCAAACTGATTGCGCAGGCCAATAGGTAGCACGGCGACCGAACGGTCTGTTTTGAATTTTTTTTCGGACGGAACGGTCTGAAAACCCCGCGTTTTCGGACCGCATCTTCGGCGGAATCGGCCCTAAAAGATCGCCAGCTTCAACGATGCCCTGACCCGAACGGTCAGCAGTTATGAGGGCGAACACATGACACAAGCAGACGACTTCGGGTTTGGCACCCAGATCCGCAAATCCCCCTATTTCGACGCCACCGTCCGGTGGGGCGCAAAGGGTTTTTCCGTTTACAATCATATGTATATCCCTCGTGATTTCGGCGATCCGGAACAGAATTTCTGGAACCTCGTGAACGAGGCCATCCTGTGTGACGTGGCTGTTGAACGTCAGGTCGAGATCACCGGACCGGATGCGGCGCGCTTTGTTCAGATGCTGACCCCGCGCGATCTGTCCAAGATGGCCGTGGGCCAATGCAAATACATCCTGATCACCAATGCCAAGGGCGGCATCCTGAATGATCCGATCCTGCTGCGCCTGGCGGAAAACCACTTCTGGATCTCGCTGGCTGACAGCGACATCCTGCTGTGGGCCCAGGGCGTCGCGGTGCATTCGGGGATGGATGTGACGATCTGCGAACCCGATGTCTCGCCGCTGCAACTTCAAGGGCCGAAATCGGGTCTGATCATGCAGGCGCTATTTGGCGAAGAGATCATGGACCTGAAATACTACTGGCTGCGTGAAGTCGATCTCGACGGTATCCCGCTGATCGTGTCACGTACCGGCTGGTCCAGTGAACTGGGATATGAGCTATATCTGCGTGACGGCACTCAGGGCGATGCCCTGTGGGAACGGATCATGGCAGCGGGCATGGAGCACGGGCTGAAGCCCGGCCACACCTCGTCGATCCGCAGGATCGAAGGCGGAATGCTGTCCTACCACGCCGATGCCGACATCCACACCAACCCGTTCGAGCTTGGCTTCGACCGTCTGGTCAATCTCGACATGGATGCGGAGTTCATCGGCAAGGCCGCGCTGAAGCGGATCAAGGAAGAGGGCGTCACCCGCAAGCAGATCGGTCTGGTCATCGACTGCGACCCTCTTCAGGGGCCGAACACCACCTTCTGGCCGATCAACCAGGGCGACGAGACCATCGGCAAGGTGACCTCGGCCGTCTATTCGCCGCGCCTGAAGCAGAATATCGCGCTGGCGATGGTGTCGGTGGAGCACGCGGTTCTGGGATCGGAGGTGGAGGTGGTGACCAAGTCGGGCCCGACCCGCGCCACCATGGTCGAGTTCCCGTTCTACGACCCCAAGAAGTCCATCGCCGCTGCCTGAGCGACCCTGCAGAAGAGACCTGATCCATGTCCGATCTTTCGATCCAGTTGCACTGGCATCGTGCCGAGCCCGTATTGCAAACCGGGAAATACTCGAACGCGCATCGTGTTCAGTTCAACAACAGCTACGAGGTTGACGTCGACTCCGCCCCCGACTGGGGCGGAGATCCCGCCAACACCAACCCCGAACAGGCGCTCGCCTCGGCCCTGTCCAGTTGCCACATGATGACCTTCCTGGCGCTGTGCGCCAAGGCTGACTGGCCGGTGGCCAGCTACCACGACTATGCAGTGGCGCATCTGGGCAAGAACCCGAAAGGACAGATGTCGGTCACCCGGATCGACCTGCACCCGGTGGTGCGCTTCGACACCGGTTTCTCTGTGTCGGACGCCGAACTGGAGCAGATGCAGCACCGCGCGCATCGCTATTGCTTCATCGCCAACTCGCTGGCCGACAGCGTGGAAATCAACATTCTCTGACGTCGCCGAAGGACTGAACCCGTGCAGCAACCCGAGCAATCAACCGACCTGTTGGACCAAGTGCTTGACCATGATGGCATCCTGCGACTGACCCTGAATGATGTCAGGCGGCGCAATGCCCTGTCCGAGGCGATGCTGACCCAACTGGGAACCGCCTTCGCCGAGGCGGGTGCAAACCCGCAGGTTCGGGTGATTGTTCTGGCGGCTCACGGGCCTGCCTTCTGTGCGGGGCACGACCTGAAGGAAATGACCGCGGGTCGGGACGCCGAAGACAACGGACGCGCCTATTTTTCCAAGGTCATGGCCATGTGTTCCGGGGTCATGCAGGCGATTGTCAATTGTCCCAAACCGGTGATCGCAGAGGTGGCGGGAACAGCCACGGCAGCGGGGTGTCAACTGGTCGCAAGCTGCGATCTGGCCTATGCGGCGGACAATGTCCGGTTCAGCACACCCGGTGTGCATATCGGCCTGTTCTGTTCCACGCCCATGGTGGCCCTGTCGCGCAATGTCGCCGACAAGCACGCGATGGAGATGCTGCTGACCGGAGACATGACGCCCGCAAACCGCGCCATGGAGATCGGGCTGGTCAATCAGGTGGTGGCCTCTGACGAGCTACAGGCCGTCACCATGGACGTGGCCAGGAAGATCGCCTCCAAATCCAGCCTGACGCTTGCCACCGGAAAGCGTGCTTTCTATGCGCAACGCGGGATGCCGCTGGACGAGGCCTATGACTACGCCTCTCGGGTGATGGTCGACAACATGATGGCCCTGGACGCGCAGGAAGGCATTGGCGCCTTCATCGAGAAACGGCAGCCCGCCTGGCAGGATGCCTGACCCATCGCCACCGGATGCTCCTGCCCGGGGCCTCCGGGGCATGTTCAGAACGTCACTTCCGCGCTCATGGCCAGCGAGCCGTCCTGCCGTTTCGCCCAGACCGAGCTGACCTCGCCCTCGGTCGCCGCCTCGATGCGGAACGGCGCCAGCCCCGCCAGCGGAGCGACACCGCGATAGGACAGCGTCTTTGGGGGCTGGCCACGATGGCGACAGGCAAGGTCGATCAGCAGGGTCGCGGTCAGCGGTCCGTGAAAAACGAGGCCCTCATATCCCTCCACCTCGCGGGCGTAATCCACATCGTAATGGATACGGTGGCCATTGAAGGTCAGCGCCGAATAGCGGAACAGCATGACCTCGGTCGGCGTCACAGGCTCGGAAATCTCGGCATCGATCGGGGCCATGACCGGCGTCGGCAGGGGCGCGTCCGGCGCGGGATCTTCCCGGTAGACGATGTCATGTTCCTCTGTCAGGGCCGGTTCCCCGTTCTGAAACAGCGCATGTTCCACCGTCACGAAACAAAGCCTGCCGCTGCGGCCCTGTTTTTCCTTGACCGAAAGAATAGTGGACCGTTTGCTGGCCTCTTGCCCGAGGATCAATGGCGCATGGAAATGGACGCGGCCCCCGGCCCACATGCGGCGCGGCAGATCGACCGGGGGCAAAAACCCGCCCTTGCGGGGATGGGCATCGCGGCCAAGCTCACTGGTGGGGCGCGCGTCGAGGAAATAGAGCCAATGCCACAGCGGCGGCAGGGCGTCTCCGTCGACCAGACCGGGATCACGGTCCAGCGTGGCCTGCATGAAGCGAGCCGGTTGCGGGCGCAACACATCCGTTGCAGTTGCGCTGCGGTCGATCCAATCCTGAATTGTCACCGCGTCCTGCATCGTTCCTCGCCTCGCTATGGTCGCCGCAATCATATTCCCGGCCCCGCCGCAAGGCGCAAGGCGCAAGCGAGGCTAGCAATCTGCGAAAAGGTCCTGAACCTGTTCTCGAAGCCAGGTGCAGGCGGGATCGCTGTCGGATCGACCGTGCCAGATCATGCGGATCGGACTGGCACTTTCAGAAATCCTTACCGGCAGCAACCGCGCCTGCCCTGCCGCGACCAGTTGGTCGGCCAACTGCCGCGGCACCACGGCCACCAGATCGAGATCCGCCAGGAGCTGTGGCAAAGCACCGAAATGACCAAGCCGGAGCACCACCTGCCCGGCCAGCCCCCTCGCCTCCAACGCCCTGTCCACCGCCCCGCCAAAGGTCGTGGCCGGGGCGGGCACCATGATCTTTGCCCGGTACAAGGCAGCAAGGTCTTGGGGCGGGTCGTTCAGCCCCGCGCCTGCGATCGCGACATAGTCCTCATCAAAGAGACGGGTGGAGCGGATACCGCGCCCCGACAGTCCCAGCATCCCGATGGCAAGGTCCACCTCCCCCAGCTCCAGCGCCTGGCCGAGCGCCGCAGTGGGCGTTGCCGTGTTGATCAATCGCAGCCCCGGCCCCGCCTGGAAGACCCGCACCGCAAGGCGGGGCAGAAACACCGCCTCACCCAGACCGGACAGCGACAGGCGAAACACCCGCGTGCTGCGGCCCGGATCGAAGCGCGTGCCCTGTTCAAGGGCGGAAAAGAGCCCCTCAAGATGGGCGCGAATGTCGGGAAGGATGGTTTCGGAGTAGCCCGTGGGCACCATCCCATCCCGCGTGCGCAGGAACAGCGGGTCGTTTAGCGCCTGACGCAATCGGGCCAACGCATTGGAAGCGGCAGGCTGACTGAGACCCAACCTTTCGCCCGCAAGCGACACCGACCGCGTGTCATCCAGCGTCACCAGCATTCGCAGCAGGTTCAGATCGAGGGCGCGTAGTTTCATTGATTTCATGAATGAAGATTATTGCGCCTATCCGTTTGACGAAAGGGTTTTCGCACCGGATGCTCAGGGCGCACAGGGAGGGCCACAGATGGAAGTCTCATTCGCCAGAGAAATCGAAAAACTGAAGCTTGGTGCGGGTGAGACCTTTCATGGCGAGGGTATTCTGGCCGTCACCAAGGCGCTGCTGCAATCGGGCGTGTCATATGTGGGCGGCTATCAGGGCGCACCGGTCTCTCACCTGATTGACGTCATGGTGCAAGCCGCGCCCGACATGGCGAAACTTGGCGTCCATGTGGAACCCTGCACGAACGAGGCCTCTGCCGCGGCAATGCTGGGGGCGTCGATCATGTATCCGGTGCGCGGCGCGGTGACGTGGAAATCCATCGTCGGAACCAATGTGGCGGCGGACGCGCTGTCCAACCTCGCCTCGCCCGGCGTCATGGGCGGTGCGCTGATCATCGTGGGCGAGGATTACGGCGAAGGCTCCAGCGTCATCCAGGAACGCACCCATGCCTATGCGATGAAATCGACCCTGTGGCTGATGGACCCGCGCCCGAACCTGCCCTCTATCGTGAATTGCGTGGAACGGGCGTTCGAGCTGTCAGAGGCATCGAACACGCCGGTGATGATGGAGCTGCGTATCCGCGCCTGCCACGTTCAGGGATCATTCGAGGCCAAGGACAATATCGCGCCCGCGATTTCGGGGCGGCGGTTGCTGGCGGAACCCGCACCTCACCAATATGAACAACTGGCGCACCCGCCCGTGACCTTCGGCCATGAGCGCAAGAAAAGCAGCGAACGCATGGCCGCCGCGCGAGCGTTCATTCACGAGCATCGTCTGAACGAGGTCTTCCAAGGCACGCAGGGCGATGTGGGGATCATCGTTCAGGGCGGGCTGTACAATGCGCTGATCCGGTCCCTGGCGGAACTGGGGCTGGCCGATGCGGAAGGCAATTGCGACCTGCCGATCATGGCACTGAACGTCGTCTATCCTCTTGTACCTGAGGAAATCCTTGGCTTTGCGGACGGCAAGACCGCGGTTCTGGTGCTGGAGGAAGGCCAGCCGGAATATATCGAGAATGAGATCGGCACCATCCTGCGACGCGCGAAATCGCCGGTGGTGCTGTCGGGTAAGGACATTCTGCCCCTGGCGGGCGAATACACGTCCGAGGTCATGGCCAAGGGCGTCGGCACTTTCCTGAGAGAGCATCTGCCGGGCATCGGCAACCAATTGGGCGACACCGCCTATGCCGAGGAGATCGAGGCGCTCCGGGCAGAGGCGCAGCGGTTGCTGGCCGCCCCTGTCCCCCCACGCCCGCCAAGCTTTTGCACCGGCTGCCCGGAACGGCCCTTCTTCGCTGCGCTGAAGCTGACCCAGCAGGAGATCGGGCCTGTCCACTATTCCGCCGATATCGGCTGCCACGCCTTCGCGACCTTCGCGCCGTTCAATTTCGGGAACTCCATTCTTGGCTATGGGATGAGCCTTGCCTCCAACGCTTCGGTCGCCAGTTTTCAGCAAAAGCGCCCGCTCGCCGTGATGGGTGATGGCGGGTTTTGGCACAACGGGTTGCTGTCGGGCGTGACCTCTCGGCTTTTGAACGGCGGTGACGGGGTGCTGGTGATCATGAAGAATGGATATACCTCGGCCACCGGCACGCAGGAGGTCATCTCCTCGCCCGATCCGGCGCTGAAACTGGCGGCGGCAGAAAAAAGCGCGACGCATGGTGAGACCACCATCGAGGATGCGCTGCAGGGCGTCGGCGTAAAATGGCTGCGCACGGTGCACACCTACAAGGTTTCGCAAATGCGCGACACACTGCGCGAGGCGTTTTCGACCAAGTTCAGCGGGTTAAAGGTCATCGTGGCCGAGGGTGAATGCCAATTGGAACGGCAGCGGCGCGTGAAACCGATCCGCGCCAAGGCTCTGGCCGAAGGGGAGCGCGTCCTGCGCACCCGCTTTGGCGTCGATGAAGACACCTGCACCGGCGATCATTCCTGCATTCGCCTGTCCGGCTGCCCGACCCTGACCGTGAAAACCGCGACCGATCCCCTGAAAACCGATCCCGTCGCCCATGTCACAAATGGCTGCGTCGGCTGCGGCCTGTGCGGCGAGGTCGCCCATGCGGCGACGCTCTGCCCATCCTTCTGGCGAGCCGAGGTGATCAGCAACCCGACCTGGTGGGACAGAACACGCAGCCAGTTGCGCCGGATATTCACGTTGGGGGCGGCGGCATGACAGGCGCGGAAAATCCCCCCCTGCGGATCCTGCTGGCAGCCCTTGGCGGGGAAGGCGGCGGCGTTCTGATGAACTGGATCGTGCAGGCTGCGCGGGACGCCGGGTTCGTCGCGCAGGCCACCTCGGTGCCCGGCGTGGCGCAGCGCACCGGTTCGACCAGCTACTATATCGAGATCGCGGGCAAGGATGCGGCGGGCTCTGTCCTCAGCCTCGTGCCGATGCCGGGGCGGGTCGATGTGGTGGTGTCGTCCGAACTGGTAGAAACGGCGCGGGTGATGGCGGCGGGCTTTGTCTCGCCCAGGCTGACGACGCTCATATCCTCGACCGCGCGCACCTATTCGACGGCGGAGAAGATCCAGTTGGGTGACGGGCGCTATTGTGAAGACAACGTGCGGCGCACGGCCGAGGCGCTGGCGCGGAACGCGTACCTGCTGGATCTGGGCCAGATCGCCGAAGACAGCGCCACTTTCGTCAGTGCCACCATGTTCGGGGCCCTGGCTGGCAGCGGTGTGTTGCCATGGGACATTGCAGAGTCACGGGCCATACTGGGGGAGGGTCGGTCTGCAACCGCCAGCCGCGCCGGGTTCGACGCAGCCGCGCAAGCGGTGCAGGACTTGCGTGATACGCCTGTGCCGGTCCCCCAGACCCCGGCATCCGACATTCCCGCAGATATCACCGAGGTGATCCGCCTCGGGGTGGAGCGCTGCACCGACTATCAGGACGCGGCCTATGGCGAGACCTACCGCGCCCATGCCGACCGGCTGATCGCGGCGGCGGACCTGTCCATCCCGAGCGCCGCCCATGCGGTGAAGGAGGCCTGCCGCCGTCTGGCGCTGTGGATGGCCTACGAGGATATCGCCCGCGTGGCCGATCTGAAAACAAGGCCCGAGCGTTTCGCCCGCATCCGGGCCGAGGCGAAGATGCAGCCCGGACAGGTGATGACGGTGACGGAATACCTCAAACCCCGTGCCGAGGAGATCGCCGATATCCTGCCCGCCCGGCTTGGCGCGCGCATCATGGCGCGGGTGGAGGCGGGCAAGGGTCTGCCCTTCCTTGGCCGTGGCCTTCATGTCCGGTCCAACGGGGTCGCGGGCTATTGGATGCTGCGCCTAATGGCGGGGTTTCGCCGTATCCGCCGCAGGTCCTTCAGGTTCGCTCAGGAACAGGCGGCGATTACGGAATGGCTGGAGGCGATGGACACCGCCCTGCCCCGCGCGCCTGACTTCGCAGAGGCCCTGGCCGAACTGCCCCGCGTTCTGAAAGGCTATTCCGATACGCTGATGCGGGGCAAAACGGCCTATGCGCGGATCATGGCGGGCGGGGTGCGCCCGGCCATTGCCAGCGGTCAGATGTCAGACGCGGCCCCCACCTTACGTGGCGCCATCGCGGCGGCACTTGCCGATGACAGCCATGCCAAGCTGGACGAGACCCTGGGGGCACAGCCCGCCATCCCCAACCTGCGCAGCGCCTGACCCTAGGAAAGGACCAACCCGATGCTGACCAGCCGCCGGACCGTGCAGATCGAATGGGGCGATTGCGACCCCGCCGATATCGTCTTCTACCCGCGCTATTTCGCCTGGTTCGACGCCTCGACCGCGCATCACTTCAAGGCCGCGGGCCTGCCCAAGCCGGACCTTGTCCGCCGGTTTCAGGTGGTTGGCTTTCCGATGGTCGATACACGCGCGACATTCCATGTACCGTCCAGCTATGGCGACGAGGTGGTGATCGAGACCACCATCACCGGCTTTGGCCGGTCCAGTTTCGACGTGGCACACCGGTTGATGCGGGGGGATGTGCTGGCCGTGGAAGGGTTTGAAAAACGGGTTCTGGTGCGCCGGAAGGACGGCGGCGGGATCACCTCCTGCCCGGTGCCGGACGAGGTGCGGGCGCTGTTTGGCGCCGCAGGAGGATGACGATGCGGATCGCGGTTCTGGGGGCGGGCGCTATGGGGTCCGTCTATGGTGCGCGGCTGGCGCGGGCCGGGGCGGAGGTGACGTTGCTCGACGTGAATGACGCCCATGTCGCGGCAATCAACGAAGGCGGGTTGCATGTGGCACTGGATGAGGGCGACAGCATCCACCACCTGCCCGCGATGCGGCCCGAGGCCTTTCGAGGCCCTGCAGATCTGGTACTCCTGTTCACCAAGGTCTTTCACACGGATGAGGCGCTGACATCGGTCAAGCCGCTGCTGGCCGATGCCCATGTTCTCAGCCTGCAAAACGGCGTCGGCAATGTGGACCGGATCGCCGCGCATATGACCCGTGATCGCATCCTGATAGGCATGACGATGACACCCGCCGAGTATCTCGGCCCCGGTCGGGTAGCGTCCCACGGCGCGGCCACGACCGATCTTTTCAGTGCCAGCGGGCAGGATCTGCAATTCTTGCACAAGATTGCGGCGCTGATGGACAAGGGCGGCATCACCGCGCGGCTGGAACCCGATATCGACGTGGCGATCTGGGAAAAGGCCACGTTCAACTGTGCTCTCAACCCGATCTGTGCCCTGTCCGGCGGCACGCCCGGATCGGTCGGCGCGTCAGAGGCCGGGCGCGGGCTGGCCGCGTCGGTGGTGGCAGAGGCGATTGCGGTGGCGAAAGCCTCTGGCGTCAATGCCTCGCTGGACAAGGTCACCGCGATGATGGAGCACGCCTTCGCCCACCATCTGCATCATGAACCATCCATGTTGCAGGACCGCATGGCCGGGCGGCGCACCGAGATCGACGCGCTGAACGGTGCCGTGGTGCGCATCGGCGACCGTCTTGGCGTCCCGACCCCGGCCAACCGGATCGTCACCGACCTGATCCGCCTGACCGAAGACTCCACCCGCTACCGTGCCTAAAGCTCGCCCGCCTCTTCCAGAACCTTGCGGGCAGCGCGGAAGCATTCCAGCGCCTGCGGCACGCCGCAATAGATCGCGACCACGTGGATGATGGCGCGGATCTCTTCTTTTGAGACACCGTTGTTCAGCGCGCCCCGGCAGTGCAGTTCCCATTCATGCATCTTGCCAAGGGCCCCGATCATGGCGAGGTTCATCATGCTGCGCGTCTTGGGGTCGATCGCATCATCACCCCAGCCAAAGCCCCAGCACCACGCGGTCATTGCCTCTTGAAAGGGCCGGGTGAAACCATCCGCGGCGGCGAGGTTCTTTTCCACATACTCCGCGCCGACCGTGGCCTTGCGCTGTTCCAGACCTTTCAGGAACAGGTCTTCGTCAAAAACGCTCATTCTCTCGTCCTTGTTTTGAGGCACTTTGTATCCGGCCACTTCAGCCCGCAGAACGGCGATTCCGCAAGGCGAATATCCTTCACCTCCCCTGTGCCCCCAACCGCGTCGGCTGTATTGTTCCCGCCTTCCCGCGCAGTCGGCGTCCGAGACCAGACGGATATGGGGCCGGCCCCGATCACTGGTGAAACTCTGCCATTGCCGAAGGCGCAATGCCTCTCTAGCTTCGACATATTCGAATGTCGGGGACCACGAATGGAACGTAGCAAGCTCAGCCTCAAATGGCTGGAGGTCTTTCAGGCGGTGGCTCGCAGCGGCTCTGTTCAGGCGGCGGCGCGGCGGCTGGAAATTTCGATCAGCACCGTGTCGCACCACCTGGCCTGCCTTGAGGATGCCGTGGGCGTTGCCCTGATCGACCATGGCAAGCGTCCGATGAAACTGACGCAAGAGGGCGACATCCTGCTGGCCCGTGTCGATGACTCGCTGATGCTGCTGCGCAAGGGGATTTCCGAGGTCTGGTCCAAGGACCCCGCCGCGCTGATCCGGTCGCTGCGCATCGCGATGATCGAGGATCTGGACACCGAGGTCACCCCCGCGCTTGCCGCCAGCCTGTCCGCCGCCCTGCCCGCCTGTTCCTTCTCGTTCCTGTCACGCCCCAGCCATGACATCCTGACGCTGCTGCAAAGCGACGAGATCGACCTTGGCATTGCCTCCGCCGCCGAATTCCGCGTGATGCGCCTGACCGAAGCCCCGCTCTTGCGGGACCCCTACGTGTTGGTCGTGCCCAAGGGGCGCAAGGACTCGGCCGGGGAGTATCTGGGGGCGCGGGTCGATCTGCCCTTCCTGCGCTATTCGCGCAAACAGCTCATGGGCCGCCGGATCGAGGCACAGTTGCGGCGGCAAAGGATCGACCTGCCCTCGCGGCTGGAGTTTGAAAGCACCCCCGCCATCCTGTCGCTGATCGCCGCGGGCGAGGCCTGGACTGTCACCACAGCCCTGAACGTGGCCAGTTCCGACCGCCATCACGACCGGATCGCCATCATGCCGCTGCCGGGTCCGGGCTTTGCGCGGCGGCTGTCGATCTTTCGGGCCGAGGATCTGCCCCAAAGCCTGTTCGAGACACTGGATCGCACGCTTCGCCCCTTGCTCCAAGACCGGATCATCGCGCCGATGGTGGCCGCGCATGCGTGGCTGGCGGATGAGTTCAGGATTCTGAACCAGTAGGTCAGTTGCGGATCACGCCGGAAAACAGCGCCCTGATCTCTGCGTCACGTGCGGGCGACAGGTATTGCGGATCGTGGTCGGAAAGGATCGTCCGAACACGGGCCCTGGCCCGCGCCCACATATCCGGCGCGCCCTTTTCCGCCCAGGTCATCGGCGCGTCCCGGTCGGCAAGCTTGGGGTAGAAATAGTCCCGTTCCATCGCCGCATGGGTCTGATCCGCGCCCAGAAAATGCCCCTCTCCCATCACCACATCGCAGATCGTATCAAACCCGAGCGTTTCTTCGCTGACCTCTACCCCGCGCAGCATCCGGTAGATGGCGGCGTGCATTTCATTATCGATCACGAACGCCTCGAAACTTGCGCCAAGCAGCGAGGCCGTCATGCCCGAGCTTTCATAGATCAGATTGCCCCCCGCCAGCCCCGCGGCCAGCGCCGTCAGCCCCTTTTCCATGCCATATTGCGCGTCGATGGCCTTGGCATCGGTCATCGAGGCAGCGACGCCCGACGGCAAGCAAAGCCAGTTCGACAGCTGCGCCGAGGCCGCGTTCATCACCGCGATTTCTCCGCCCCCGCCTGCGAACGCCCCGGTGCGCAGGTCGATGACCAGCGGCCAGTTGGAAAAGACCATGGGATGGCCGGGCTTCAGCGCGTGAACCATGACAAGGCTTGCCAGGGTTTCCGCAAGCGATTGCGCAAGGAACCCCGCCAGCGTTGCCGGGGCCGTGGCGCCGGATTGCGCGGCGGTGATGCAGGACATGGGGATGTTATGGGCGATACATTCATAGACCACGTCCACCGCATCCTCGCCGAACCGCATGGGCGAGATCACGGGGCTGATATGCGCCTTGACGAAAGGTCGCTTGCTGAATGCGCCCTCCCCGCCTGACACCACATCCAGCATCTGAACGATCGGGGCCACGTGATGGGCCAGCGTAAAGGAGGTCGCCACCGGTTTCGTGGTGTTGCTGACCAGTGCATGCACCGTGTTCATGTCGAGCGAAAACTCATCCGGCATGTCGGTCGCCACGCAGCAGCGGGTGAACCAGCTGACATTGGGCAGAACGTCCTGCAAACGGGTAAAATCGCGCAAGTCCTGCAATGTGGAAGGGCGATAAAGCCCGGTCTCCATGTCCAGCGTCTGAACCGCTGCGCCCCCGGTTCCGAAATGGACGGCATCGCCGCCCACTTCGATGGATCGCGCCTCGTCCTGACCGTGCAGGACAAAGCGTTTCGCGGCGCGGGCAATGGCGTCTTCGGTCAGGGCGCGAGGGATCAGGACACGGCCGTTTGCTGCCTCGACCGCGCCTACCGCCAGAAGATCGCGGCGCAGACGGTCAGGGACCTCGCCCATGCCAAGCTCTGCCAGCAGGCGCAGGGCGGTGTCGTAGATCGCCCGCAACTCCGGGTCCGTCAGCGGCGCATATTGTCCGCCGCGCTGCCCCGGAGGACAGGGGTTCGCAGGGCCCCTCGCCCGCGCCGCCAACCGGTCGCGCCGCCCGCCTGATCGCCTGCCCGCTGGCTGCATGTCATCCGCTCCTGTCCCGCCTGGCACGAGCAAAGCCTCGTTGCGGACGGTCTGGCAACTCAAACCGCACGGGCTGGAGGATTTCTCAGATTTGTTTCGACTTTCTCGAAATCACGATACGGCCCTTGCCGCATGGCGCATCTGCACTGACAGTTCCGCAAACGCCAGAGGAACAAGCCCCATGAAAACCCGCACCAAGGCCGTCGTGATCGGCGGTGGCATCGCCGGATGCTCCACGCTCTACCACCTGACGCAGGAGGGCTGGACCGATGTCATGCTGCTGGAACGGGACGAGCTGACCTCCGGCACCACATGGCATTCTGCGGCGCAGGTCACCAATTTCGGGATGAACCAGACGATGGTCGGCCTGAAAAGCCATTCCATCGCGCTTTACAAGGAATTGGCCGAGGACCCGGATTATCCCATCAACTATCACCATGGCGATGGCGGCATAAGGCTGGCCAACACTGAGGCGCAAATGGACGGCTACCGCCATTTCGCCTCGATGGCGCGGGGGATGGGGGTGCATTTCGAGGTGATCGGCGCCGAGGAATGCGCCCGGCGGCATCCGCTGATTTCGACCGAAAACCTGATCGGCGGTCTCTGGGACCCTCTGGATGGCGATATTGATCCGGCGCAGCTGTGCCAGGCATTGGCGCGGCGGGCACGCAACGCGGGGGCCGAGGTGCATCGCTTTACCCCTGTCACCGGTCTGCGGCAGCTACAGGATGATACCTGGATCGTGGAAACGCCGAAGGGCGAGATTCATACCGATGTGGTGGTGAATGCCTGCGGCTACCGGGTGAATGAGGTGGGCGCGATGATGGGGGTACATCACCCCGTCATGTCGATGGAGCACCAGTATTTCATTACCGAGGAAATCCCCGGCATCGTCGAGGCGGGCCACCGGATGCCCCTGCTACGCTGCCCGATCAGCGACTATTACTGTAGGCAGGAAAAGACCGGGTTGCTGATCGGGTTCTATGAACAGGATTGCAAAACCTGGGGCATGGACGGGATCGACCCGAATTTCACCATGGATCTCTGCCCCGACGATCTGGACCGGATCACGGACGTTCTGGAAGGCGCGTTCGAGCGGATGCCCGCGCTGATGGAGGTGGGGATCAAAACCGTGGTGAACGGCCCGATCACCTATACGATTGATGGTGCACCGCTGGTCGGCCCCATCCCCGGAAAGAAAAATGCGTTTTGCATCATTGGCTTGCGGGCCGGTCTTGGGGAAGGCGGCGGGCATGGCTGGCTGCTGGCGCAACAGATCGTCCATGGCGAGGCCTGCTATGACACCTGGGTTCTGGACCCGCGCCGCTTCACCGGGCATGGCAATGTAGAGCTCTGTGCGCTGAAGGCTATCGAGGACTACCAGAACGAGTTCCGCTTCCACTTCCCTCATGAACACCGCCCCGCAGGCCGCCCTGCCAAGACCACACCGCTGACGCCGGTTCTGGCGGCGGAAGGCGCGGAGTTCACGGTGGTGAATGGCTGGGAACGGATGGAGTTCCTCAAACCCACGCCTGATTTCCGCGAAACACTCGGCTTCCGCTTCAACGAGGTCTTCGACATTGTCGCGCGCGACGTGAAGGCCGTGCAAACAGGCGTCGGACTGGCGGAAGTGAACGGCTTCAACCGGTATGAGCTCACGGGTGACGATGCCCATGATTTCCTCGACCGGATGATCTGCGGGCGGGTGACGCGCAAACCTGGCAAGGTGGCTCTTGGCTATCTGCTGAACCACCATGGAATGATCAAGTCCGAGGCGACTATTGCCAATCTGCCTGCTTCGGATCGCGGCCCGGATCGCATCTGGTACGGCTCTGCGGCGGCGGCGGAACAACATGACATGGACTGGCTGACTCGCCATCTGCAACCTGGCGAGGACGTGCAGATCAAATCGCTCACCAATGACATGACGATCCTGGTCCTTGCAGGCCCCAAAGCGCGCGACGTGCTGTCCGCCGTGTCACGCGGCGACTGGTCGGCTGAAGCTTTCCCGTGGCTGTCGGTCCGTGAATGCTTTGTCGGCATTGCGCCTGCTACGGTCATGTCCGTCAGCTTCTCGGGCGAGCTGGCCTATGAAATTCACGTCCCCAACAACCAGCTTTACGCGGCCTATCTGGCACTTCGAGAGGCGGGCAAGGCGCATGGCCTTCACCTTTTCGGCGCGCGGGCCATCGAGTCCATGCGGATGGAAAAGGGATACCTGCACTGGAAGGCCGATCTGCTGACCGAGTTTGATCCGTTCGAAACCGGGCTGGAGCGCTTCGTTAAGATGGACAAGCCTGATTTCATTGGAAAATCGGCGCTGGAGGCGCGCATTACAAAGGGTCCGACTCGCAAGCTGGTCACCTTGCGCATCGACACCGCGGATCGTCCCGCGACGCCCGGATCCTCCATCATGGTGGGCGACAGGGTGGCAGGCACTGTCACCTCCGGCGATTGGGGCCACCGGGTCGGAATGAATCTCGCCTATGCCTTCGTGGAGCCGGAGCTGGCCGCGCCCCGCACAAACCTGCATCTCGACCTGATCGGCGACATCATCGCGGCAGAGGTCATCGCCCCCTGCCCCTATGATCCGCAAAACCTGCGCGTCCGCGGCTGACAGGGGTATCGGCGAAGACATGCCACACGCAGATGTGAGGCTGTGAAGCTCTTGCAATGCTTGCCTATTGGACCGATGACACCCACATTAACGGGCTGAGACCCGGACTATTTCGAATCGGAGACGCGACATGCTCAGCAGGCGCCATTTCATCATGACGACTGCCGCCCTGTTTTCGGCCCCCATTGCCGGACCGGCCCTGGCAACGCCGGCCAATTGGGATGGATGGGATGCGCTGGTCACACCCGCCAATTACGATCCCGCCGTCAGCAACCCCTGGGGGATCGAACCGCGATTTCTGCCCACACGGGTCGAGGCAAATGCCGGTCTGACACCGGGCGATATCCATGTGGATGCGGTGGCGCGCTATCTCTACCACATTCAGGATGACGGCACCGCGATGCGTTATGGCGTCGCCATCGGGCGGAACGATCTTTATGAGCCCGGCACCTACACGGTTGGCCGCAAGGCGCGCTGGCCGTCCTGGACGCCGACTGCAAACATGATCGCGCGGGAACCGGGCGTGTATGAGCAATATGCAGACGGCATGCCCGGCGGGCCGCAGAACCCGCTCGGCGCGCGGGCGCTCTATCTTTATGTCGGACAGCGCGACACCTATCTGCGCATTCACGGCACACCGCAGCCCTGGTCCATCGGCCGTCGCGCAAGTTCCGGCTGTGTTCGGATGGTCATGGCCCATATCATCGGGCTTTACGACAATGTCGATGTGGGCGTGACCGCCACGCTTTATCCGGCGGATGACTGGGTCACCGCCGAAAGCTGAGCTTTCCTGACATCAGGTTCCCAGACCCGCCGCAGCTGCATCCGCGGCGGCTGCCTCTGCTGCTAGCCGTTCGGCTTCCGCCGCGGCGGCGATCTCTGCCGCCTGCTCGCTGCAAATGCGGCGCCCCTCGGTGGTGCGCAACGGCAGGTAGGTCGTCTCAACGGGACCGGAATAGCGATACCAGTAGCAGCCATCCTCGGGAAGGATACGCACGGACGCCAGGCTCTGCGTTGGCTCCACCATCGCGATCAGTTCCTCCGTCACCTCAACCGGCAGTCCCGGCAGGCCATCGTCTTCCGGCACCGGCTCGCCGCAGGCGGTCAGGAAGAGCAAGGCGGGTGCGACCGGAATGAGCTTTGAAATCTTCACGTTAAGGTCTCCGAAAGAATGGCTGTCTGTTGCCTGAGTTTTGCACGAACCACCGGCCCACGGCAATGCTCCTCCGGCAGGGTCTAGGCGCACGTTGTTGCGCCGGCCGCCCGTCCGGCCAGGGTTTCCGCCGATTGGCGCACCACCTCCGCCACCTCCTGCAACTGATCGGCCAGCGGCGTCGTGTTGCGCCAGATCATGCCGATCCGCCGGGACGGGCGCGGTGCGTCGAACCGGGCCAGTGACACCGATGCCGAACGGGTTTCCACCGGCACCGCCATTTCCGGGATCAATGTCACCCCAATCCCTGCCCCCACCATCTGCACCAGCGTGGACAGGGAACTGCCATCGAGCAATTCACGCGGCAGCGAGGAGTTGATGTTGCAAAAGGACAGCGCCTGATCGCGAAAACAATGCCCCTCCTCCAAGAGCAGCAGCCGCATTTCGCGCAAGGTCTCTGCATTGGGAACGGGCTTGTCCGCATCGGCGCTTGGGCGGACCAGAACGAACTCCTCCGAAAACAGCGGTACCTCGGTGAAGGAGGGTTCAGACACAGGCAGCGCCACGATGGCGGTATCAAGCCGCCCCTCGGCCAATTCCTGTATCAGGCGCGGGGTCAGGGTTTCGCGCAGGCGCATGTCGAGACCGGGGTAACGGCGCGTCAGGTCACCGATGATAGTGGGCAAAAGGTAAGGCGCGATGGTCGGTATGACCCCGATGCGCAAGCGCCCGGTCAACCGGTCGCGCGACAGACGGGCGAAATCCGCCAGTTCATCCGCCCCGCGCAGGATGTCCCGCACCTTCGCCGCAACATCCTCGCCAAAGCCGGTCAGCCGCACTTGCCTTGCGTTGCGTTCGAAAAGCGCCGCGCCAAGCGTTTCTTCCAGTTCCCTGATCTGCACGGACAAGGCGGGTTGAGAAATGGCGCAGGCCTCTGCCGCACGCCCGAAGTGACCGTGCTGCGCGAGCGCCTCGAAATAGCGAAGTTGGCGGAGAGTGAAGCTGTCCATAGCCTAAAGTTATTGTGACAATCAGAAAATGCAACTTAAACAAATGGATTGCATTTGTTAGAACCATTCCAGAATATGCGCATCGGGAGGATGACGCTCTGCCCTTCAAGGACGCCGGAAAGCTCTGGCTGTCTTGATTTACAGGCGTTTTCCAGGACGGCGCGCGGCCCCGGAACACACGAGCGATTCCAGAATCGGAGGAAGAGATGGACGGAAATGACATGGGCAAATGCCCGGTAATGCACGGTGCCAACACCAAGGTGGAAACCGGCGTCACCGATTGGTGGCCGAGCACGCTGAACCTCGACATTCTGCACCAGCACGACAGCAAGACCAACCCGATGGGGGCTGATTTCAGCTATCGCGACGCGGTCAAGGATCTGGATTTCGACGCCGTCAAAGCCGATGTGAAAGCGCTGCTGCACGACAGCCAGGACTGGTGGCCGGCGGACTGGGGCCATTATGGCGGTCTGATGATCCGTCTGGCGTGGCACTCCGCTGGCTCCTATCGTCTGGCCGACGGGCGCGGTGGCGGCGGCTGCGGCAATATCCGTTTCGCGCCCCTGAACAGCTGGCCCGATAACGGCAACCTCGACAAGGCCCGCCGCCTGCTGTGGCCGGTCAAGAAGAAGTACGGCAACAAGATCTCCTGGGCCGACCTGATCCTGCTGGCGGGCACCATGGCCTATGAAGACATGGGCCTGAAAACCTTTGGCTTTGCCTATGGGCGCGAAGACCTCTGGCACCCGGAAAAAGACGTCTACTGGGGTGCGGAAAAGGAATGGCTGGCGCCGAGCGAGAACCGCTATGAAAACCTCGACGATCCTTCGACGCTGGAAAATCCGCTCGCTGCCGTCCACATGGGCCTGATCTATGTGAACCCCGAGGGCGTGAACGGTCAGCCCGACCCGATGAAGACCGCCGCGCAGGTACGTGAAACCTTTGCCCGGATGGCCATGAATGACGAGGAAACCGCAGCTCTGACCGTTGGTGGCCACACTGTCGGCAAGGCCCATGGCAACGGCGATGCAGGCGCTCTGGGGGCCGAGCCGGAAGGCGCGCCGATCGAAAACCAGGGCTTTGGCTGGATGAACCCCAATATGGGCGGCAAGGCCACCAATGCGGTGACCTCCGGCGTCGAGGGCGCATGGACGACCCACCCCACCAAGTGGGACATGGGCTATCTGGAGCTGCTGTTCGGCTATGACTGGGAACTGACCAAATCGCCCGCCGGGGCCAACCAGTGGAAGCCGGTCAACGTCAAGGAAGAGCATCTGCCCGCCGATCCGACCGACCCGTCGAACAAGGGTATCCTGGTCATGACCGACGCCGACATGGCGATGAAGGTCGACCCGGCCTATAACGCGATCTGCCAGAAATTCATGGCCGACCCGGCCTATTTCGACGATTGTTTCGCCCGCGCCTGGTTCAAGCTGACCCACCGGGATCTTGGCCCCAACACCCGCTATGTCGGCCCCGATGCCCCGGCGGAAGAGCTGATTTGGCAAGACCCGGTTCCCGCTGGCAACTCCGGCTATGATGTTGACGCTGTAAAGGCCGACATCGGGGCGGCTGGTCTGTCCGTGGCCGACATGGTCGCCACCGCATGGGACAGCGCCCGCACCTTCCGCCAGTCCGACTATCGCGGCGGTGCGAACGGTGCCCGCATCCGCCTGGCCCCGCAGAAGGATTGGGAAGGCAACGAGCCCGCTCGTCTGGCAAGCGTTCTGGCCGCGCTGGAACCGATTGCCGCCAAGCATGGCGCGAGCGTTGCGGACGTGATCGTTCTGGCCGGCAATGTCGGTGTGGAACAGGCCGCCAAGGCCGCTGGCGTTGACGTTTCGGTGCCCTTCGCGCCGGGTCGGGGCGATGCAACGGACGAAATGACCGATGCCGCGTCCTTCGATGTGTTGGAACCGCTGGCCGATGGCTTCCGCAACTGGGTCAAGAAGGACTATGCCGTAACACCGGAAGAGCTGCTGCTCGACCGCGCGCAGCTGATGGGCCTCAGTGCCCATGAGATGACCGCGCTGATCGGTGGTATGCGGGTCATGGGCACCAACCATGGTGGTTCCTCGCATGGCGTCTTCACCGACAATGTCGGCGCGCTCAGCACGGATTTCTTCGTCAACCTGACCGATATGGGCTTCAAATGGGTTCCGTCGGGCAATGGCACCTATGAGATCCAGGACCGCGCCTCGGGCGAGACGAAATTCACCGCGACCCGCGTGGACCTCGTGTTTGGCTCGAACTCGATCCTGCGCGCCTATGCCGAGGTCTATGCACAGGACGACAACAAGGAGAAGTTCGTGAATGACTTCGTTGCCGCCTGGACCAAGGTGATGACCGCGGATCGCTACGATCTGGCCTGATCTGACCGGCTGACATGAATGGGCCGCGCGTCGTTATCCAGCGATGCGCGGCCTTTTTGATGGGCACGGGCGAAATGTTGCCCGCCAGGCGCGCGGCGCGCGTTGTTTCCATTCAGCTTTGCCGGGCCGCCCTATAAGTTAACAGACATGCGCTGCCTGCCGATTCTCCTGCTATCCGCTGCCGCCCTGACCGCCACCGGTCCGGCGCGCGCGGATGTTTCGCTTCAGGTGATCGGCGCGGACAGCGCCTTGCAGGAAGACCTGACCGCCGCCTCCCGCCTGATGGCCATCGAAGACGCGGCCACCCTGCCCGCGCAGGATGTAATTGCCAGCGCAAGGTCAGACTATTCCCGCCTGCTCGCGGCGCTTTACGAGCGCGGCTATTTCGGCCCCGAGATCTCCATTCGACTGGACCGGCGCGAAGCTTCCGACATTTCCCCGTTCCGCGCGCCTGCCCCCATTCAGGACGTGGTAATAACCGTCACTCCCGGCAGCCCCTTCCGCCTTGGCCGGGCCGAGATCGGGCCGCTGGCCCCCGGCACCGAATTGCCCGAAGGGTTTGCCCCCGGAGCCACCGCAGGCACCCGCGTGCTGCGGCAGGCGGCAGAGGCGGGCATCACCGCCTGGCGCGCCGAGGGGCACGCGACCGCTGCCATCGCCAGCCAGCAGATCACCGCACGTCATGCGCAGGCGGAACTGGATGCACAGATCACGCTCGACCCCGGCCCCGTCGCGCTCTTTGGCCAACTGATCCCGCAGGGGAACGAACGAATGCGGCCAGAGGCCATTGCCCGCATCGCGGGCCTTCCGACCGGTGCCCGGTTCGACCCCGAAACGCTGGACAGGGTGGCCGGACGGCTGCGCGACACAGGGGCCTTTACCTCTGTGGCCCTCATGGAAGGGAATCTCGCCCCCGACAACAGCCTGCCCATCGAGGCCGATCTGGTCGAGGCCCCCCTGCGCAGGCTTGGCTTCGGGGCGGAACTGTCCTCGACCGAGGGCGTGACGCTCTCCACCTACTGGCTTCATCGCAACCTCTTTGGCGGGGCAGAACGGCTGCGCCTTGACGGAGAGTTCAGCGGGCTTGGCGGCGAAAACGGCGGCTTCGACGCGCTGGCCTCAGCCGTCTATTCCATTCCCGCAGTGCTGACCCCCGACACGCGGCTCAGCTTCGGCGTGAGCGTGGAACATCTCGACGAGGTAACCTTCACCCTCGACAGGATCGACCTGGAGGCCGGGCTGGAACACCGGTTTTCCGACACCCTCAGCGGGTCGGTTTTCGCGGAACTCAGCTATGGGCAGATCACCGACGCGTTTTCGGCCCGCGATGTGACCATGCTGTCGCTGCCCGTGGGCCTGACATGGGACAGCCGCGACAACGTGTTCGACGCGCGCAGCGGCTGGTATGTCGACGCAACCCTGACCCCCTTTGCCATGGCCGAAGGGTCGGGCGGCGCGCGGTTCACGGCGGATGCGCGCGCCTATTGGGCGTTCGGGCAGACCAGTGGCACCCGTCTGGCCGCGCGCCTGCAACTGGGCACACTGGATGGCGGTGCGATCAATACCCTTCCCCCCGACTGGCTGTTCTTTTCCGGTGGGGCCGATACGGTACGCGGCCAAGGTTACCAGTCGCTCGGCGCGATGCAGGGTGGCGTGCTGACCGGCGGGCGCAGTTTCTTCGGCTCATCGCTGGAACTCAGGCAGGATCTGTTCGGCAATTTCGGCGCGGTGCTGTTCGCAGATACCGGCTATGTCTCCTCCGGTCCTTACTGGGACGCGGGCGGCAGCTGGCATTCCGGCGCCGGAATCGGCGTGCGCTATGACACCCCGGTGGGGCCAATCCGGCTGGATTTGGCGACACCGGTGAGCGGCGATGGCGTGGGCGAAGACCTGTATTTCTACATCGGCATCGGACAGGCGTTTTGATCCGGGCGATGCTCATATCGCTGGCGCTGCTGATCGCCTTGCCGCTCCATGCGCAAGAGGATGACCGCGGGCGGCTGGTACAGCTGATCGAGGGGGCGCTGTCCGATGGCAATGCCCGTCAGGTGCGAATCGAAGGCTTTCAGGGCGCGCTCAGCTCCACCGCAACTCTGGATTTGCTGACGATATCGGATGCCGATGGCGTCTGGCTGACCATCGAAGATGCAGAGCTGACCTGGACCCGCTCGGCCCTGCTGCGGGGCGCGTTGGAAGTGGATCGCCTTGCCGCCGCGCGCATCGTGCTGGACCGTCTGCCCACGGGCGAGCCCGACCCCGCCGCACCGGAAGCAACGCCATTCGAACTGCCGGACCTGCCGGTGTCCATTGCCCTCGGGGCGCTGGCCATTGACAGGATAGAGCTTGGCGCATCGCTTCTGGGATTTCCCGTCACCGCAACCCTTGCAGGCTCGGCCAGCCTTGCCGAAGGCACCGGCGCGGCGGAGCTGACGCTTGCCCGGCTGGACGGACCAGAGGGGCGCTTTGCCCTTCGGGCGGGCTTTCAGAACCAGACCCGGCAACTGGACCTGTCGCTAGAGCTGATGGAAGACCCCGGAGGCATCGCGGTCACGCTTCTGGGCATCCCCGACGCCCCCTCGGTCGCGATGGACATTGCCGGGACCGGGCCGCTGGACGATCTGACGATTGACCTGACCCTGGCAACCGACGATGAACCACGGGTCAGCGGAACGCTGATATCCACACGGTCAGAGGACGGAACCGCACAGATCACTGCCGCGCTGACCGGTGATTTGGCGAATCTGGTGCTGCCGGAATATCAGGCCTTTTTTGGATCGCGCACGGGGCTGGAGGCGGTTCTGACCCGGCCCGCTGCGGGCGGCACCGTGCTGGAACGCTTTGCCCTGACCAGCCATTCGCTGTCGCTGGAAGGCTCTGGCGCACTCGCCGCCGACAACACGCCCCTGCGGTTTCAGGTGACGGGTCTGATCTCGGATGCCAGCGGCGGCCCCGTGCGCCTGCCGATCGCCGGTCCGCCCGTCACCCTGACCGGGGCAAACCTGACGCTCGGCTATGACCGCGCGGCCGGTAATGGCTGGACCGGCGCGGCCGCGATTTCCGACCTGCGCGCCGGTGACATCAGCGTTGACCGCGCCGACCTGACCCTGTCTGGCAGCATCACCCCGCCAGATTCGGGGGCCTTTGCCGTCACCGCCGATCTGCTGGCCGCGTTGGAGGGGCTGTCCCATTCAGAGCCCGATCTGCAAGCCGCCATGGGCCGCACCGCGCGCCTGTCCCTGCGCGCCGACTGGCAGACGGGAGAGCCGCTGGACCTGACCCGGATCGCCATGACCGGCGACACCGCCACGCTGCTCGGGGCGGCCCGGTTCCGCACCGGGGAGAGCGCCCTTCTGGCTGAACTGGACCTGCGCGCAGCCCTGCCCGATCTGTCTGCCTTCGCGGGGCTTGCGGGGCAGGAACTGGCGGGGTCCGCCCGCATGACACTGCTCGCAGAGGCAGACCTGTTATCCGGTGCATTTGACGCAACCGCCGATCTGACCGCACAGGATTTGCGCGCGGGCGACGCGATACCGCCTGCCCTGATCGCAGGGGAAACCCGGATCGAAACCGCCCTGCGCCGCGATGGTGAGGGGCTGCATCTGGACCGGTTCGAACTGACCGGATCGGCCCTGTCCGCCAGTGCAGAGGGACGGCTCTCATCGGGCAGCAGCACGCTGTCGGCCACCGCACGGCTGGCCAATGCGGGGCTGCTGACCTCGGCCATTTCCGGCCCCGTGGACGCCAGCCTGACCCTGACGCGCGCCAATGGCACGAGGCCCTGGACCCTGTCAGGCGAGGCCAGCGGCCAAGGCGGGCTGGCAAGTGACGTGACCGGCCGGATCGGCCTGCCCGGCGGCGCGGTGGACCTTGCCCTTTCGGGCAGCCTGCCGCTGGCGCTGGCCGATCAATTCATCACCCCGCGTTCCGTGCGCGGCACCGCGCGGTTCGACCTGACGGTCGACGGCCCCCCGTCGCTCTCCTCTCTTGCTGGCACCCTGTCCACCGGTGGCGCGCGGGTGTCCCTGCCCTCTCTCGGCATGGTGCTGGAGGGGCTGGACCTGACCGCCAGCATCGCCGGAAGCCGGTTGAACCTGTCGGGCAGCAGCGGCATTCAGCCGGGCGGACGGATGACATTCGACGGGGGGCTGGACCTGACGGCCTCCGGCCTTCCCGGACGGGTCGAGATGACCCTGTCCGCCGTTCAGGTGACCGAGGAAGACCTGTTCCAGACCACGATCGACACGGCCACGATCACCGTCGATGGCGCCTTGGCGGCGGGGGCCCATGTCTCTGGCCAGATCACCCTGGGAGAGACCAATGTTCTGCTGGACGATCTCAGCTTCGGCGCATCCGAACCGATCCCCGAGATCGCCCATATCGGCGCGTCCGGCGCGCAATATGCCACCCGCGACCGGGCCGGGCTGATCGCTTCGGGCAATGGCGGCAGCAGCGCGCCGGTGTCGCTGGACCTGACCATCAACGCCCCCGCACGGATCTTCCTGCGCGGGTCTGGCCTGGACGCGGAGCTTGGCGGCAGCATCCACCTTGGCGGCACCAGCGCCACCGTCGCGCCATCGGGCCAGTTCGAGCTGATCCGCGGACGGTTGTCCTTCCTTGGCCAGCGCTTCGATATCTCCGAGGCGACGGCCAGCCTCCAGGGCGGTTTCGACCCCTACCTCCGTGTGGTCGCAGGCACCCAGACCGGTGAGATCACGGCACTGATCACCATCGAAGGTCCGGCCTCGGCCCCTGAACTGACCATTAGCTCCGTCCCCGATCTGCCGCAGGACGAAATCCTTGCCCGGCTCTTCTTTGGCCGCAGCGCGACCAGCCTGTCGCCCGTACAGGCGCTGCAATTGGTCGATGCGGTGTCCGGGGTGGCGGGCGGTCAGGGGATCATCGGGGGCTTGCGTGACAGCCTCGGCGTGGACGATCTCGACCTGTCGACCGATTCCGAGGGCAATGCCAGCCTGCGCGTTGGGCGCTATATCTCGGACAATCTCTATACCGATGCAGAGATCGGCGCGAATGGCGAGGCCGAGATATCCCTGAACCTCGATCTCACCCCGAACATCACGGCACGCGGCGCCTTTGCCACCGATGGCGACAGCAGCATCGGCGTGTTCTTCGAGCGCGATTACTGAGATCTGGAATGCGACTGGCAAGGGGGCGGTGGAAACGGGCCTTCGAAGACCCGTCACAAGGCGCTTCGAAGCGCCTTTTCGCCCGATCAGAGCAGGAGGTCGTACAGCGCTTCAGCAGGCCGCGACGACGATGACTTCCACCAGGTATTTCGGCGCCGCAAGCTTGGCCTCGCCACAGGCGCGCACCGGGGCGTGACCCTCTGGAACCCAGGCATCCCAGACCGCGTTCATCTCGGCGAAATCGGCCATATCCGCCAGCCAGATGATGGCTTGCAGCATCTTGTCGGTGCCGGACCCTGCCTCGGCCAGCAGCCGCTCCACCTGCGCCAGGCAATCGCGGGTCTGGTCGGCCACCGTGGCACCCTCGCCGACCTGACCGGCCAGATAGACGGTGCCGTTATGCTTGACGAACTGGCTCATGCGGGTGCCGGTTTCGAAACGTTCGATCATGGGGAATGTCCTTGATGATGGGTGTTGGCGCCGCCACCATGGCGGGCCGACACGTTCTGCCTGCATAGCCATGCCCCAGACGCGCGACAAGCAGCGCTAGCGTGAAAAGCGATCCTCGGAGAACGCGGCAAGATCCGGCGCGCCGCGCTTGCCTTCCAACCAGTCCGGCAGGCGCAGCGCATGGGCCGCGGCGAGGGTAATGCCGCTGTGGCAGGTGACCAGAAAAGCACCCGGCATTGCGGCACTTTCCTGATAGATCGGCAACCCGTCCGGTGTCATGACCCGAAGTGCAGCCCAGGACCGCACAATCTGGGCCCCTGCCAGCGCCGGGACCGTCTCGACCGCCCGCGCCGCCAGTCGGGCCATGGCCGGTTGCGTCGAATGATCGTCAAAGCCGACCTCCTCGTTCGTGGCCCCGATCTGGACCCCGCCCTCCTCTACCTGCCGCAGATCGACCGTGGGACGGTTTAGCAGTTTCGGAACTTTCTCGGTGATCAGGATCTGCCCCCGCTGTGGTCGGACGGGGGCCCGAAACCCCAGCATCGGCCCAAGCACTGCGGCCCCGAGCCCCGCTGCCAGCACGATCTTGCCCGCCTCCACCGTTTCGCCATCGGCGCAGGTCATGCGGAACCCGTCGGGCCGGTCCACCGCAACCACCTGCCTGCCGGTCAGCACCCGCCCGCCAAGGCGACGGAAATCACCTGCCAGCGCGCGCAGCAGCAGCAGCGGGCTTGTATGGCCATCCTCGCCATGCAGGATCGCGCCAACGGCCCTGGGGCCGATCGCGGGTTCTTCACGGCGCAGCGCATTGCCCCCCAGAATCTCATAGGGGTAGTCGCCGCCAAGCCGCGCCTTCAGACCCTCATAGGCGGCAGCGGTCCGGGCCATTTCGGCTTCATCGAAAAACACCTCGTAACCGCCATCCTGCCTGAGCCAGAGATCGCGCCCCGTGCCCTCGCCCAACTCTGACGCGAAGGCGGCCCACAGCGCCGCGGAGCCTCTCGTCCACTCTGCATAGCGCGGCGCATGCATGCCCTTGCCCTGAACCCAGATCAGCCCGAAATTGCCCCGGCTGGCGCGGAAATCCCCGTCGCTGCCGTCCAGCACGACCACCCGAAAGCCGCGCCGTTGCAACCCCCAGGCCACGGTCAACCCGACGACCCCGCCGCCGATGATCGCATAATCCGCCTGCATTCCGCGCCCCTTCTCCTGCCCCCCCATGAGCGTCAGGCAGGCAGGCGAAGTCAAGTCAGCGCAGGCCCTCGGGCATCCCGGCGCGCACTTGACGGGCTGCGTCCTCTCGCACCGGGCCATAGCCGCGGATTTCCATCGGGGCGGACAGCAAATCAAGCGCCGTCTCGGGGTCATGGTGATCTTCCACATGCGTCAGGACGCGTTCGAACCACGTAAGCAAATCCCTGTCCAGGCGCCGATCCGCACTGAAGCGGAATGGATCGGCCCAGGTGCCCCGCACCCGTCGCAGCTTGGCCAGACCTTTGAGCACCGGCCGCACCCAGGGACCGAACGCGCGCTTGACGGGGCGTCCCCGATCATCCCGGCGAAACGACAGGATTGGCGGCGCAAGATGATGGACAACGCGGAAATCGCCCTCGAACTGCTCAGCCAGTTCCTCATCGAAACCGGCCTGGGTAAAGAGCCGGGCGACCTCGTATTCATCCTTGATCGCCATCAGCTTGAACAGCGATTTCGCAGCCGCAACGACAAGCTCCTCTCCGGCTTCCGGCACAGACTTGCGAAATGCGGCGATCCGGTCGGTGAAGCGGCGGGCATAGGCGGCGTTCTGATAGGCACTGAGAAAGTCGGCGCGGGTGGCAATCATCTCGTCCAATGTCTCGGCTTGCGGCTTCGCGCCACCCAGATACGGTTCCAGCACCTCTGGCCGCGCCGCCATCACCCGCCCCAGATCAAAGGCCATGGCGTTCCTGTCGACCGCCACGCCGTTGAGCAGAATGGCCTGTTTCAAAGCAAGCTCACTGACTGGCACCAGCCCTCGCTGATAGGCCGCGCCAAGCAGCATGATATTGGCGAAGACACTGTCCCCCATCAGCTTTTCCGCCACCTGATTGGCGTCGAAGGCCATCACATCCGCGCCCACTGTGGCCCGGATCAGCGCCTCGCGCTCGGCTATCTTCAATTGCGCGTCGCGGTGCAGCACCAGATCACCGGTTGGCATCTCGGCCCGGTTCAGCACCACGCGTGTGCCCTGCCGGTAGTGGACAGACGCCTTGGGTGACGAACACACAACCGCATCACAGCCGATGACGGTATCCGCCGATCCGCGTTCAATGCGCATCTGGTTTATGGTTTCGGGGCCGGCCCCGATCCGCACATAGCCCAGAACCGTGCCGAATTTCTGCGCGAAGCCGGTGAAGTCCAGCACGCTGGCGCCCTTGCCCTCCAGATGGGCGGCCATGGTGATCAGAGCGCCTACGGTCACAACGCCGGTGCCGCCAACACCCGCGACCAGCAGATCGAAGGGGTGGGACAGGTCGGGCGCGTCTGGCACCGGAAGCCCGGCCTTCAGCGCCTCAAGGTCCAGCGCCACCGGCGCGGGTTTGCGCCGCGCACCGCCTTCCACCGTTACAAAGCTGGGGCAGAAGCCATTGAGGCAGGAAAAATCCTTGTTGCAGCTGGACAGGTTCACCTTGCGCTTGCGCCCGAAGACGGTCTCGCGCGGCTCGATCGACAGGCAGTTCGACTCAACCGAACAATCGCCGCAGCCCTCACACACAAGCGGGTTGATATAGGCAAAGCGCTTGGGGTCCTCCGCCTTGCCCCGCTTGCGGCGGCGGCGCTTTTCGGTCGCACAGGTCTGTTCATATAGAAGAACCGAGACGCCTTTCACCTCCCGCAACTCCCGCTGCACCGGCATCAGATCCGCCCGGTCATGGAAACTGGTGCCCGGGGGGAAGTCGCCGCGCCGGAACTTGCCGATATCGTCCGACACCACCGCGATCCGCTCCACCCCTTCGGCCCGGCAGGCCTGAGCCACCGCGGCAGGGCTGACGGGGCCGTCCACCGGCTGGCCGCCAGTCATTGCCACGGCGTCATTATAGAGGATCTTGTAGGTGATGTTCGCCCCCGCCGCGACCGCCTGCCGGATGGCGAGAGACCCGGAATGAAACCATGTCCCCTCGCCCAGATTCTGGAACCGGTGTCCGCCACCGGTAAAACGGGACGCGACCGACCACGGCACCCCCTCGCCGCCCATCTGCGCATAACCGAGCGTATTGCGGTCCATCCAACCCGCCATGACATGACACCCAATACCGGAATTGGCGACACTGCCCGCTGGCAGCTTGGTCGATGTATTGTGCGGGCAACCGGAACAGAAGTAGGGCGTCCGCGTTGCGCCCGGAACGCTCAGAACCGGGGCCGGAGTCTCCGTCAGGGCGCGGGCCTTCTCGGGCAGGTTCTCATCCGGGAAGAACGGGTGCAGGCGTTCGGCCACCACGGGCACCAGCAACAATGGGCTCAGCTCGCCCGTCCAGGGGATCAGCGGGTCGCCCGCTGCCCGGTGCTTGCCCACCATGCGCTGCGGCTTGTGACCGGGCCAGTCATAGAAATATTCCTTGAACTGGCTCTCGATGATGCCGCGCTTTTCCTCGACAACCAGCACCTCTTCCTTGTCGGACACGAAGGCCAGCGCATCGCGGCGCGCCAGCGGCCAGACCATGCCGACCTTGTAGATGTCGATGCCGAGCCGGCGGCAAGCGGTCTCATTCAGCCCGAGCAGCCGCAGCGCCTCCATCAGGTCTAGATGCCCCTTGCCGGTGGTTACAATGCCGTAGCGCGCATCGGGGATGTCGTAGATCCGCCGGTCAATCGGGTTGGCCTCCACGAAGGCCTCGACCGCATCCAGCTTGGCCCCGATCCGGGTCTCAATTTCCGGACTCGGCATGTCGGAGGCGCGCACATGCAGGCCACCCGGCGGCGGTGTGAAATCGGGCTGGACGAATACGCGCTCTGCCGGGATGTCAACCGACTGGCCCGCCTCAACCGTTTCCGAGATCGCCTTGAACCCGACCCATGTGCCGGAAAACCGTGACAGGGCAAGGCCATAAGCCCCGAAACTTAGATATTCCCCGATGCTGGCAGGGTTCAGGGTCGGCATGAACCAGGCCATGAACGCCACATCCGACTGATGCGGCATGGAGGAGGACACACAACCATGATCATCCCCCGCCACCACCAGCACGCCGCCCTTGGGGGCAGAGCCATAGGCATTGCCATGCTTCAGCGCGTCGCCCGACCGGTCCACCCCCGGCCCCTTGCCGTACCACATGGAAAACACGCCCTCGACCTCGCAATTCGGATCGAGCGAGGCCTGTTGCGCGCCCAGGACCGCCGTCGCGCCAAGGTCTTCATTGACGGCAGGCAGAAAGTCGATCCGGTTTTCGGCAAGCCGCACCTTCTGCCGCCACATCTCCTGATCCAGCCCGCCAAGCGGCGATCCGCGATAGCCCGAGACGAACCCGGCGGTCTTCAGCCCCGCCGCCCGGTCCCGCCGCGCCTGATCCAGCATCACCCGAACCAGCGCCTGCGTCCCGGTCAGGAATACGCGGCCCTCGGTCCGGGCATAGCGGTCATCCAGGCGATAGGTGTCGAAATGCGGGGGCTGTGCGGTCATTCTGGGCTCCTGTCCTCTTGCGGCAGGATATCCCGAGCAGAGCGGCCAGATTGACCAAATTCATTGAGTATTCTTACAATACTTGAAAAAAAATCCAAATAGAAGCAACAGAAGAGAATACCATGTCAGAACTGGACGGGATCGACGAACAGATTCTCAGCGCCCTGCAAAAGGACAGTCGCATGTCGAATGCCGATCTGGCCGCGAAGGTGGGACTGTCTGCCTCGTCCTGCTGGCGACGGGTGCGGGCATTGGAAGAAGCGGGTGTGATCGAAGGATACGGGGTACGCATCAATGATGCGAAGCGCGGGTTCGGGTTCAAGGCCATCGTCCATGTGCAACTGACCCGCCACGACCCGGAACAGCTGACCGCCTTCATCCGCGCCGTGAAGCACCGCGACGAGGTGCGCGCCTGCCATGCCACGACCGGTCAGGCGGATTATCACCTGCACATCGCCTGTGCCGATATCGACGCCTATAACCGCTTCCTCGAACAATTCCTGTTCCGCATCCCGGCGGTGGCCTCCGCCCAGACCAATGTGATTCTTCGATCCGTGAAGGGATGAGTCCGGGGAATCACCCGACATCCGATCGAAGGTCACACACGAATCCCCGTACAACGCGCGCCCTGTAAGCGTCATTTTCACACGTATTTGGATGTTATTGGGGTTTGGGGTTTGGATCGGGGTGTTATCGACTTTTGACACGTTCGGGGGTTGCGCCTTTGGGCGCGGGGGTGGCCCGTGTGGGTCGGAGTCGTGGAGTTGGGTTTAGGATGCTGATTTTGTTCATATATTCAGATCGTGTTATCCGATAACATGACCATATGAGTTCGTGTTATTCGATGACGAACTCACTGTTATCGCCTTTCCCGTCGCCGATATTGCCTGACCGCCGGGGTTCGGGCCAAGTGTTGGTCATCGGCAAACGCAACACCGCAGACGCCGCCCACCAACACCACGAACCGCGACACCCGCATCATCACATTCACCCTCGTCCCAAGCGACACCATCAACCCAAAAGGACTTTTCAAATGACCATCGCATCCACCCTGAAGACCGCCGCTCTCGCCCTCGCCATCGCCCTGCCCGTCGCAGGGGCAGCCGCTGCCGGTGGCTCTTATGTCAACGTTCAGCAGTATGGCTACGGCAACGCCGCCGGTGGCGCTCAGACCGGCTGGTACAATGACATGACCATCTACCAGGACGGCGCATGGAACACCGCCATCGCCACCCAGGACGGCCACTGGAACCAGACCGTGATCGGCCAGCAGGGCTGGGACAACTCCGCCTCCTCCTCGACCTACGGCTCCGGCAACGTCACCGGCGTGGCCCAGATCGGCGCAGGCAACAGCGCAGACACCACCCAGTGGGGCAACGGCAACGCCGTCGGCGTGATCCAGGTCGGCAACGGCAACTCCGCCTCCTCCACGCAGGTCGGCCATGGCAACGTCGCGGTGATCGTCCAGAACTGATCCCGACCGGCCCGCGGGGGGCTCTCTCCCTCGCTTCCCCCCCGCGGGCCTCCCATTCCCGGCCATCCCCACAGGCCATCAACCCAAGGACCAGACCCATGACCCTCCCCCTTTCCCCTCGCCGGTTCCTTCCCGCGGCCCTGATCCTGGCCGGGGCGGGTCTCGCCGCAGCCTGCACCACCGCCTCGGTCGCGCAGGAAACCGCCGCCCCCTTCGCCTGCCAGATCTCGGTCGAGGAGACCGGCCGCAGCGCCGCCTTCCGCGGGCTTGTGCAGGCCAATGAGAGCCTCTCGGGCAGCTACAGCTTCTCGCTTGCCGGCCGCGGCACCAATATCCGCCAGGGCGGCGCCTTCACCGCCCGCGCCGGAGAAACCGTGACCCTCGGCCAGTCGATGCTGTCAGGCGATGCCGCCGATTACGACGCCAGCCTGAGCCTGACCGTGAACGGCGAGACCTATCGCTGCCGCGCCGTCGAGACCGAGCTTTGAGCCCCGGAAAAGATTGAACCTCCTCATTAGTGTAAACGACACACATTCAGAACACACATAGACCCAAAGGACTAAACCCATGATCCGCAAGACCCTCACCGCCGCCGCCCTCGCCCTCACCACCCTCGCTGCCCCCATGGCCATGGCCGGAGGCACCATCTCCTTCGAGGTGAACCCCTCGAACGCCGATGAAGCCAACGCCATCCGCTTCGGCCTCGCCCTCTACCAGATCGCCAATGGCGCAGACCCCGCCCATGTCTACCAGAACGGAAACGGCAACGGCGCAGGCATCGGCCAGTCCGGCGGCGGCAACACCGGCGTCATCCACCAGGAAGGCAACGGCCACCACGGAACCCTCGCCCAGAACGGCTGCGACAGCTACGGCATCTTCCAGTTCGGTAACGGCGCAAACGCAAACGTCGCACAGGGCAACGGATGCCAGACAGGACTCCTCTTCCAGTTCGGGCTCGACTGAGCCCGAAAAGAGGTTCGATCGGGCCGGGGTTTTTCCTGGACCCAGCCCCGCGACCGGTCAACACCCGCGCCCTCCGGCCATAACGGAGGGCGCGGTTTTTCCTGTGCCAGGGGGACGCGTGCCGGTGGTCAGCCTGCCGCAGGAAGTTCAGCCCGCCTGCCCTTCGCGCCGAAACAGGTCCCTTGCCTCGGCCAGCAGTTCGGCTAGCGCGTCGGCCTCCCCCTCTTCGCCCTCCAGTTCCGCCACCGCCAGTTCCAGCGTCACGAACGCCTCCTGAAGCGCCGCCAGACCGGACACGGCCGCCAGACCGGCCGCCATATGGGCACGGTCGGCCAGTTCGTGGAATGCGCGCCCCTCCCCGATCACCGTCTCCATGTGGGAAAGGTGTTCTGCGATCTCCGATGCCGCGCGCTGTGCAAGCTCGGCGGAGAGTGCCGGTTCGACGCCTGTGTCTGGAATATCCACCCGTCGCGAACAATGCTGCTCGACACTGTCGACAAGGGATTTTCGGGTAAGTGGCTTGATCAGTACGCCCGTCATGCCCGCCTGGTGGAAGCGCTCGATATCCTTGGGCAGCGCATGGGCCGTCAGGGCGATGATCGGGGTCAGGCTGTTCGGCCCGGAGGTCTCGCGGATCTGCCGGGTGGCCGATATCCCGTCAATGCGCGGCATGCTGATATCCATCAGGATCAAGTCGAACCCCCGCTGTCCGGCCAGCCTTTGCGCTTCTGCGCCATCGCTGGCCTGGACCGTTTCGCATCCGATCCCTGTCAGCATCTCCACCGCAACGGCCCGGTTGATCTCGTTATCCTCGACAATCAGAACCGTCAGGCCGGACGTCGAGGGGCCCGAACCGGCCTTAGGGCCATCTGACGCAGCCCCGTCCTGGTCGAGGGCGATGGCGTCACCCGTCGGCAGGGGCACCCGAAACCAAAATTCCGAGCCCGAACCGGGCTGGCTGACGACTCCGATCTCGCCGCCCATGGCCATGACCAGCCGGCGGGCAATGCCAAGCCCCAGTCCGGTGCCCTCGACCTCGCGGGCGTAGCGGGTGTCGAGGGTGACGAAATCGTCGAACACGCGTGCCTGGTCCTCGGCGGCGATGCCGATGCCGGTATCTGCCACGCGGAATTCGACATCGGTGCCGCCGGGGTCGCGCATGGCAGACAGGGTGATCTGCCCGTCGCGGGTGAACTTGATCGCATTCGCCACCAGATTGACGATCACCTGCATAAGCCTGGTCCTGTCGCCGATCACAGGCCCCAGATCGTCGCCGGTCGATACGAGCAGCCGGTTGCCCTTGGCCTCTGCCTCGACTGCCTGACTGTTCACGACATCCATCAAAAGCTCAACCGGATCAAAGAGTTCAGGCCGCAGAACCGTCTTGCCGGCATCATCGCGCGAGATGTCGAGCACGCTGTTGACATGATGCAGAAGCAACTGGCCAGAGCGGCTCATCATGTCGACAAATCCTTTCTGACGCCCGGTCAGATCGGTGCCCGACAGCAGTTCCAGCCCGCCCAGAATGCCGCCGAGCGGCGTGCGCATCTCATGGCTCATGACGGCCAGAAACTCCGCCTTTGCCTCTTCGCCCGCCAGCGCCTTGTCACGGGCCTCCACCAGTTCCCGCTCGGCATGCTGGCGATCCGAGATGTCGCGGATGAAGGAAACGAAGATTTCCCCCTCGGTGCTCTCAGCGGTATCGATGGACAGTTCGACGGGAAAGATCCGCCCCGACTTGTCCTTGGCCTCCAGTTGGACAAGACCTTTGCCCAGGATCCGTCTGCGCCCGGTGCTGAGATGTTCGTCCATGGCCGCCCGATGCGCTTGCTGAAGGTGATCGGGGATGATCAGATCGGCCATGCGGGCGCCAAGCGCCTCTTCTCGGGCATAGCCGAAGATCCGCTCTGCCGCCGGGTTGCAATCAAGGACGCGCCCGTCGCGGCCTACCACCAGAACCCCGTCGATGGATGTGCCCACGATCGTGCGCTGACGGCTTTGCGCAAGCGCGATTTCCGCCGTTCTGCGCTGCCCCAAACGCAGCGACCAGACCAGGGCAAAGACGGTGGTCGACAGGACCAGAATCAGGACAACGATCAGAACCGCAAGATCGAGCAGCGCATTGGCGACCCGCTCTCGCTGCTGCCCTGCCAGTCTGGCGAAGACGCGGACGGATTCCAGCGTGACGAATCTCAGATCGTTTCGAAGATCGGCGATCTGTTCCTCAAGATCATCCAATCCCGCGCGCAGCTCCGCATCCGGCCCGTCGATCAACGGCAGAGCGTTGTCGAGAACCATGATGGCATGTTCCAGGGTTTCGGCGACCTCCGGCTCCTCGCGGACGCGTTCGAGCTGTTGCGATCTTTGCAGAACCCGGATGCGGGAATAGAACACATCAAAGCGACGGCGCACTTCCCTGAGAGCGGCCTGCGAGTTGTCGTGCATTGCGGTCAGGACGGCGGTTTCCAGCGTCAGTAACTCGACCTCGGTCTGCGCAATGCTCCACTGGGTGCTGTCGGCATTCGCGGTCGCCAGCGCGTCAATCTCTCGCCGCGCATCGGCGCTGAGAAACCAGATCCCGACAACACAGGCCCCGATGACCGCAAGGACGATCGTCGGCACGAAAAACCGTCGCTTGTCTCTATGCATCGCCTTTGCCCCTGCTCAATCACCGTCTTCCCGAGACGGCCAAGTCCATCATACCTTCCCGCCCATGTCACGGCATAGAGCATACGGATAGGAGACGCCGCCAAGACAGGCGGCAGACCCGCATATCGCCTGCGCCACAAGGCCTGCCCGTTTTTTGGGAGGGATGCCCGATGTGCGGTCGGCACACTAGCCCCGCCCCTACCCCGGTGCCTGTGGTCATTTTTATCGGTCAGCGGCGTTCTTGAGGGTAGACCACTGGCCTTTCAGGCCGTACCAAACCACGAACCCAGAACTTTAGACCCGTTTTCCGAACGAAGGACCGGCGCGCAGCCGGAACGACAGGACAAGTCAGGCGGGACCGCCGGGGAATCGGCCTGCAACGCGCCGGCAAAGGTGGCAATTCGCGACATACAACCGATTTTATGGATAACAGTATGAACGTACTAATAACAGGTGGGGCCGGCTACATTGGCGCCCATGCCTGCAAAGCCCTGAAGGCCGCCGGATACAGCCCCATCACCTTCGACAACCTGTCCACCGGCTGGCGCGATGCGGTGCGCTTCGGACCGTTCGAAGAAGGCGACCTGCTGGACCGTGCCCGGCTGGACGAGGTCTTTGCGACCCACCAACCCGTTGCCGTCATGCATTTCGCGGCGCTCAGCCAGGTCGGCGAGTCCATGCAGGACCCCGGACGCTACTGGCGCGAAAACGTGATGGGCGCGCTGAACCTGATCGAAGCAACCGTGGCGGCGGGCTGCCGTCACTTTGTCTTTTCCTCGACCTGCGCGACCTATGGCGATCAGGATCAGGTCACGCTGACCGAGGACACGCCGCAACAACCGATCAACGCCTATGGCGGCTCGAAACTGGCGATCGAGGGGATGCTGCGCGACTTTTCCGCCCGCCATAATCTGGAAACGGTGATCTTCCGCTATTTCAACGTGGCCGGCGCAGACCCGGAGGCAGAGGTCGGCGAGTTCCACCAACCGGAAACACACCTGATCCCGCTGATGCTGGACGCGATTGACGGCAAGCGCCCGGCGCTCACGATTTTCGGCACCGACTACGACACACCCGACGGCACCTGCATTCGCGACTATGTGCATGTGATGGATCTTGTGGATGCGCATGTTCTGGGCCTGAAATGGCTTCAGGCCGACAAGGGGTCTCGAGTGTTCAACCTTGGCACCGGGTCGGGCTTTTCCGTGCGCGAGGTCGTCGATGCCAGCCGGGCCGTCACCAATCGCGATGTACCGATAAGCATCGGCGAACGACGCCCCGGAGATTGCACCAAGCTGGTGTCCGGCAGTGCCCGCGCCATCGAGGATCTTGGCTGGAGCCCCGAGCGATCCACCCTGAACCGGATGATCGCGGATGCGTGGCGCTGGCATCAGGGCAAGGGCTATTCCCGTTAGGGCGCGATCACGACAATGCGTTCCAGCTGCCAGATGCTGCGCGCATAGATGATCTCGGACTGATAGTCGGAATTGTGGTCATAGGGATAGACCAGCCAGAGCGGCCCATTATCGCGGAGCGTCATCGCTTCCCCGTTGCGCAGGAAGGCGATGATCGGCCCATCCTCGACCGCGTCGGACAATGGAACCTCGACGGCATAGTCGTTCGCGGCGATGGCATGCAAGGCCAGCTCTTCGTTCAGCCCAAGCGCCGCGGCGAAGGCATTCAGGGGCGTCCCGGTGAATTCCTGGATGCCATCGGTCCAGATCGTGGTTGTCTGAAAGCTGGCAATGCCGATCTCTTCAAGATCCGTGCGGGTCAGGTCGTGCGAGATGCCCGGGCCCGTGACGCTGAGCAGGATGTCCTCGGCCGTATCGGCCCGCGATTGCGCTCCGCTTGCCAAAATCATAAGACCGCACAGCAACGGAAGGAGCCACTGAACTAGGCTAAGCGGATGGAATGCAACGGGCATCGTGATCTCCGTCTCTGGGCTGTCTTTCCGATCTCGGACAATATACTCTTACCTTTCGATAATTCGAAAGAGAGCCGATTGCACCTGTTCAATTGGATAATGTCCTATCCATAAGAATACTCCGAACGCCACATTGACGACGACCGGATCGCGCAGATCGTCCGTCAGCTTGCGGTAGCCGTAGACCTTGCCGCTGTCGGCCCAGGCCTGCCGGATCAGCTCCGTCTGACGCGCATCCTCCTGCGCTCGGTGGCTTAACGGCTCCTTAAGCCATGCAGAGAAGCCGGAGAAATGAACCCGCAGCACCCGGCACATGGCCCGGACGCCGAACTCCTCGCGATGCGCCCGAATGAAGGCGTACTTCATTGAGACTCGCGCGCGAAGTACGCCGTTGCGTTCGTCGGGGAAACGCCCCACCGGGGCCTTTCCTGATCCTTCCTACTTTAGAATGTCGCGCTCCTCGGTCACCCTGGTCAGCTCGCGCTTCAGGCGCCGGTTCCCGGCTTCATGATCCACGCCGGGATTCTTCGGCACAGGATCGCCGAACAGCTTCATCCACTTGTAAAGGGAATGCGTGCTCACGCCCAAACGCCGAGATACCTCCCGAACCGGATACCCGCGCACCGTGATCTGATGCACCGCATCGCGCTTGAACTCGTCGCTGTAATTGCTTGTCCCCATGTCGGCCTCCTTGCCTCAAAATTAGGGGGCAAAGCGTCTACAAATATAGGGGCACCGACTGTCCCCAGTGGTAACCTGACTAGCTCACATTCCCCGGAGGTGGAAACACGCCGATTGAAACGGCATGGGAAATCGCCTTTCCGATTTCCTGCAAGACCTGGCTTTTCGTGCTGTCTTTTCGTTGAACCAGACCAAGGTGCCGATAGAGTTCGCCAGACTTGGATAATGGGATGCGGCGGAGTGACGGATGGACCTGAACCTTGACGCATGGTTCTGGAACGATCGACACGCCCAATCCTGCCTGGACCATGCTGTAGATCGCCTCCAACCCACCCAGTTCCATGGAATCATCTACGACTACGCCAGAATCCTGCAGCCAGTTTTCGATCAGCGACCCCACGACGGCTTCGCGGGTGAAGCGGATGAACGGATTGTTTTTAAGAATTACGATTGGATCACTGCCATCCACCTGGCTAGAACAAATCAAAACCAGCTCTTCCTTGGAAACAGGATGCCACAAGAGGTCTTTTGGCAGCACTGCCGGCTTCGACACCAGTGCGCCATCAAGGGCATTGCGCTCAACCTGGTGCATCAAAGGAATCGTCAGGCCGGGAGTGAGTCGCACATGGAGTTGGGGCAGCTGCGCTTTTAAGACAGCCATCATGAAGGGGACCAGCCCAGTCAGCGAGGTGGGCACTGAGCCGAGGCCAAATTCCCCCCGCAAACCGTTGTCGCCCAGAACAGATGGCACCATGTCGTCATAGGCCTGCACGACGGTCCGCGCCTTTGCAACCAAGGCCCGACCAATAGGCGTGAGTTTCGGGCTGCGGGTCGAGCGATCGAATATTGTGACCCTCCATTCCTCTTCCAGAGCGCGCATCTGCTGACTCACGGCAGCATGTGTCACGTAAACGGCGTCGGCAGCAGCACTAAACGTTCCTTTGTCCGCCACTGCGATTAGGGTTCTGAGCATCCGAATGGATATGGCGACCTCCAGCTTTCATCGAGTTTGGCGATCATGGACGACGCTCAGTAGCTTTCCAGAGCGTTGGGCCGTTCATCGATTTGTGTAAGACAAGTCTACAGGAAAGTAAATTATTACTAACTTTCTGTTTGCAGAGGTTACGATTAGGGTCTTCCTCAACACCGAAGCAGAAGGAACGATCAGATGGCCAATATCGGTTTCATTGGGCTTGGACGCATGGGGCTTTCAATGACCCGCAATCTGGTTGAGTCTGGTCATGATGTCTGGGCGTTCGATGTCTTTCCTGCTGCTATGGACAAGGCCGCGGGTCATGGATGTCACTCCTGTTCCACTGCGACCGAGGCCGCAACCGGTCGTGAATTTGTCGTTACGATGTTACCTAACGGACCCGATGTGGAGGACACCCTCTTCGGAGCCAACGGCGTGGCGGCTGCAATGGATAGCGCCACGGTGTTCATAGATATGAGCACAATTGCTCCAAGTATGACCGATAGCCTTGCTAGTCGGCTTTCGTCGCTCGGGATTCGCATGATTGATGCGCCCGTCGGCGGCACCTCTGAATATGCAGAGAAGGGAGAGTTACTCATTCTGGCCGGTGGCACCGCAGAAGATGTTGCGACGGCTGCACCGTTGTTTTCTGCAATGGGGCGAGAGACGCTTCACTGTGGTGGCAACGGAACTGGTACGCGCACGAAGATAATTAATAATTACATGTCCACTGCCTTAAACGCGCTGACAGCGGAAACATTGGCTTTCGCGGAAACGGCTGGGCTCGACCTGATGCTCACTGCACGGATCATGGCCGGCACCGCAGCGGGCAAGGGCTTCTTGTCCGGAGCGTATGATCGCAAGGTCTTCAGCGGAGACATCTCCCCGGAGTTCGCCCTTGGCCTTGCGTCCAAGGACCTCAACCTCGCCCTGGCGTATGGTGCTGACTTGGATGTTCCCTTGGGCGTAGGAGCCGCCGCCGCCCAGCTCTATTCAGTCTCTCGTTCGCATGGGTTAGCCGGAAACGACTGGTCGGCAATTCTGCACACGATGCGCCAGATGTCGCGGCCAGCTAAGGACGAGTCGTGAGAGGGTCAAGCCAGAGTCCGAGAATAGCAATTGCGGGTTACATAGAAAGTTCCATTGTGCTGAGCAAGCAGCGCGAAAAACAGCTAGAACTACATAGCTCCAACCGCTTTTTGTAAGCATTGCTTTCTGTAAAGTTAAACAATTTATGTTTTTCGTTAGTCATTCTACAATATAAGCTTCCCCCTAGTACAGCTGGAGTCAGCCACTTGGCCCACCAGCCGAGTTCGGGAGGAACCATGGTCTTCGCAATTTCAGCAGTCTTGTTTCTGATCTTCCTCGCCAATGTCGTGCTTGGCGCCTTCGCTGACGCCGCGTTCATGGGCGATGTGGCTGAAATGATCGTCCTCTTCCTGACATCCATCACGTTCGTGTCCGGCATTCTGAAGGCAGAGGCCCGGCGCAACGCTGACGAATAAGACCGCGAAACTAAGGGAGGAAGCGGAATGGACTTCAAAGACAAGCAGGAGCTGAAATCGGCCGAACGGCGGAATTTCCTCAAGCTGGCAGGGACCGGTGGCTTTACCGCTGCCATGGTTGCCGGGGCAGGGGGCGTTCTGTGGTCCGATCAGGCCGTCGCACAAACCGCGCAGGAGGAGCGTGAGCGTGAGGACGCGGCTGACCACATCATGACGCTGGCCACCGCCTATGTGCTTGGTGCATCCCGCAGCTACCCGATCATGCAGCTGGACCTGAAGGAAAACATCCAGAACTTGACCAACGGCAAGGTCTATGTGCGTCTCGCGCCAGGCGGTCAGCTTGGCGCCGGTGGGGCGTTGGCGCAGGCGGTTCAGGGCGGCACCATCCAATGTGCGCAGCACTCGCTGTCCAACTTCGCGCCCTTCGCGCCGGCTGTTGACCTGATCAACCTGCCGTATTTCTGTGGCTCCAACCAGCGCTTCACCAACCTGGTCAACTCCGAGACCTGGAACAGCACCGTGCATCCGCGCATCGCGGAGGCGGGCTTCAAGCCGCTTTACTATGTCGTCATCGACCCGCGTGTCGTGGCCGTGCGTCAGGGCGGCGATGCGATCATCACCCCGGCTGACATGGAAGGCGTCAAGTTCCGCGTTCCGGGCTCCGCCATGTTGCAGCAGTATTACCGCATGGTTGGCGCGAACCCGACCCCGGTGGCCTGGGGCGAAACCCCGTCGGCGATCCGTCAGGGCGTGGCCGATGCGCTCGACCCGTCGGTCGGCGCGCTGCATGTCTTCGGCTTCGGTGAGATTCTCAGCCACGTGACCTTCACCCAGGCGGTGCCAGACGGGCAGGTCTTCTCGATGAACCTGGAATGGTTCAACTCCCTGCCCGCCGACGTGCAGGAAGGCATTGAGTTTGCCGGCGAGATCACGACGCAGCAGAACCTGGCGAAGGTCCCGGCGGCGCGCGCCTATGCGATGGCCGAGCTGCGCAACTTCGGAGTGGAGTTCCACTCTCTGAGCGACGACCAGCTGGCCGAATGGCAGGCCGCTGGCGGCTACCAGCGCAGCGAATGGGACGAGTTCAAGACGGAACTCGCCGGCGACATGGAAACCTTCGCGCGCCTCGAAGAGGCCGCAGGCACCATGGGCCGCTACTACGTCCACGACGCCTGACCTGCTCCTATGCCGGCGCCAACGCGGCGCCGGCGACCTCAGAGCCAAACTCTGACAACGCCGTGAACCAAAAGGCTAAATTTGATGCTAATTGTCCGATACCAGATCATCAGGGCGTCTAAATGGACGTGAAGACCAAGCTTGGCGTACTGTCTGTGTCGGTCTGGCGCGGGACGGGTGAAGGCGGATACTATCAGACCTTCGAGGTGCCCGCCGAAGACAATCAGACCATTCTTGATGTGGTCAGCTGGATTCAACAGAACGCTGATCCAACACTGTCTTATCGCTTTGCCTGCCGCGTCGGCATGTGCGGATCCTGCGCGATGATGGTCAACGGCAAGCCGCGCTGGACCTGTCGGACCCATGTCAAAAAGGTGTTGGCGGAAGACCGGGTGACAATCGCGCCCTTGCGCAACCTGCCGGTGATCAAGGACCTGGCCGCCGACATGGACCCGTTCTTCGACAAATGGATCAAGGCCGGGGGACACCATCACCCGACGGCCACCCGGCACGACCCGATGCCCGCAATTCGCCCCGACGAGCCTGCGCGCGCCGAAGCCAACACGGCGATCGAGTGCATCAACTGCTCGGTCTGCTACGCGGCCTGCGACACGGTGGCGGGCAATCCCGATTACCTCGGCCCTGCCGCGCTTCAACGGGCCTGGACCCTGTTCAACGACGCCAAGGAGGTCGACCGTCAGGCGATCCTCGATGGCGTATCGGGAAACGGCGGCTGCCATAACTGCCACAGCCAGGGCAGCTGCACGATGCATTGCCCCAACGAACTGGACCCGATGCGCGCGATTGCCGGGCTCAAGCGCGCCTCGGTGCAAACATTCTTCAAGAGGAGGGGATGAGGTGCTGGACCTGAGGCTTTACATGCTGCAGCGGTTGTCGGCGATGATGATGGCCCCGCTGGTGCTGACGCATCTTGGGGTGATGATCTACGCCATCCAAGGCGGGCTGAGCGCGGGCGAAATCCTGTCTCGGACGCAAGGTTCGCTCTTCTGGATGCTGTTCTACGGGCTCTTCGTCCTGGCTGTTTCAATCCATTCCGCGATCGGGCTGCGCGTCATCATGCACGAGGCAACGGGGCTGCGCGGTGGGGCGCTGGCGGGCGTCACCTGGGGGATTGGGCTGGCTTTTCTGGGGTTGGGCGCGCGGGCCGTGTGGGCCGTGACGGTGATGCCATGAAGGCCCATCTCGCCCATCCGCTTGGCCTGGCCTACCTGCTGCACCGCCTGTCTGGAATGGGGCTGGCGCTGTTCCTGCCCGCGCATTTCTACGTGCTGTCGCTGGCGCTGACTGATCCCGACCGGTTGGATTCGTTCCTGCACTGGGCCGAGATGCCGCTGGTGAAACTGGCCGAGTTCGGCCTCGTCTTCCTGCTGGCCGTGCATTTCTTCGGCGGGCTGCGTCTTCTTGCGCTGGAATTCCTGCCCTGGACGGGGCGGCAGAAGACGCTGGCCGCATCCGCCCTGGCCGGGGCCTTCCTGGTCTCGGGCGCCTTTCTTCTGAACGCGGTGTAAGCCATGAACCCAATGACCCAAATGGACCGCCACGACACCGATATCCTGATCCTTGGGAGCGGCGGAGCGGGGCTCTTTGCCGCGCTCCATGCGCTGCAATCGGCACCCGAAGGCACGCGGATCACGCTGGCTGTGAAGGGGCTCATCGGCAAATGCGGTTGCACACGGATGGTTCAGGGCGGCTACAACGTGGCGCTTGGCGGCGGCGACAGCGTCGAACGGCACTTCATGGATACGATCAATGGCGGCAAATGGCTGCCAAACCAGGACATGGCCTGGAAACTGTGCAAGGAAGCGGTGACGCGCATCCACGAACTTGAGAACGAGATCGGCTGCTATTTCGACCGCAACCCTGACGGCAGCGTGCACCAGAAGGCCTTCGCCGGACAGACCGCCGACCGCACCGTGCACAAGGGCGACCTGACGGGGATCGAGATCATCAGCCGCCTGATGGAGCAGGTTCTGGCACGTCCGGTTGAGAAGCTACAGGAACACCGCGCCATCGGCCTCATCCCCACCCGCGACGGCTCTGCGCTGGCGGGGGTTCTATTCATCGACATGCGCACAGGTCGCTTTCGCTTCGTGCGCGCCAAGACGGTGATGATGGGCACCGGCGGCGGGCCGACGATGTACAAGTATCACACGCCATCGGGCGACAAGACGATGGACGGGCTGGCCATGGCACTCCGCGCAGGCCTGCCTCTACGCGACATGGAAATGGTGCAGTTTCACCCCACCGGACTCTTGGCGGGCGATCACACCCGGATGACGGGCACGGTGCTGGAAGAGGGCCTGCGCGGCGCGGGCGGGCAGCTTTTGAACCATCAGGGGCAGCGCTTCATGTTCGACTATGACGCGCTTGGCGAGCGGGCCACCCGCGACGTGGTCAGCCGCGGCATCTATGCCGAGATGCGCAAGGCCAACGACCCCGACCAGGTGGGAATGTTCATTTCCATGGGCCACCTTGGCCCCGAGAACGTGCGGCGCAAGTTCGCGGGCATGGTCAAGCGCTGCGCCGATAGCGGCTTTGACCTGGCGGGCGGCAAGGTCGAGGTGGTGCCGACCGCGCATTACTTCATGGGCGGCGTCATCGTCGATGCAGACACGCGCACCGCGATGGAGGGGCTCTACGTCGCGGGCGAGGATGCGGGCGGCGCGCATGGCTCGAACCGGCTCGGCGGCAATGGGGTAGCCAATTCCACCGTCTATGGCGGCGTTGCAGGCGACGTGATGGGAGCCGACATCCGCAAGATCGGTGCGCTGCGCGATCCCGACGAAACCGTACTGGCCGCGGAGATCGCCCGCGCCTGCCGCCCCTTGGCCAAGACGCCGGGCAATGTGCAGGCGCTGCGCCACAAGCTGCAAGAGGCGATGTGGGACGACGTGGGCGTCATGCGCACCGGCCCCGGCATGGAGCGCGGCCTGCGCAAGCTGGCGGACATCCGGGCCGAACTCCTCGAAACCGGGGTGGACGGCTCGAACCTCGCCTTCAACCTGACCTGGCACGACTGGCTCAACATGGCCTCGCTGACCGATATATCCGAGGTCATCGCCAAGGCCGGCCTCGCGCGTGAAAACTCTCGCGGGGCCCATTTCCGAGAGGACTTCCCCGAACCCGGCGCGCTGGAAAGCTCGTACTTCACCGTGGCGCGCCAGTCCGGCGAGACGGTCGAGGTCGGGCGCGAGGACGTGCAGTTCACCATCGTCCGCCCCGGCGAAACCATCCTGCCCGAGGGCGAACCCGAAACGCTTGTGGGAGCGACCTGATGATCCCGATCGACCTCATTCAATCCACCGCCGAGACCTTGATGGACAAGGCTGCCATCGAGATTCCGCAGGACTACCTCGACGGGCTGAAGGCCGCCGCCGAGACCGAGGATGGCGACCTGTCGTCCTTCGTGTTGCAGGCGATGCTGGAAAATTACGAAGCCGCGAAGCAAGACCGCCGCGCCATGTGCGGCGATACCGGCACGCCGCGCTGGTATGTCAAGATGGGCAACGAAACCCGGATCGAGGGCGGCCCCATCGCGCTGGAAGCGGCACTGCGCCGCGCCACCGCCAACCGCACCACCGGGGTGCCGCTGCGGCCCAACCGGGTGCATCCGCTCTGGCGGACGGATCACAACAACAACGTGGGCATCGGTGCGCCCGAAATCGAATATGGTTACGAGCCGGGGGGCGAGTGGATCGACCTGATCACCGTGCACAAGGGCGGGCTTTTCGGCACCGATTACCGGATGCTCTTTCCCTCGGACGGTATCCAGGGGATCAAGCGCTTCTACCTCGACAGCCTGGTGGCCTTCGGCAAGCGCGGTCTCGCCTGCCAGCCCGCGATCATCGGCATCGGGCTTGGCGGCTGCAAGGATACCTGCATGGTCCTGGGAAAGCGCGCGGCCTGTCTGCGCACCGTGGGCAGCCGCAATTCCGACCCGCGCATCGCCGAGCTGGAGGAAGAATTCAAGGAGTTGGGCAATTCCATCGGCATGGGGGCCATGGGCTTTGTCGGCAAGAACATGGTGATCGACTGCAATATCGAGGTGGGCTACTGCCACACCGGCGGCATGCAGATGTCGGTCCATGCCTTCTGCCTGTCCTCGCGACGGGCCGTGGCCCGCATCTTCCCCGACGGGCGAGTGGAACATCGCACCGATCCCGACTGGTTCACCGACTACCAACGCCGCGAAACCGTTGATTGGGCGTCCGAGGCAGCGGAGGGCGTGGCATGAAACCCCGTGAGATCGTCCTCAGCACCACCCCCACACCCGAAGAGATTGCCGCGCTGCGCCTTGGCGACATCGTCTATCTCAACGGGCTGATGTATACGGCGCGCGAAGGTGTCTACATGCGCGCGCTGGAAGACAAGGCCAACATCCCGATGGAACTGCCATCGCAAAGCGCGGCCAATTTCCACTGCTCGCCCGCCGCCACCATCCGGCCCGATGGCAGTTTCGACATGGGTGCAGTCACGGCCACGGCCTCGTTCCGCTTTGCCAAGTGGCTGCCCGAATGGATGGCCAAGACCGGGGCCAAGCTCATCATCGGCAAGGGCGGCATGTCGTCGAAGGATTACAAGTCCTACTTCGTGCCCAACGGTGCGGTTTACCTTTCGACAGTGGGCTACGGCACAGGGGCGCTTCTGGGGCGCGGGGTGGACAACGTGGAAGCGGTGCACTGGCACGAGGAACTGGGGATCGCCCAGGCCATGTGGGTCATCCGGTGCAACCGTATGGGGCCATTCATCGTCGCGTCGGACCTGAACGGAAGTTGCCTTTTCGAGCGTGAGAACGAGCGGATCAAAGAAAACCTTCACAGGGTCTACGAGGGTACGAAACCGGCTGTTTTGAAACGCTTCGGTGAAACGGATGATCGCTCAGATGAGCTGATTGGATGACCGCCTGTGAGGCAGCTTGAATTACTCTTTCTAGTTGTGCTCTTGGGCAGCAACGACCTCCTGCTAGCAAAGCTGCCGCGCAGTTTGTAGTTGAATGGCCGCTTCTCTCAATCGGCAAGAAGGCTTCGTGGCCGCAGCGAATTGGTGCTGTGTCCCGCTTCTCAGGATATCGCCGTGGTTTTACCGAACGCCCGCAGTTGGTAGAAGCCGCCGTTGAGGTTGGGGCTGTAAATAGATCCTGACCCTTATGTGTGTACCCTCAATTAGGCAATTCAGGTGTCCGAAGCGCACGTTGAAGTGGTGCGCAAGGCAAGCCTCGTCGGTGGGGCATCCGACTACCGTAAGTCAAGGGGATACACCCGAAAAGAAAAACCGCTCCAAGCTTCCTTGGAGCGGTTTCGGGTTGGGTTAGTAGCGAATCGGGTTAGCCCAACCCTAGGACCAACCGCCCGAACATTGCTTCGCCGAACAGTTCCGTAAGTATCCTGTCGCGTTCACGTGCCCACCCCATCACGGCTTCGCGGTCAATCGCCTGTGCCGCCATCACGGCGGCCGCGTGGCATTGCAAGGCTTTCTCAATATTGTTCATGCTTTGTTGCTACTTGCTAAACTCAACCTAGGATTGATTAAGTAGCTGGGCAAGTGGCTTGTGCGGCACCACAGCCGCCCCAGCACGGACAAACAGCCCTTGCTAGGGGGGTAGCCCCCGGCGCGGGGCAAACACCCGCCTGCGCCCAATTTCACATGGGGCGCATGGGGCAAACCTTGGTGGGGTAACAAGTGGGGTACGGCTACCACAACATCCAGCCCTAAACGCCTGTAAAACAAGGGTTTCAATGGAGTGGAGTGGTACCCGTGGCCGGACTCGAACCGGCAAGCCTTGCGGCGGCGGATTTTGAATCCGCTGCGTCTACCAATTCCGCCACACGGGCAACGCGGGGATGGTCTAGCCCTGCCCCGTGTCAGCGTCAATCAAGAAACTCTCATAACATCCGCATCAGCCGGGCTTTTTCGCCCATGTCGTCGGGGCGGGACAGGGCCTCAGCCAGCCCTTGCAGGGCGGCGATGTTGTGGCCTGCCCGGAAACTGTCCACATGGGGCAGCATCGCCTTGATCCCGGCGGCCTTCGGCGCGAAGCCGTCCCACCGGAGCAGCGGGTTGAGCCAGATGAGTTTTCTTGACGAAAGGTGAAGCCGCTCCATCTGGGCGGCCAGCGCCTCCGGTTCGTCGCGGTCCAGCCCGTCGGTGATCAAAAGCACAACCGCCCCCTGCCCCAACACCCGGCGCGACCAGTCACGGTTGAACGCGGTCAGGCATTGCCCGATGCGTGTGCCGCCCTCCCAGTCCTGCGCTTCTGCCCCGGCGGCGGCCAGTGCCGCGTCCACATCCCGTGCCTCCATATGGCGGGTGATATTGGTCAGCCGCGTCCCGAAGGTGAAGGCATGGACCTTCGCCCACCCCTGCCCCTTCCGGTTCGCAACCGCATGGAGGAAATGCAGCACGGCCCGGCTGTAGGAGGACATGGAGCCGGAGATATCGCAGAGCACCACGAGGTTGGGCCAACGGATGCGCCGCGCCTTCATGTCGAAACCGGTGATCTCTCCCCCCTGCCGCATGGCGCTGCGCATGGTGCGCCGCCAGTCGGGCAGCCGGCCGTGTGTGGCGGCCATGGTCCGGCGGCTTTGCAGGGGTTTGACCGGCAGGGAAAGCCCCGCGATGATCCGCTTGGCCTCGGCCATCTCCGCATTGCTCATCTGTTCGAAATCGAGCGTGCGCAACCGTTCCTCCCGCGACATGGTCAGGGTCGCGTCGACCTCGATCTCGGTGCCCTCGTCCTGCTGATCGGCCCCCTCTGGCAGATCGCGGGTGACACCCTCCAGCAGCGCCTCCGCCGCGCGTTTCTCGGCCGGCTTCACCTGCCGTTCCTCCGCCACGCCCCGGATCGCGGGCAGCATCATCGCCATCATATGCTCGATATAACGCGGATCGCGCCAGTAGAGCCGGAAGATCTGGTCGAAGGTGGCACGTTCCTCGGGGCGGCTGACAAAACAGGCCTGAAGAACGTGATAGAAATCAACCCGTTCCGAGAACCCCGCCGCTTCGACCGCGCGCACCGCGTCCAGCACCCGGCCCGGCCCGGCCTTGAGCCCCCCGGCCCGAAGCGCACGGGCGAAATGGGTGATATTGGCGGTGAGCTGCGGGTTATCCGGCAGCTCCAGCGGGATCTGTTCAGCCATGTGATGACAAGAAGCGCTCTGTGCTGAAACGTCAAGCCCCGGACAGGCGGAGTGGATGCGACCCGCGGGGGCCTGACTGCCGGAAGCCACCCGCCTCCGCGCCGCGTGTGCAGCTTGGCTTCCGTAGCGTCAGTGACCACAGAACACGCGACAGGTTAGCGCTAATATTGATCCACGTCATAGTTGCACATGCCATCTATTGCAACAATTCAGGCGCGTCGTCTGACGTGCCATGAGACACTTCAAGGAGACATGTTCGATGCAAGAAACACTTAAGATTGCGACCGTTTTGGTGTTCGGCGCGCTGGCTGGTCTTTCCCAGTTCCCTGCCCCTGCACATGCGCAGCTCTACAACCCCTGTCCCTATACCAATGACGGCGATTGCGACGAGCCGAATGGCCTGGGCTACTGCGCCTGGGGCACCGATACCGCCGACTGTTCGAACCCCAATTCCAACTTCGGCAGCGGCAGCGGCTATGGCAGCTCATCCGCCGGGGGAGGATCATCTGGCGGCGGCGGTCTGATGAACCCCTGCCCCTACACCAATGATGGCGATTGCGACGAACCGAACGGGCTTGGCTACTGCGCCTGGGGCACGGATACTGCGGATTGTTCCAACCCCAATTCGAACTATGGCAGCGGATCGGGCTATTCCGGTCATGGCGGCGGCAGCACGGGTGGCGGCGCGACAGCCGGGGGCGGTGGAGGCGGTGGCGCAATCACCACCTACTACCCATGGCGGACCTTCACCCGTCAGATGGGCCAATTCGCGGCCCAACCTGCCAATACCACACCGCTTTCTCCCAACGGGGGCATGTATTACCAGCCCGGTGCCTACACCGTGTTCACGGGTATCGTCCGAAACGGGCAGATCCAGAACATCCAGACCTATGGTATAAGTTTGATGCCGGATCAGCGCTATCTCGCGGCTGCGTCCTCGATGGGGTCTCTCAGTTTCAGGACCGATGCCAGCCTGATCATGTATTCGCCCCCCGCGCCGGGAATGGCCATGATCTACGGTCGCAACGACGACATCCAGAATGATCGGGCGATCTGCATCCTGCCGTCAGGCTGGCCGATGAGCCAGTGCTAGGAAAGGACTGACGGCTCCGGGCCGGTCATCGGCCCGGAGCCCTGAATGTCTCAGTACCTGTGTGTCTCAGTAATTGTATTCCGTCACGATCAGCACAGCCGGGTTGTTGGAACTGCGGTGATAGCTGCCCGCCCAGATATCGTACTGGCCCGACATCGGATTGAAGAAGACGATGGCAGGGTCATAGCCGCGATAATCGTCATTGTAATGCCACGATCCATCCGGTGCATTCACGACAAGGATCGGATCGACGTTGGACCGGGCCTGCAAGGCGATGGTCATGCGTCCGGTCGGGGACTGTCCGTAGTAATGCAGCCGGAAGTCAGGCCGCGAGACGACCCAGCCCGGCCCGAGATAGGGGTAGCAATTGGCGAGATTCACCCGCCCACCTGCCGTGATGTTGCGCACATAGGGATCCGGCAGAAACCCCGCGTTCAACGTCGCCTGGCCGAAAACGGTGGGATTGTTCCAGTTCGGGCAGGCCAATGTCTGGCTGGCGCCCAGAAGGCCCGCGATCAAAGTCGCAAGCGCGAAGAAACGTTTAATCATGGCAAATGCTCCCTGTGTCTGAACGTCTCAGGAACATGCCGGGCCGTCCCCCGGCGTCCCTGCTGATCAATGCTTACCAGAGAAAAGCCTGCGAGTCCCGTGGTTTGAGGCGGAGCGCACATAATTTGCGCAAGACAATTACCCGACGGCCTCGTCGCGCAGCTCGTCCAGCAGCCGTTTGGCCTCGGACCCCTGCAACTTTTGGATGTCATCCTGATACTTCAGGATCGCCCCGATTGTGTCGGCGATGACATCGGGGGACAGTTCCAGCACATCGAGCGCCAGCAGGCATTTGGCCCAGTCGATGGTTTCCGCCACGCCGGGGCGTTTGAACAGATCCTCTGTGCGCAGGCGCTGCACGAACCCGACCACCTCGCGGCTAAGCTGCGCGGCAGCCTCAGGGGCGCGCGCCTGCAGGATCTCCATCTCTCGGTCGAAACTCGGATAGTCGACCCAGTGATACAGGCACCGGCGTTTCAACGCGTCATGAACCTCTCGCGTGCGGTTCGAGGTCAGGATGACGATCGGGGGTTCAGGGGCCTTGATGGTGCCCAGTTCCGGGATCGTGACCTGAAAATCCGACAGCGCCTCCAGCAGAAATGCCTCGAAAGGTTCGTCTGTCCGGTCGATCTCGTCAATCAGCAGCACCGGCGCGCCACCCGATTGTGGACGCATGGCTTGCAGCAACGGGCGTTCGATCAGGAACTCTTCGGTGAAAAGCTCGCCCTTCAGCACATCGCGATCGGCCCCCCCTGCGGCCTCTGCGGCGCGAATGGCGATCATCTGTTCGGCGAAGTTCCATTCATAGACGGCACTGGCAGCATCGAGCCCTTCATAGCACTGCAGCCGGATCAGCCGCCGTCCAAGCGCCGCGGCGATGGCCTTGGCGATCTCGGTCTTGCCGGTGCCGGCCTCGCCCTCCAGGAACAGCGGTCGCCCGAGGCGGAGCGAGAGGAACAAAACGGTGGCCAGCGCCCGTCCGCAAACATAGTTCTGTTCGGCAAGCGCGCTCTGGACCTCGTCGATGGACTGCATGACCTCTCCCTCTTTGGTGCCCATCAAGCCCCGGCCTTGGGGTCCGGGTCAAGACGTGACGCTCGAATCCCTGCCTGCCACTCGCCGGTCAGATCGTCGCCCCACAGGTGAACCGAACCCTAACCTTGCGCGCTCGGCGATCAATTCAAGTCATCGCAAAGGCATTGTTGCCGGGATGCGGAACATGCCGCCAGAATCCCGTCAGAAATCCCACGGTAATTTCCCGCCGAGCCCATGGCGGTGCCTTACTCTCCGGTCAGATTTGCATTAAGTTAACAAGTGCCGATGTAGAGAGACCTCCATGAACGACATGCAGATGCCCATGCAAGGTGAGCGACCGACACGTGCCGATTGGCTGGCCCGAATGGACCAGATCGGAAACATGCACGGTTTTTTCGACCGGATCGGCGCCCATCACCGGGCGCTTTACGTGCAGGAAGGCGACACGCTGCTGGTCACCTTCGACGAGGTCGGCCGCATCATGAGCCAGGGGCGCGATGCGCTGCCGGTGGGGTTTGACGCGGTCAGCAAACGCGAATGGTCCTATCTCAGCCTCATGGCGGAGGGTGACACCTGGTTTCGCGACGAGGCGCTTTACCGCTTTTTCGACCGCCTGATCGACGAAGATTTTTTCGACAGTTTCGATCAGGTGATTTTCCTGGGTGCGGGGCCGATGTGCGGCCATGCGGCCTGCGCCTATTCCGTGGCCGCGCCCGGGGCGCGGGTTCTGGCCTTGTCGCCTGCCGCCAGCCTGAACCGGGATGCCGCCCCCTTCGAGCTGCGGTTTCGCAAGGCGTGGCGCAAGGATTTCACCAGCCGGTACGGCTATGCCCCCGCCATGCTGGACGCGGCGGAACAGGCCTTTGTCCTCTACGACCCGCTGGAACTGCTGGACGCCGCACACGCGGCACAGTTCCGGGGCAAATCCGTGACCCGCATCCGGTGGCGCGGCGCAGGCCGCAACCTGCTGAAGCTGCTGGAGCCGCATTCGACGCTCGACCGCCTGTTGAAGGCCACCGGCAATGGCCGCATGTCGCCGCTGCGCTTTGCACAGATCACGCGGGCGCTGCGCAAGACAAATCCCGACTACCTCAAGCGACTGATGGACCGGGCGGCGGAACGCGGCGGCAGCACGCTTCCCTATATCGTGGCGCAGCGCGGGCTTGCCGCCACCGGTGACGCCCAATTCGCGCGCCGCATGATGACCATCGAAGCAGAGCGCCTGAACACGGCCTGAGGGCCATGGCCGCGCCCACCCAACGGGCCGACGCAGCGAGGACGTCCGATCAGTTTACTTGGACGGCTGCGGTGCAGTGGGGGCCGGTGCAGGGGTCGGATTACCGGCTGCCGCACCTGTCATCTGGCCATCGCCATTGACGGTCGGCGGCTCAGTCGAGATCGCGACCGGCATGTCCGGCACAAAGCCTTCGCCCGCGTCCGATCCACCATGGTAGATCGCGAATCCGAGGGTCGGCAGGTAGGTCAGGCGGTCCACATAGGCGCCGCCATCCTCGCCGGTCGTCGTCACCCGGATCGGCCAGGACGCGTAGCTGCAGGCGCCAAGCGACATCCCGGTCTCCGGCTCCATCAGCACGTCAACGGTTTCGACATTGGTGGTGCCATCGTCATGGCGGCGCACGGTGCTGCCCTGCCATGTCTGGCCAGGAAACAGCGTCGGCAGGTTTTCCACCCCGACCGCATATGTCGTGACTTCAGAAGTGTTGCCGATCAGCGCCCCATGGCGCGTGTCCCAGCTTTGCAGCACGAAGGCGCCGGAAATGCTGTGCACGCGGAAACCGCCGCCATCTTCAAGATAAACCTCCTGCTCGATCACAGAGCCATCAGCCTGCCGGTCGTAACGCACGTAGAAATCGTTGAAGCTGACGTAAACACCGTCGCCGGTATCGGCCATGCTCTGCGGGCATTCTGCCAGCGCTGCCGTCCCGGCACTCAGAATGGCAAGCGTGAGAAGGGTTTTTTGGATCATGACGTGGACCTCCGAAATGTCTGCTGGTGCGAAGATTTGGATCGCCCCCGGTTGGCCGGGGATCGTGGAATTGAGACGGACCCGAGCAGGCCAGCCCTTGATCCATATTTGACTGCAATATCCGTCTTGGCCAGCCCCTGTTGTGAAACAAAAGGCAGTCACTGTGGAACGAAACCGCTCCACCTGCCCATGTTTTAGACGACAGTCGGCAACAAATGGTTCAAAGATCCTGCCCGTCCGTCAGGCGTCGTCGCGCGGCCCTGGACGGATATGAACTTCGGTTGCGGCCGCGTAAAGCCGCTTGCCGAACAGCCCCAGAAAGGCCCCGATCAGCAGCGGCCCGAGCATCGCCACGGACAGCAGAGCCGCAATCCCCCCGCCTGCGGCCAACAGCAACAGCAATGTCAGCATGTCGAACTCGGATTTTTCGACCGGGATGGACAGATCGAACACGTCCTCAACCGCCCGTTTCACATACGGCGCGGCAAATGGTTCGGCAAAACCAGCCAGCAGGCCAATAAGAAAGCTGAAAAACATATGGAACCCCGATCCCGGACATCACTTCGCAGGGGTAGCATAGCCTGCCGCGCAGGTCTGTTGCACTGCGGCATCATGCAAGGGGCAGGTCATCGGCAAGGCTTTGCGCAATCGAAATCCGCTGTCTCCGCCGCCGCAGCGGCGCTTTCCCCTTTGCACATGGCCCAAAACCGTTGTAGCGCAAGCCCCATGACCCAGAGCCTCACGATCCGCCGCCCCGACGACTGGCACCTGCACCTGCGCGATGGCGCGATGCTGGCCGGTGTCCTGCCCGAAACCGCGCGCCATTTCGCCCGCGCGATCATCATGCCCAACCTCGTGCCGCCCGTGGTGACCGGCGCTCAGGCCGCCGCCTATCGCGACCGGATCATGGCCGCCCTGCCCAAGGGGATGTCGTTCCAGCCGCTGATGACGCTCTACTTGACGGAAGAGACCGACCCGGCGGATGTCGCCTCCGCCCATGCCAGCGGGCTGGTGACAGCGGTCAAACTCTACCCGGCGGGCGCGACGACGAATTCGGCTTCGGGTGTTGCCAATGTCGACAATGTGCGCGGCGTGCTGGAGACCATGGCCGAGATCGGCCTGCCGCTCTGCATCCATGGCGAGGTGACGACCCATGAGGTCGATATCTTCGACCGTGAACAGGTGTTCCTCGAAACCGTCCTGCACCCGCTGCGGGAACGCACACCCGGCCTGAAAGTGACGCTGGAACACATCACCACGTCCCACGGGATCGACTATGTGGCGGGCGCCGAGGGTGACATCGCCGGAACGATCACCTCCCATCACCTGATGATCAACCGCAACCACATCCTCGTGGGCGGAATCAAGCCGCATTATTACTGCCTGCCGGTCGCCAAGCGGCGCGAGCATATGGAGGCGCTGCGCAAGGCCGCGACCTCCGGCAACCCGCGCTTCTTCCTCGGCACCGACAGCGCACCCCACAATGATGCGAACAAGGAAAGCGCCTGCGGCTGCGCGGGCTGTTTCACCGCCACCAACACCATGGCCTGCCTGGCCCATGTCTTCGAAGAGGAAGGCGCGCTCGACAAGCTGGAGGGCTTCGCCTCCATGTTCGGCCCGGTGCGCTACGGTCTGCCGCCGAACGAAGACACGATCACGCTGGTGAAAGAGCCCGATCCCGTCGCCTATCCCGCCAAGATCGACACCGGCGACGGCCCTGTGACCGTCTTCGACCCAGGCCATCCGCTGTTCTGGCGCGTGACGTAACCCCTTCTTCTTTGCCGAAATACCCCCGCCGGAGGCATCCCCGGCCCACCACGAGAGGTGACAGATGATCCCCAGCTCATACCCCGATCAGGCCACCATCGCCCAACTGACCGCGCGCATGCTGCTCGACATCAAGGCGGTGCATTTCAACGCGGACACGCCCTTTGTGCATTCCAATGGCAAAGAGGCACCCACCTATGTCGACTGCCGCAAGCTGATCAGCTATCCGCGCATCCGCTCCACATTGATGGATTTCCTGACCTGCACCCTGATGCGAAATGCCGGGCTGGAAGCGTTTGACAATGTCGCCGGTGGCGAGACGGCGGGCATTCCTTTCGCCGCGCTGGTGGCTGAACGCATGGCGCTGCCGATGACCTATGTTCGGAAAAAGCCCAAGGGCCACGGGCGCAATGCCCAGATCGAAGGCGACATGAGCGAGGGTCAGCGCGTGGTGCTGATCGAGGATCTGACCACCGATGGCGGATCGAAGCTGAAATTCGTCGATGCGATCCGCAATACCGGGGCGGAATGCGGGCATACGGCGGTCATTTTCTACTACGGCATCTTTGAAGAGACGATCCCGACCCTGCGCGCCCATGGGGTGGAACTGCATTACCTGTGCACGTGGTGGGACGTGCTGGCCGAGGCGCGCCGCGCGGGTGATTTTGATGACGCGACACTCGACTCGGTCGCACGATTTCTCAAGGATCCCGAAGCCTGGCGCGCCGCGCGGGGCTAGCGCCAAGGCGTTTGCAAACGCCTTTTATCAAGGGCCTTGCAAGGCCCTTCCCCGCGCCCGTGCCGCGCGATAGCGCCTCATTCAGGGGCGCAGTTCAAGTGGCGGGCGCGCTTCTCCACAGCCTGTCCACAGGATATCCAGATTGCCCGCCCGCAGGCCGATTTGCTATGACACGGGCCTCAGGGGCAGTTAAAAAACAGGGGATCAGCGATGAACGAGATCAGCAATGTGGCGGGCAATCTCCCGCAAGCTGCTGAAACCGCTGACCTTCCTCAGAATGTCGAGGCGGAGCAGCAGCTTCTGGGGGCGATTCTGTCGTCCAACGACGTTCTGGATCGTATCGAAGACCTGGTGAAACCCGATCATTTCTATGATCCCGTCCATGCCGATATCTTCGAGCTTGCCTCGAAGCGCATCACCTCCGGCATGCAGACCGACGCCACGACGCTCAAGAATTTCATGGCCGATCATCAGGGGCTGAAGGCGCTTGGCGGCGTTGAATATCTTCTGCGCCTGCAGCTTTCCGCCATCGCCACGACGGCGGCCCGCGACTATGCGCAGCTGATCCATGACCTCGCCCTGCGCCGTTCGCTCATCCAATTGGGCAAGAACATCGCCGACAAGGCCACCACGGTCCGCGATGACAGCTCGCCCGACGACCAGATCGTCGATGCCGAGGCGCAACTCTTCCAACTGGCCTCCTCCGGCACCGCCTCCAAAGGCTTCCAGAGCTTCCTGCGCGCGCTGACCGATGCGGTCGAGATCGCCAATGCCGCCTATAACCGCGGCGGCGGGCTGGCGGGCCTGTCCACCGGGCTGGCCGATATGGACAAGATGCTGGGCGGCCTGCACCATTCCGACCTGCTGATCCTCGCCGGTCGTCCGTCGATGGGCAAGACATCGCTGGCCACCAACATCGCCTTCAACGTCGCCAAGGCGTTCAAGCGGGGCCCCAAACCGGATGGAACGGAAGGCACGCTTTCCGGCGGTGTCGTTGGCTTTTTCAGCCTGGAGATGTCGGCGGCACAGCTTGCACAGCGGATTCTGTCCGAGGCGGCCGAAGTGCCGTCGGAGCTGATCCGCAAGGGTGACCTCAACGAACAGGAATTCCAGCGCTACCTGCGCGCCGCGCAGGAGCTGGAAAGCTGCCCGCTCTATATCGACGACACGCCCGCGCTGCCGATCTCTCAGGTCGCGGCCCGGTCGCGGCGGCTCAAACGCTCTCGCCTCGGGCTGGACCTGATCATCGTGGACTATCTTCAGCTTCTGCGCGGCTCGGGCAAGGCCGACAACCGGGTGAACGAGGTGTCCGAGATTACCCAAGGGTTGAAGGCCATCGCCAAGGAACTGAACATCCCCGTGATCGCGCTGTCGCAGCTCAGCCGCCAGGTGGAGGCCCGCGAAGACAAGCGCCCGCAGCTCTCTGACCTGCGGGAATCCGGCTCGATCGAACAGGATGCCGACGTGGTGATGTTCGTCTACCGGGGCGAATACTACAAGGAACGGGAAAAGCCGGGTGAGGAGAACCTGGAGGCCATGGCGCAATGGCAGCAGGACATGGAACAGCTGCACGGCAAGGCCGAGGTCATTATCGGCAAGCAGCGGCATGGCCCCGTGGGCTCCGTTGACCTCAGCTTCGACGGGCGCTTCACCAAGTTTGGCAATCTCGTGAAACCCTGGCAGCAGGGCGGCGATCAAGGGTTCTGACGGACTGGACGATGGCCGAGTTCACCGACATCCCCGTGCTAGATCTCGCCCCCCTGACCGAGGGGCGGGACACCACCGACCTGGCCTGCGAGTTCGCCCGCGCCTATGGCGAGACGGGCTTCGGCTACGTCGTCAATCACGGCATTCCCGAGGACCTGTGCGAGGACATTTTCGAGGCCTCTCGCCGCTTTCACGCCCTTCCCCTGGCCGCGAAAGAGGCCATTGCCGTCAATCGCAACCATCGCGGCTATATCGCGATCAACACCTCCACGGATGTGACGACCGAACTGGCCGAGGTCACAAAGCCCAACCAGTCCGCCAGCTTCATGATGATGCGCGAGGATGCGGCGCATGACCCTGCCGTGTACCTCTCCGGTCCCAACCAATGGCCCGACCTGCCCGGCTTCCGCGCCACCTGCGAGGCCTATGCAAGCGCGATGAGCGGCCTTGGCGCGCGGCTGATGCGGCTGGCCCTGCAGGCGATCGGGGTGGAGGACGACACGATCCTACGCGCCTTTGACACGCCCACGATCTGGCTGCGCCTGCTGCATTACCCGCCAATGCCGCCGCAGGCGCCCGATGACCTCTACGGCTCTGCCCCGCACAAGGATTTCGGCTGCCTGACCCTTCTGGCGCAGGACGATGTGGGCGGGTTGCAGGTGATGACGCCCACAGGCCACTGGGTGGATGCACCGCCCATGAAGGGGGCCTTCGTGGTCAATGTGGGCGACATGCTGCACCGGATGTCGAACGGGCGGCTTCTGTCCACACCGCATCGGGTGATCAACCGCTCGGGCCGCGAACGCTATTCCTGCCCCTTCTTCTACGATCCGAACGTCAACACCGACATCGCCCCCCTACCCGGCACCGGCACGCCGAAGTTTCCGCCGCTCCGCTTCGCCGATTTCCTGCGCAGCGAGCTGGAAGCGGGCTATGACGCCCATAAGGACGCCAAGGGGGCTTGACCCGTCGGCCCCCGCGCGGAACAAGGCGCCATGGGAACCGGAACGCTTTATATCGACCTTGACGCCCTCGCCGCCAACTGGGCCGCGCTGGACGCGAAAACCAACGTGGAAACCGCTGCCGTGGTGAAGGCCGACGGCTATGGGCTTTGTGCCGACAAGGTGGCGCTGCGGCTGGCCCGCGCAGGCGTGCGGCGGTTCTTCGTCGCCACCGCAGAGGAAGGCGCCAGCCTGCGCGCGGCGCTTGGGGACGGGACGGAGATCAACGTCTTTTCCGGCCACATGGCGGGCGATACAGCCCTGATCCGGGATGCGGGCCTGATCCCGATGCTCAACTGCGGCGAACAGGTCGCGCGTCATATGTCGGCCCTGCCCGGCGCCGCCTATGGCGTGCAGCTCGACAGCGGCATGAACCGGCTTGGCATGGAGCCCACGGACTGGGCCACCCTGCGTTCAGATCTGGAAACCGGGCCGCTGACGCTGGTCATGAGCCACCTCGCCTGCGCCGATGAGCCCGACCACCCGCAGAATGCGGCCCAGTTGGCGTGTTTCACCGAGATCACCCAGGGCGTGACGGCCCCCCGCAGCCTTGCAGCAACCGGCGGAACGCTGCTCGGCCCCGCCTACCATTTCGACCTTTGCCGCCCCGGTGTGGGGCTCTATGGCGGCTTCCCCTTTGCCGATGCCCGCCCGGTGGTGCGCCTGTCGCTGCCGGTCATTCAGGTTCGGGATGTGGAGGCGGGGGAATCCGTTGGCTACGGTGCCGGTTGGGTAGCAGATGCACCTGCAAAAATCGCTACACTGTCAGCAGGTTACGCGGACGGGCTGATCCGATATATGAGCGACAAGGCGCTGCTATGGGCCGGGGACACCCCCTGCAAGTTGGCCGGTCGCGTGTCGATGGACCTGCTGACCGTCGATGTGTCCGCCCTCGATGTGGTGCCCGACCATCTCGACATCCTTGGCCCGCATCAGACCGTCGACCAGCTGGCCGACGAGGCCGCAACCATCGGCTACGAAATCCTGACCTCGCTCGGCCCCCGCTACGCGCGCCGCTACAGCGGAGACGCGGCGTGATCCTGACCGCCCCCCTCGCGGCGCTCGGCCGCTCCACCCTCGGGCTGTTGGCCTCCATCGGGCGGGTGGCAATCTATGCCGCGCAGCTTTTGCGCCACATGCTGACGCCGCCCTGGTATCCGCGCGAATTGCTGGTGCAGATCCTGCAGATCGGCTGGCTGTCGCTGCCCGTCGTCGGCCTGACCGCGCTCTTCACCGGAGGCGCGTTGGCGTTGCAAATCTACGCGGGCGGGTCGCGTTTCAACGCGGAAACCGTGGTGCCTTCGATCGTCGCGATCGGCATCGCGCGCGAGCTTGGCCCGGTTCTGGGCGGGCTCATGGTGGCCGGCCGCGTCGCCGCCGCCATCGCCGCCGAGATCGGAACGATGAAGGTGACCGAGCAGATCGACGCGCTGGTCACGCTCTCCACCAACCCGATGAAATACCTCACCGTCCCGCGCGTTCTGGCCGCCACGCTGACCCTGCCCATTCTCGTGGCCGTAGGCGATTCCATTGGCATCTTCGGCGGCTATCTGGTGGGCACCACGCGGCTTGGCTTCAACCCGGCCAATTACCTGCACAACACCGCCGATTTCCTTGAAACCTGGGATGTGGTCTCGGGCCTCATCAAAGGCGCGGTCTTCGGCTTCATCGTGGCGCTGATGGGCTGCTATCACGGGATGAATTCCGGGCGCGGTGCCCGCGGCGTCGGGCGGGCCACGACCAACGCGGTTGTCTCTGCCTCGATCCTGATCCTCGCCGCCAACTACCTGCTGACGGGGCTGTTCTTCACATCATGATAGATATCAGCGCCCTTCACAAAGCCTTCGGCCCCAATCGCGTGTTGCAAGGGGTTGATCTGACGGTGGAAACCGGCACCTCCACGGTCATCATCGGCGGCTCGGGCACGGGCAAGTCGGTGCTGCTGAAATGCATCCTTGGCCTTGTCAAACCCGATAGCGGCACGATCCTGCTCGATGGCGAGGACGTGGAGAAGGCCGAGCGCGACGCCTTCCTTGCCAAGTTCGGGATGCTGTTTCAGGGCGGCGCGCTCTTCGATTCCATGCCGGTCTGGCAGAATGTCGCCTTCCGCCTGTTGCGCGGGTCCCTGAAACGGCCCGCTTCCGAAGCCCGAGAAATCGCCGTGGAAAAACTCCGCCGCGTGGGGCTGACGCCGGATGTGGCCGACAAGTTCCCGGCGGAGCTGTCAGGCGGCATGCAGAAGCGTGTGGGGCTGGCCCGTGCCATCGCGGCGGACCCGCAGGTGATCTTCTTCGACGAACCCACAACCGGGCTCGACCCGATCATGGCGGGCGTCATCAACGAACTGATCCGGGAAATCGTGGTGGAAATGGGCGCGACCGCCATGACCATCACCCACGACATGTCCTCCGTGCGGGCCATTGCCGACCGGGTCGCCATGCTGCATGGCGGGGTTATCAGATGGGAAGGCCCAGTGGGTCAGATGGACAGCGCCGAAGACCCCTATCTCAGCCAGTTCATCACCGGATCCGCCGAGGGCCCGATCGAGGCGGTGCGCTGACCTGACCTCTGGCGGCAGGACCGGATCGGGCATAGGTCAGGGCCAGCCACAAGGATGCCGCCCATGGACGTGTTTGCCCTTCTCCTGCCGCTTGCCACCCTGCTCAGCTTCTATGCGGTGATCACCGGCCTCAGCTGGCTGCGCCGCCTGATCGGCGAACGAATGGCCGCGCGACGCAAGGGGATGGCGCTGAACCTCGCGCGTCGTGCTGTCCCACCGGCTGTTGCCGGGCTGCTCCTGCTTGTCGCGGGCGGTTTCCTGGGGCTGTTCGACCACGTCCCCCTCGCCACCCTTCTGATTGCAGGCGGCTTTTCTTATGGATTTCATACGGGTCTCTCTGACCTTCACCGCCCCAACTGGCGCGAACTGGCCCTGCGTGGCGCCATCACACTGGCGCTGACGCTCTTTACCTTGTGGCAACTGGGCGTGCTCTGACGGGTTAACAATTCCCTTATCACCCCCCGTTAACCTTAACGCGCGCCCTGCCCCCTTCTTCCTGGCCCAAATACTCCCGCCGGGGGCGTTGCAATGCGCGCATCCGTGGATAGTCTGGCGCAATGCGCGAAACAGGAGGTTCCATGCCCCGCAAGATCATCATCGACACCGATCCCGGACAGGACGACGCGGTTGCCATCCTTCTGGCTCTGGCGAGCCCCGAGGAGATCGAGATTCTGGGCATCACCGCCGTTGCGGGCAACGTGCCTCTGGCACTGACGGCCAGGAACGCCCGAAAGGTCTGCGAGGTCGCGGGGCGGTCTGACATCAAGGTCTTCGCGGGCTGTGACCGGCCCTTGGCGCACTCATTGGTGACGGCGGAGCATGTGCACGGCAAAACCGGCCTCGACGGCCCGGACCTGCCGGACCCCACGATGCCCCTGCAGGACCAGCACGGGGTGGATTTCATCATCGAGACCCTGCGAGCGGAACCCTCTGGCACCGTCACACTCTGCCCCCTCGGGCCACTGACGAACATTGCAACGGCCCTGCAAAAGGCCCCCGACATCGCCGAAAAAGTGCAGGAAATCGTGCTCATGGGCGGCGCTTATTTCGAGGTGGGCAACATCACTCCCGCGGCAGAATTCAACATCTATGTCGACCCGGAAGCTGCTGAAATCGTGTTTAAATCCGGCATTCCCATCGTGGTGATGCCGCTGGACGTCACCCACAAGGCCCTGGTCACCGCTCCGCGAAACGATGCCTTCCGCAGCCTCGGCACCCATCCGGGAACCGTGGTCGCGGAATGGACCGATTTCTTCGAACGGTTCGACAAGGAAAAATACGGCTCCGCCGGGGCGCCGCTGCATGATCCCACGGTCATCGCCTACCTGATCCGGCCCGAGCTGTTCACAGGCCGTAACGTCAACGTGGAGATCGAGACCCATTCAGACCTCACCCGCGGCATGACCGTTGCGGACTGGTGGCGGGTCACAGACCGCGCCCCGAATGCGATGTTCATGGGCGATCTCGATGCCGACGGGTTCTTTGCCCTGCTGACCGAGCGGATCGGACGGCTGTGACCTCTGGCAAAGACGCGCGGAACGACTAACTGAGAAGGGGAGAGGACAGCCCATGCAGATCGCCTTCGACAACTCCTATGCCCGCCTGCCTGACCGCTTTTTCGCGGCGCTTGCCCCCACGCCGGTGCGTGCGCCATCTCTCATCAAGGTTAATGAGGATCTTGCCCGCGACCTCGGTCTCGACCCGGCAACATTAACCACGCCTGACGGGGTCGCCATGCTGGCCGGGAACCACGTTCCCGACGGCGCCGCGCCACTCGCGCAAGCCTATGCCGGTCACCAGTTCGGCGGATGGGTGCCGCAACTGGGTGACGGAAGGGCGGTCTTGCTGGGAGAGGTGATCGACCGAACGGGCATTCGCCGCGACATTCAGCTCAAGGGCTCCGGCCCCACTCCGTTTTCCCGGCGGGGCGACGGGCGCGCCTGGCTCGGTCCAGTTCTGCGGGAATACATCGTCAGCGAAGCGATGCATGCGCTCGGCATCCCCACCACGCGGGCGCTGGCGGCGGTGGAAACGGGCGAAGAGGTCCACCGCGAACGGGTGCTGCCCGGCGCGGTGCTGACCCGCGTGGCCAGTTCCCATATCCGCGTCGGCACCTTCCAGTTCTTCGCCGCGCGTGGCGATGAGGACGCGCTGAAAGCGCTGACGGATCACGTCATCGCCCGCCATTACCCGGATGCGGAAACACCGCTCGATCTGCTGGCGGCGGTCGTGGCGGCGCAGGCGCGGCTGATTGCGAAATGGATGGGCGTTGGCTTCATTCACGGGGTGATGAATACCGACAATATGTCCATCGCGGGCGAGACCATCGACTATGGCCCCTGCGCCTTCATGGACACATATCATCCCGATAGGGTGTTTTCCTCCATCGACCGGATGGGGCGCTACGCCTATCGCAAACAGCCCGAGATTGCGGTCTGGAACCTTGCTCAATTCGCCACGGCGCTGCTGCCGATCATGGGCATGGCCCATAAGGAGGCGATTGAAGTTGCGACACGGGTGATCGAGAGCTTTGCGGATCTGTTCGGCGCGGCCTGGGAGGCGGAGTTTGCCGACAAACTGGGACTGGCGCAGACAGAGGAAGAAGACGTCGCGCTAACCTATGACCTTCTGATGCGCATGGCCAAGGGCAAAGCCGATTTCACGCGGGTTTTCAGGACTTTGTCCGGCGACACCCCGGAAGGTGCCCGCGCAGAATTCACCGACCCCACCCAGTTCGACGCCTGGCTGCCCCGTTGGCAGGCCCGCACCATGGCAGAGGGGCGCGTCGCGCGCATGCAGGCCGCGAACCCCGCTTTCATCCCGCGCAATCACCGGGTGGAAGAGGCCATTGCAGCCGCGGTGTCCGGCGATTACGCGCCGTTCGAGCGGATGACAACCGTGCTCGCCCGGCCCTTCGACGAACAGCCCGACCATGCCGAGCTGATGGCCGCCCCCGCCCCGGACGAGGTCGTTCAGGCCACGTTCTGCGGCACCTAGCGCTTGCGGCGGAAGCGGCTGAAGAAGCGGCTGTTCAGCGCGACAAACTCGTCAACGAGCGCCGAGACGGACCCGAGCGCCTGCCCGCGCAGGTAAAGCCCGCCCATGGTGCCACCAAGGCTTGCGCCGATCACGTCGACGATCAGGTCTCCCATTGTGTCTGGCAGGCCGGATTTCTGCATGTTCAACCCGAACGCCTGGTCCATGGCGAACTCGAAAATCTCCCACAGGACGCCGATCATGATCCCGATCGAGGCCGCGAGCAGCCCCATGGCCCAGGGCGGCGCGGCATAGCGATCGCCCTCGAACAGGATGAAGACGAAAAGGAACCCGGCGATACCGAAGCCCACGGCGGATAGTCCGTGCAATGCGATGTCCCACCACCAGAGCCGTTCGTAGAAATCGAAGACCTCGCCGAGGAAAAGCGTCGCGAAGACAAAGGCGACCGCCACGGCCACGATGCTTTTCGGCAGGTGAATGTGCAGACGCGAGGCCAGGAAAAGGGGTGTCATCGACAGGCCAAGCGTGCCGAACGCGACAAAGGCCGCCGTCCAGCGCCCCGTGATCAGCGCCGCGACGATTTCCAGCGCCAGCCCGCCCCAGATTAGGTAGGTCAGCCGGCTTTGGTTCCTGAACGCCTGCATCGGGTGCACTCCCCTCTTGCATCTCAAGATAGACGCTTGCCGCGCCGGTGCAATGGCAGGGCTTGCGCAGGGCGTTGAGCCGCGCAAACTATGGACATGCCCTATCCGCCCAAGACACCCCCGGGCCTGATCCGCGTGGCCAGCTACAACCTGCATAAATGCGTCGGGCTGGACCGCCGACGCGACCCGCATCGGGTGGCGCGGGTTCTGGCGGGACTTGGGGCGGATGTGATCGCAGTGCAGGAGATCGACAAACGCCTGCCGCCGCGCCCTACCTCCCTCCCCCGCGAAGTGATCGAGCGGGAGGCGGGATTGTCTCCCGCCCCGGTCGCGGAAACCAGGGTCAGCCTTGGCTGGCATGGCAACGGGCTGTTACTGGCCCCATCCTGGCGGATGGTTCATCTGCATCGCCTGCCGCTTGCGGGGCTTGAACCGCGTGGCGCGCTGATTGCGGATCTGACCGGGCCATCGGGGCCGCTGCGTGTGGTGGCAACCCATCTTGGCCTGCGCCGCCGTGACCGGCAGCGGCAGATGACACAGATCATGGCGGCTCTGAACCTCCGCCATCATGTGCCTACAGTGCTGCTTGGCGACCTGAACGAATGGGCCTCGCATGAAGGCTTTGCCCCGCTCGACCCCTATTTCACCGTCCATAATCCCGGCCGCAGCTTTCACGCCCGCCGCCCGGTGGCCGCGCTGGACCGAATTGCCACGGGACCGGGACTTCGTGTTCGGCACATGGGCGTGTGCCGGTCGGGCGCGGCCGGGCGCGCCTCGGACCACCTGCCTATCTGGGCCGATCTTTCGCTGGACGGTTGATCAGGATCAGCCCAATGCAGACGAGCGTCAGGGAAATGAGGATGCTTGCCCCAAGTTCCTCTCGCAGCAGCGCCCATCCAAGGATCACCCCCAGAATGGGTGTCAGAAAGCTGAACGAGGCAACGCTGGAGGCCGGATAGATCGACAACAGCCAGAACCAGAACAGAAACCCCAATGAGGCGATGCAGACGATCTGAAAGATCAGCAGCCCGAGGTGATAGATCTCAAAATCGCGGATGAAGGGTCCGAACCACAGCGACAGGATCAGCAGCAGCGGGGCCGAGATGGCCAGTTGCCAGAAGAGCTGCATCTCTGGCCGGGTTTTGCTGACCGGTGCGCCCCGTGCCAGAAGGGCGATTCCCGCCCAACACATTGCGGCCAACAGGGCCAATGCGTCCCCCAACAGCGACGCGTCGCCCGGTCCGCCCCGGTCAAGCACAGCAATGGCCACCCCCAGCACCGCCAAGACCTGCCCGGCCAGCTTCATCGGGGACAGGCGTTCGCCCTCCAACAGGAAATGCCCAGCGAAGCCCAGCCAGACCGGCATGGTGTAGAAAAGGATCGAGGTACGCGCCACCGTTGTCAGGTCAAGCGCGAAGAAAATGCAGGAAAACTCGATGGCAAAGAGAACACCCAGCAAAATCCCGGACGGAACAGTGCCGGGGCGAATGCGAAACTCCACTCCGCGCAGGCGCATCCAGATCAGCAGCACAACAAGCGCGCCCAGCGATCGGATCCCGGCCATGAAGACCGGTTGAAACCCGCCATTGCCCAGTTTGATCGCCACCTGATTGACGCCCAGCAGCACCGCGAACCCAGTCAGGGACAGGATCCCGAACATGTCCAGCGAGGTCTTGCGCTCCATGCCTTGTCCTTCACAAGTGAACCATCCGCCCACAAGACCCGACCCATGGTCAGTGTCAAGCACCGCTTGCCCGTGATATTCACAGATGCCATTCGCACCGTCAGGAAACGTAGCCATGTCACCCTTGCAGAACAGCCATCTTGACTTGCTGACTGGGTCCGTCGGAGCGGAGACCAACCCGCTGGCCTCTCGCGCGGGCCACGAACCGGAGCTTGAGCCGGATCCATGACCGCCCCCGACCCGATGCTGGCCAGCGCCCTCCTGGTGGTGCTGGAGACCGATGAGAGATACACCACCCAGGAGGATCGCGACATCCTGCAACTGGCCTGGGATGAGATTCACGACAGGCTTGCGGCAGGGGCCGAGGTGAACGGCGTCCTTACCGATGAATACGGTTCGACGGGCAGCCTGCTGGCGCGTGCCATCGGCTGGCAGTGCTATGACATCGCCCAATTGCTGCTGGCCCATGGCGCCGCGCCGACCGATCCGCTGACCGGCCACACCGGTGCCTACGAGGCGGCCTTCGATCAACCGGAGATGATCCGCCTGCTGATGGAGCATGGCGCAGACGCCACGCTCTTCGACCGCGACGACCTGCCGGCGGCGCTTGGCACCGACCGGCTCCCCGAAACGCCGGTGCCCCCGGACATGCCCGACAGGTTTTTCACGGCGCAGCGTGGCACCCGCAATCCGCAACCCTGTGACAACCCCTTTTTCCTTGAGCAGATCCGGACGTTTCACACCGCCTATTGGGGGGCAAAGAGCGCCGGCCGGGATCCTGCCGACCAGCGCGGCATGCACCCGATCTTCAGCTTTGATCGCTTCGGGCGCACAGTCACGCGCCTGCCCGATGGCCGCTTCGTGCTGATCGCGGGCGAACACGAGGATTCCTACGACAGCGATTTCTGCATCTACAACGATGTCTGCGTGATAGATGGTGAAGGCAATGTGGAGTATTTCCTTTACCCGGTTGAAGATTTCCCCCCGACGGATTTTCACAGCGCGACGCTGCTGGACGATCACATCCTGATTATTGGCTGCCTTGGCTACCGGACGCAGCGGCAGGACGGTGTGACGCCCGTCCTGCGGCTCGACCTTGAAACCTGGCGCGTGACGCCGGTCGAAACAACGGGCGACAATCCCGGCTGGATCCACCGCCACCGGGCAGAGTTGCAGGGCGGGCAAATCATCGTCTCGGGCGGGTGTATCGAACCGGGCTTTCGCGCCAATCCAGACCGCTTTGCGCTGGCTCTCAAGACGATGCGCTGGCACCGGCTTTCCTGACGCAGCACCTTCAAAAAGGCTTTCCGACCCATGCCCGGATCGGATAGACCCCACCCCCAAGACGACCCAGAGGGACCGCCGATGCCGGACACCATCGAACAGCGCTGCGAGGCCAAGGGCCTGCGCATGACCGGACAAAGGCGGGTGATCGCACAGGTGCTGGAGGAGTCTTCGGATCATCCCGACGTGGAAGAGCTCTATAACCGCGCCAGTGGGCAGGATCCGAATATCTCCATCGCCACGGTCTATCGCACGGTCAAGCTGTTCGAAGAGGCGGGCATTCTGGAGAAACTGGAATTCGGCGACGGCCGCGCCCGCTATGAAGATGCGGAGCGTGATCACCACGACCACCTGATCGACATGCATTCGGGCGAGGTGATCGAATTCGTCGATCCCGAGATCGAGGCGCTTCAGGAAAAGATCGCGGAAAAGCTCGGCTATCGGCTGAAGGGCCACAAGCTGGAGCTTTACGGCGTGCCGATCCGTCGCGATTGATCTCCGGGACGGAGCCGCTCGATGCCTCACCCTCATTGGAAAACGCTGCTCGGGCTCTCGATCTTGCTGTTGGTCATTGCATTTGTTCTCGGGCGCGCCGGGGTCGGGCTGTTGGCATGGATGCCGGTCGGATTCGCTGTCATGGCGCTGATCGCGATGACCTTTCCGGTTCGGGATCGCCGGGACCGGGCAGACAGCCAACTGAGCCTCGCCGGCGTTTCCGTGGTCGCGCTTTATTTCATCGGGTTTGCAGGGATCTCCGCCGGCGGTTGGTGGCTGCTGGCAACCGTGGTGGGCTGGTTCCTGGCGTTGGCCCTGTTACTTGGTGCTCTGCAAAGCGACACGCGCCCCGGACCCGACGATCCCCCGTAGCTGGTGTCTTTGGGCTGGTGCCCGCCCGGCGGGGCGCGTAACCAGTGAGCCATCACAACGGAAACGCCCCCATGCCCCTTGCCTCCGACAACCTGCGCGGCATTGCCCTGATGCTGCTGGCCATGGCCACCTTTGCCCTTGGTGATGTGGGCATCAAACTGCTGTCGGGCGCGGTGCCGCCAGGGCAGATCATGGGCACCATGGGGATCGTCGGCACCGTCGTGTTCGCGATCTGGACGCGTGCGCGTGGATTGCCGCTTCTGCCGCGCGCCATCTGGCATCCCGCCATCGCCCTGCGTTTCGTGGCCGAGATCATGGCCGGTGTCGGCATGGTCCTGTCGCTGACGCTCAATCCCCTGTCGCTGGTCACCGCGATCCTGCAGGCCGGGCCGCTGGTGGTGACCATGGGCGCGGCCTATGTCTTTGACGAGCAGGTCGGCCCGCGCCGCTGGCTGTCGATCTTTGTCGGGCTCAGCGGGGTGCTGATCATCCTGCGCCCCGGGTTCGAGGGCTTCTCACCACAGGCGCTGTGGATCATCGTGGCGCTTATGGGGCTCTCGATCCGAGATCTGGCGACACGGGCGGCCCCGGCCTCGCTGGACAATCTGCAAGTTGCGACAATCGGCTTTTTCGCACTTGTCCCCACGGGCGCCTTGCTGATCGCCTTTGGAACCCCGCCGCTCTGGCCCACGGTGGGGGACTGGGCGACCCTCGGGCTTGCCATCTTTGCCACCATCGCGGGCTACTACGCCATAACGGCGGCCATGCGGGTGGGGGAGATCTCCGCCATAACCCCGTTTCGCTATTCGCGGCTGGTCTTCGGGCTGGTGCTTGGCCTGATCGTCTTTCACGAACGGCCCGACGCCCTGTCCTATGTCGGGACCGCATTGATCCTCGCCGCCGGGCTCTATTCCGCATGGCGCGAAAGGCTGCATTCCCGCCGCTGAATTCCGGTATCAGGGAAATTCATGCCCAACCGATGCGATCGGGCTTGCGAAGATGTGCAGAACGCGCCAAGGCGATTGCACCCCATTCGGACCGCACCCCATGAACAACATCAACGGCATCCTGCTGGTCATCGCCGCAATGGCCGCCTTCAGCGCCGAAGACGCGCTGATCAAGCACCTGTCCACCTGGTTTCCAACCGGACAGATCCTGATCGCGCTTGGGATCGCGGCCAGCCTGGTTTTTGCCGCCCTGGCCACCGCCCGCCGCCAATCCCTGTTCGCGCGCGCGGCATGGCAGGCCGCTCCACTGATCCGCGCCCTGTCGGAAGCCATTGCCGCCACCGCCTTCGTCACCGCGCTGGCGCTGATCGACATTTCGACCGTGGCCGCCGTCTTTCAGGCCACGCCGCTGGCCATCACCATGGGGGCGGCCCTGTTTCTTGGCGAAAAGGTCGGCTGGCGGAGGTGGAGCGCCATTCTGGTCGGGTTCTGCGGGGTGCTGCTGATCATCCGGCCCGGCCTCGACGGGTTCGAGCCTGCCTCGCTCTTCGTTCTGGTCGCGGTGGCCGCCATCGCGGTGCGGGATTTGTCCACCCGTTTCATCGTGCCCGAGGTCAGCTCTCTGGTTGTTTCATTTCAGGGCTTCGCGTCGGTCATCTTCTCGGGTCTGCTGCTGCTCTGGCTGCAAGGCGACAGGATGGTTGCGCCGGAACCCCGACACTATGCGCTGATCGCGGCGACTCTGGTGTTCTCGGTCGGCGGTTACTACGCCATCGTGCAGGCGATGCGGGTCGCCGATGCCTCGGCCGTGCAGCCCTTTCGCTATACGCGGCTGGTCTTTTCCATCCTGGCGGGGGTTCTGGTTTTTGGCGAACAGCCCGATGCGCTGACGCTGACCGGTGCAGCCCTGGTCATCGCGACCGGGATTTATACCTTCCTGCGCGAACGGCACATAGGCAGAGCCGCACGCATAGCCTGAGCGGCTAAAGTCGCCCCAAAACACAAATTTGTTTACATTTTTACTCGCTTCCAGTCTCATTCAGAAGTGGGGAATTTCTTATGAAGATACTCATAACACAACGCGCCTTGGAACGCTTCGGAGGCTCGGAACTCTTCACGGCAGAGCTTGCCCGGTCTCTTGCCACCCGCGGGCACAAGGTGGCGGTCTATTGTCCGCGTCCGGGCCGCATCGCAAAACTGATCACGCCGAGCGGAATTCCGGTCAAGGATAAGCTTGACGATCTGCCGTGGCGCCCCGACGTCATCCATGGCCAGCATCATCTGCCTGCAATGGCAGCTCTCGCCAAGTTCAGCGGCGTTCCGATGGTCTATTGCTGGCACGGCGCGCGCCCCTGGGTGGAACAGGTTCCACGGCATGACCGCATCCGGACCTATGTTGTCACCTCGCAGCGACTGGCGCCGCGTCTGGCAAGCGAACGCGACATCCCGGTCGAACAGGTCGTGGTCATTCCCAACTTCGTCGACTGTGAGCGCTTCTCGTTTGTCCGTAAAGTGAGCAGTCGGCCAACGCGGGCCGTGCTTTATGGACAGGGCGGATTCTACCCGGAAGAGTTGAAAACGCTGGAAGATGCCTGCGACGCGAACGGGCTCAGGCTTGCCAAGGTTGGCTATGCGTTCAACAACCCGCGCCCGCGGCCAGAATACTTCCTGCCCGACTACGATATCGCGTTTGCCGTCGGGCGGTCGGCGCTTGAGGCAATGGCCGCCGGGTGTGCCGTGATCCCGATCGTGCCTCAGCTGGCCGGTCATCGTATCACCAGGCGCAGCCTGAACGACTGGGTCGCGGCCAATTTCAGTCCCAGATATTTCACATCTAGTGACCGGTTCGATCGCGAATGGCTCGCGTCCGAGCTAAAGGCATGGTCCAAGGAAGACATCACCTCTGTCACAGATCAGGTTCGCAGGGAATTCGACCTGCCACGCGCCATCGACGCATTTCTTCGCACCTATGCCGATGCCGTAGCGCAGGCATCCCCGGCAGATTGCGGCCTTGATCGCTATCTTGAAGGCCTCGCGGTGGATGTCGACGCCATGTGGCACCAGTCGAACGAAGACAGCGCCGAACTGGAACGGTTGCGTGAGGAAAACGCCCGACTGCATCGTGAAGCCGCCGCAAATGAACGTCGCGTTCGTGAACTGTTGGAACTCATCTTGCGCAAAAGCGGGCTGACCGAGGGGCTTTCTGAAGAACCGTCACCCGAGAATCTGCGCGAGGCCATTCGCCAGTCCGGGCTTTTCGACCCGGATTGGTATGTGCTGACCTACCCCGATGTCGGGCAAACCCGGATGGACCCGCTGGACCACTACCTGCGCTATGGCGCGTTTGAGGGCCGAGAACCGGCCCCCGGCATGGATTCCAAGGCCTATATGGCAGCAAATCCGCATCTCAAGGGCCTGGGCATGAGCGTACTTGAGCATCAGGTCCGACAGCTTTCGCTGCTTATCGGCGGCATTGATCAGCAGCGCTAAAACGATGAGCGATCATCCTTTCCCGCCCCGTCCGCCATTGGCCAAGCCTGGCTCTCCTGTCAGATGGTTCGACCCGGACCTGCAGGCTTGGCTGGATGCGCATGTTGCATATTGGAAATGTTATGAATGCGTCGTGCTACCCAAGGTGGCGGTAAACGCTATGCGAACGGTGGGAAATTGGCGCCGCGGCCACAATGCCATGTCCGTCACCCTGCCGCCGGGAACGCCCGTGGCCAGTTTCATGCATCGCGATGGTCGCCCGAGCGACCGTTGGGACGGTGGAGAAGGGCTCGGGATAAGCAAAAACAACACAACCCATTCCGGTGTGCTTGCGGGCTATTTGCTCGATGCCCATGGCGCGAAGATCGGTCTGAAGATGTGGGAGCTCTATCCCGGTTGCGGAAGGGTCCGCCGCCGGATCATTCTACTGGACGACGAGCGCTTTGGCACCAAGAATGCGAGGGCGTTTCATGCCATCTTGGAGCCGGACCTGACCCCGCTCGGCGGGCGCGACAACCCGTATTTGCCGATCTGGCAAATGCTGACGGCCAATGACAAGCAGGCGCAAACCTGCAAAAACCAGAACACCGAAAGCTGATCAAGCAGTGCATCTTCTGTTCACACAGTGATTATGAAGTTTTTTTGCCATGTTGGCGCAAACACTCGGCGCACCCTGCAAAACAAGGACCGTTAGCGCTACCAATGACGGTTTACATTCGCCGCGCCCCTGCTATAGGTCAGCGCGACCCATTCCTGTTCGCTTGAGGATAGATCCCCATGAGCACCATCATCGACATTCACGCCCGCGAAATCCTCGACAGCCGCGGCAACCCGACTGTTGAGGTCGACGTGACCCTTGAAGACGGCACCATGGGCCGCGCCGCCGTGCCCTCGGGCGCCTCGACCGGCGTGCATGAGGCCGTGGAAAAGCGCGATGGCGACAAGTCCCGCTACATGGGCAAGGGCGTGCTGGAGGCCGTGGCTGCCGTGAACGGCGAACTGGCCGAAAACCTCGTGGGCTTCGACGCGACCGAACAGGCCGCCATTGATGCCGCGATGATCGAACTGGACGGGACCGAGAACAAGGGCCGCCTCGGCGCCAACGCCATTCTGGGCGTGTCGCTGGCCGTTGCTAAGGCCGCCGCCGAGTATACCGGCCAGCCGCTTTACCGCTATGTGGGCGGCACCTCGGCCCGCGTGCTGCCGGTGCCGATGATGAACATCATCAACGGCGGCGAACATGCGGATAACCCGATCGACATCCAGGAATTCATGATCATGCCAGTGAGCGCGGGCAACATCCGCGACGCGGTGCGCATGGGATCGGAAGTGTTCCATACCCTGAAGAAGGAACTCAGCGCGGCGGGTCTGGCAACCGGCGTGGGCGATGAGGGCGGCTTTGCACCCAACCTCAGCTCCACCCGCGACGCGCTTGATTTCATTCTGAAATCCATTGAAAAAGCAGGTTACAAGGCAGGCGAAGACATCATGCTGGCGCTGGATTGCGCCGCGACGGAATACTTCAAGGGCGGCAAATACGAGATGGTCGGTGAAGGCATTTCGCTCACCCCTGCCGAAAACGTCGCCTATCTGGAGGCGCTGGTGAACGACTACCCGATCCTGTCCATCGAGGATGGCTGTTCCGAGGATGACTGGGATGGCTGGAAACTGCTGACTGACGCCATTGGCGACCGGGTGCAACTGGTGGGCGATGACCTCTTCGTCACCAACCCCAAGCGTCTTGCCATGGGCATCGAGCGTGGCTGCGCCAATTCCATGCTGGTGAAGGTCAACCAGATCGGCACCCTGTCCGAGACCCTGAAAGCCGTCGATCTGGCGCATCGCAACCGCATGACCAATGTCATGAGCCACCGTTCGGGCGAGACCGAGGACGCGACAATTGCCGACCTCGCCGTTGCCACCAATTGCGGGCAGATCAAGACCGGCTCGCTGGCACGCTCCGACCGGCTGGCGAAGTATAACCAGCTGATCCGGATCGAGGAAATGCTGGGGGAAACGGCCGAATACGCTGGCCGCTCCATCCTGCGCTGACCGATGCGGCGGGTTCTTCGCGGCATAGGGTTTCTGATCGCGCTCCTGCTCATCGCAGTGGGCGCGCTCTATGTCGGGACCATGGGGGACTATCCCGTGCCCGCCACCGTCACCGATGATTCCGCCCTGCCCCGGATCGAGGTGGGGGGCATCACGCTGCATGCCGAAAGCTTCGGCGACCCGGCCAATCCGGCAATTGTTGTCCTGCACGGCGGGCCGGGCGCGGATTACCGGTCGCTCCTGCCCCTGCAGGCGCTCGCTGACAGCTATCACGTCACCTTCTACGATCAACGCGGCGCGGGCCTTTCTGAACGCGTGCCCGCCGAGGCGCTGACGCTGGATACCCATCTGGAGGAACTGGCAGGCGTTCTGGATCTTGTCAGCCCCGACGCCACGGCAATCCTGATCGGCCATAGCTGGGGCGCGATGCTGGCCAGCGCTTTCCTTGGCGCGCATCCTGATCGGGTCGCCGCCGCCGTGCTGATCGAGCCGGGATTCCTGTCGGCAGAAGAAGCCGAAGCCTGGGGCGCGCGGTCACAAGAGATCATCCGGCAACCGGCGATGCTGTGGCGCGGGCTGCGCTCCGGGTTTGAATCGGCCCATGTGGACGGGCCGGACGAGGCCGCCGCGCAGGATTACCTGATTGCGCGGATGATGGGCTATTTCGCCTCCGATCCCCTGACCGGCTATGCCTGCCCCGGCGAAAGCTATGACAGCCCCAGCTGGCGCGCGGGCGGGATCGCGGGTCAGGCGGTGTCCAGCCGTGCCGGGCCTGCGGGGTTTGACGCGCTTGGCGGCAATGCGATCCGCTTTTCCGGGCCGGTCCTGCTGATCGCGGGGGAGTGCAGCACGTGGATCGGAGAGGATCACCAGCGCGATCACTTGTCGCTCTATTCGGACGCGCGGCTTGCCGTGATCCCCGACGCAGGTCATGACAGCGTCGATGACGCGCCCGAGGCCGTGCTTTCCGAGATCCGCAGCTTCCTCAGCGCCGGAAATTGACGCCACGCCATGTTTGACAGCCCCGCCCCCGGCCCGGTTTGATACGCGGCGGGAGGAGACGGGCCATGCCCCTTCATATCTTGATCATTCTGGTGGTGGGCGGCATCGGCCTGATCGCTCTTCTGACCCATCTGCTGGGCCTTTCTCGCCCGCTGCACCTGACCTCAGACGCAGAGGCCAGAACCGCCTGGCTGCGCATTTGGCCAGAGGACACGATCCGCGCCACCCACATCGCCCCCGATGGCACCGCCGCCCTCATTGAAACCGACCACGGCCCCGGCATCGTCTTCGCCCTTGGCGCCGATAGCTGCGCGCACCGGCTGGAAGGCGCTGAGATCCGCGAAACACCGGGCGGTCTGCGCATCCTGTTTCACGATTTCGCCGCCCCGCGCCTCGATGTGGCGCTCGACCCTGCCGCGCGCAGCCACTGGCACCAGATCCTGTCGGAGAAGCCATGACCGACCAACTGACCTACCCCGATGTCGTGCAATACGCCGTCCCCTTCTTCATCGCGGCGATCCTTGTCGAACTCCTGTGGATCGTCCTCAAGGGCAAAGGCGGGCGCTATGAAACCCGCGACGCGGTGACCTCGCTCATTATGGGCGCGGGCAATGTGGCCAGCGGCATCGCGCTCGGCTTCATCGCCTGGGGCTTCTTCATGGTTCTGTGGGAGATCACGCCGCTCGACCTGGGCACCTCGTGGTGGGTCGTGGCGCTCTGCTTCGTGCTGGATGACCTGCGCTATTACTGGGTGCACCGGTTCGGCCACCGCATCCGGTGGGTCTGGGCCAGCCATGTGAACCACCATTCTTCGCAGCACTACAACCTGACCACGGCGCTGCGCCAGACCTGGACCTATACGTTTACCTTCATGATGGTCGTCCGCGCGCCGCTCATCCTTCTGGGGTTCCACCCCGCCATGGTGCTCTTCGTCGGTGGCCTGAACCTGATCTACCAGTTCTGGATACATACCGAGGCAATCGGCAAACTGCCCCGCTGGTTCGAGGCCGTGATGAACACCCCCTCCCACCACCGCGTCCACCATGGTCGCAACGCGCGCTATCTCGATTGCAACTACGCGGGCGTCTTCATCATCTGGGACCGCATGTTCGGCAGTTTCGTGCCGGAGTTGGAGGAGGACCGCGTGGATTACGGCCTAGTCCACAACCTGGGCACCTTCAACCCGCTGCGTGTGGCCTTCCACGAATGGGTGGGCATCTTCAAGGACATGACACAACGCGGCCTGACCCTGCGCGAGCGGCTGATGTATGCCGTCGCGCCCCCGGGCTGGAGCCATGATGGCAGCCGCCAGACATCGGAAGGAATCAAGGCGAACCACCTGCAACGCCACCCCGAGGATCGGGGCACGCCGGGGTTCGAGTGAACCAGTCCGCGTAGGGTGGGCAGTTTGCCCACCTCCACCTCCGCCCCTGCCCCTTGCCTCTTTGCGGCATTCGAATACGCTCACCCCGAACCAAGGGGGAGTCCATGACCGCAGACGAGATCATCGCTACGCTTAAGCTGGAACCGCACCCCGAAGGCGGGTACTACCGGCAAACTTGGGTCGCCGAGAACGCAGGCCGCCCCACTGGCACCTGCATCTATTTCCTGCTGAAAGCCGGAGAGGCCAGCCACTGGCACCGGGTCGATGCCGCCGAGATCTGGCTTTTCCATTCGGGCGCGCCTCTGCTCCTGTCGATCAGCGAAACGGAGGACGGCCCTGCCAAAGACCACCTGCTGACGCCCGATCTGACAAAGGGCCGCCCGCAGATCCTCGTGCCGCCACATCACTGGCAGGCGGCGCGGACGACGGGCGATTACACGCTGGTCAGTTGCACCGTCAGCCCCGGCTTCCGCTTCGAAGGCTTCGAACTTGCCGCCCCCGGCTTCGACATCCCGAGGGGCTGAGATGGATCACAAAGCCGCCCTCGCCGCCCTGCCCGCCGCCCGCAAAGAAGCGTTGCAGGAACGATCCGACCTTCTCGGCCTGCTGCATCTTGCCGGGCATGTCGGGGCCCTGGGCATTTGCGCGCTGCCAATCGTCATGGGCTGGCCCGGCTGGTGGCTGGCGATGCTGCCGCTTGGCGTTTTGATCGTGTTCCTCTTCACCCTCAGCCATGAATGCACCCATTTCACGCCGTTCAGGACGCGATGGTTGAACGATGCCGTGGGCCATGCCACCAGCCTACCTCTGATCCTGCCCTTCATCTGGTTCCGCTATTTCCACCTCGCGCATCACAAGTTCACCAATGACCCAGAGCGTGACCCGGAACTGGAACACGGGCCAAGGCCCGAGTCCTGGCCGCAATTCCTGATCTACCTCAGCGGATGGGGGTATTGGCGCGGCATGGCGGGAACCCTCTGGCGCAATGCCTTTGGAAGGATCGACGCGCCCTACCTGCCCGCCCGCCAGCATGGCGCGATCCGGCGCGAGGCGCGGGTGCTGCTGGTGCTCTATGCCCTGATCGCTCTCAGCCTGTTCTGGTCGCCTCTGGCGCTCTGGCTCTGGATTGTGCCGTCGCTGATCGCGCAGCCCTTCCTGAGGCTCTACCTGCTGGCGGAACATGGCCGCTGCCCGCCGGTGGCCAATATGCTGGAAAACTCGCGCACCACCTATGCGGGTTGGCCGGTGCGCTTCATCGCCTGGAACATGCCCTTCCATGCGGAACATCACAGCTTCCCGAACGTGCCCTTCCACAAGCTGCCGGAACTGAACCGGGACCTCGCGCCGCTCCTGCAAAGCACATCGTCCAGTTACCCGGCCTTTGCCAGGGACTACGCGGAGGGGCTTGGTCCACAGGCGTAGAGGCCGCCTTTGCGAACCTCCCACTTGCGCATCCGAGTAGAGTACGGGAAGCTCGGCGATCCTTGTTCTCAGTCGACCAGCCCCAGCTGCCTCGCGATCGTGGCGCTGTCGTAATAGTCTCGGCCCTCGACGACCATCCCGTTTTCAACCCGCATGACCGAGCAATACCGAACCTCGGCTTTTCTTCCGGTCGGTGGGAAATCCCCAAGGCTTGATCTCAGCACACCTGTGTGAGTGCCGGTATTGCGGAACTCAACAGTCGCCCATTGCCCATCTTCACTGACGATGACGTTCTCGACCTTGCAAAGCCCATCCGGGAAAGCCTCGCGCCAGCGATGGTAATCGGCCTTGTAAGCCTCCTTTCCGGTAAGCTTCTCACCACGGGCAATATCCTCGAAGTTGCAGTCATCAGAAATCACCTCTGCCCCACGATCAGGATCTCGCAGGTCCCACGACTCGTGAAACTGTCGAACAATCATTTCGGTCGGATGCATGGCCTTGGTCCTATTCTTGAATTCTTTGAGTGAGCTATCTGTAAGCCATGGCCCCTTTATTGCAAACTCGCTCCGGCTCATAGCCGTCATCCGGACGGTTTCGCCTGATTCAACGGACCCGTCAGATTTAAGTCTCATCCGTCTCGTCACCTCACCTAAACGCGCGGCCGGCTGATCCGCCCGCCGCCGACCTGTGCCGCGACGCCCGTGGTCATCGGCCCCGAGGTCGACATCTTGCGCGCCACCCGCACGGCGAGGAAGGCGAAGGCCTGTGCTTCCAGCATGTCGCCATCAAGGCCGACCGCTTCGACCGGTTCCACAGGACAGGGCAACGCCTGCGCCAACCCCTGCATCATCGCCGCATTGTGCCGCCCGCCACCACAGACCAGAACGCGGGCTGGCGGCGCCGGGCACAGGGTCATCCCGTCGGCAACGCAGGCCACGGAGACCGCCACCAGCGTCGCAGCCGCATCGGCGTCACTCATGCAAGCGACGCGATCCGACAGATCGGAAAAGTCATTTCGGTCCAACGACTTCGGCGGCATCCTTGACATGAAAGGGCGCGACAGTGCCGCCGCGACGATCCCCTGATCGACCACCCCGGACAGGGCCAGTGCCCCGCCTTCGTCCCGCGCCACACCTCGCCGCGCCCTCAACAGATCATCCAGCGGCGCATTCCCCGGCCCGGTGTCGAAGGCCAGAACCGCGCCCTCCTGCTCCGGGCCGTCAAACCGGGGATCGACCCAGGTTAGGTTGCCCACGCCCCCGAGGTTCAGAAAAACCAGCGGCTCCTCCGCCCCGATCCATTGCGCACAGGCGAAATGGTAATAGGGCGCCAGCGGCGCGCCCTCCCCGCCAAGCTGCACGTCCGAAGACCGGAAATCCCACACCACCGGCAGCCCCAGCACATCGGCCAGCACCTGCCCGTCGCCCGCCTGATGGGTGCCGCGCCCGCGCGGGTCGTGAGCCAGGGTCTGGCCGTGAAAGCCGATCATTTCAGCACCAGAAAGCCGCGACAGCACGGCGGCATGGGCGGTTTCGACCACCTCTGCCGCCGCTTCAACGCCCGCATCCCCTGGCCAGCATCCAAGCGCCGCGCGGATCACCTCACGCTCCTCATCGCGATAGGCGCGGTAGCGGGTTTCGCCGAAGTCGAAGATGCGCCGCCCGTCGGTTTTCAGCAACGCCGCGTCGACCCCGTCCAGAGACGTGCCCGACATTGCACCCGCAACCCATATCGGCCCTTCCATCATCGCGTCCTTCCCGCTATCACGCCGCCATTCCTATCATTGGACGGACGAGACATGACCTACCACCCCAAATCCGACTTCATGCGCGTGATGATCGAGCGCGGCTTTCTGGCCGACTGCACCGATTATCAGGGCCTTGACGAAGCGCTGATAAAGGGCGTGGTGCCGGCCTATATCGGCTTCGACGCAACGGCCAAGTCGCTGCATGTGGGCTCGCTCATCCAGATCATGATGCTGCGCTGGTTGCAGAAGACCGGGCACAAGCCCATTACCCTGATGGGCGGCGGCACGACGAAGGTGGGCGACCCCAGCTTCCGCTCTGATGAACGCCCGCTTCTGAGCCCCGCCCAGATCGACGACAATATCGCCGGGATCAAGCAGGTTTTTGCCCAATACGTCACCTATGGCGACGGGCCGACCGATGCGCTGATGCTGAACAACGACGAATGGCTGGCGAACCTCAACTACCTCGATTTCCTGCGCGATATCGGGCGGCATTTCTCGGTCAACCGGATGCTATCCTTCGAGTCTGTGAAATCGCGGATCGACCGCGAGCAGAGCCTCAGCTTCCTCGAATTCAATTACATGATCCTTCAGGCTTATGACTTTCTGGAACTGAACCGCCGCTATGGCTGCCTGTTGCAGATGGGCGGGTCGGATCAATGGGGCAATATCGTCAACGGCATCGACCTGACGCGCCGGGTGCTGGACCATGAAATCTATGGGCTGACCTCGCCGCTGCTGACCACCTCCGACGGCAAGAAGATGGGCAAGACTGCCGATGGTGCCGTCTGGCTGAATGCCGAAATGCGCAGCCCTTACGAGTTCTGGCAGTTCTGGCGCAACACCACCGATGCGGATGTAGGCCGGTTCCTGAAGCTCTACACCGAATTGCCGGTGGAGGACTGCGACCGGCTTGGCGCGCTGGAAGGCTCCGAGATCAACGAAGCCAAGATCGCGCTGGCCAATGAGGTGACGACGCTGCTGCACGGGGCCGAAGCGGCTGCGGCGGCGGAAGCCACGGCGCGCGAGGTGTTCGAGAAGGGCGGCATGGGCGACGACCTGCCCACCCTGACCCTGACGGCGGCGGATCTTGGCGACGGGTTGCCGGTGGTGCAACTGATCACCCGCTCGGGCCTGACCAAGTCGGGCAAGGAGGCGCGGCGCCTGATCACCGACAATGGCGCGCGGCTCAATGACCAGCTGATCACCGACACAAGCCTGATCGTCACTGCCGCCGAACTCGGCCAGCCGATCAAGCTGTCAGCGGGCAAGAAGCGTCACGCTCTGGTGGTCCTGAAAGGCTGATCGCGAAAGCACTTGCGCCTACGTAACACCGGCCTTCGGGGCGGTGTTACTGACGCAAAAGGGCGTTCTGGGCCTGATCTTCCGCGGCCCAGGCCACCAGCGCATCGCGGATCGCCTCCTGCACCCGCGCGCGCCAATCGGCATCCAGAAGATTCGCCAGATCCTCGGGGTCGGAAATGAACCCGAGCTCGACCAGAACCGACGGGATATCGGCGGCCTTGAGCACCGAAAACCCCGCCTCCAGCCGAGGATGACGGTGCAGGTTCGCACCCGCCCGGTCCAGCCCGGCAACGATGTGATCGGCCAAAGCCGCCGACCTGGGGGCGGTTTCCAGCCTTGCAAGGTCCAGCAGCACACCCGCGACCTCATCATCGCTGCCCGCAAGGTCGACCCCTGCCAGCAGGTCAGCGCGGTCATGGGCCTCGGCCAATGCCTCCGACGCGGCGTCAGAGGCGGTTTCCGACAGGGTGTAAACCGTCGCCCCGCGCGCCCTGCCCTCGGCCAGCGCGTCCGCATGGAGCGAGAGAAAGGCCTGTGCCCCGGCGCTGCGGGCAATGGTCACCCGTTCGGGCAGCGACACGAACCAGTCGCCCTCTCGCGTCAGCACCACGTCAAAGAGCCCGGACCTCAGCAGCACTTCGCGCAGTTCTATGGCGAAGATCAGCATCAGATCCGCCTCGTCCTGACCGCGCCGCTGTGCGCCGGGATCGACCCCGCCATGGCCGGGATCGAGCGCGATCATGATTGGCCCGCCCTCGACGCGGACCGGCAAGGGGCTGTCAGCCACCGGCACCGGGGGCAGGCGGACACCGGGCGGGGTGCGGGCGGCAAGCTCGGTGAACGCGGCCTGCGATACCGGAGAAAGCCGCATTTGCACCTGCGCCGTGCCGTCTGTGTCATCCGTCTGCATCCCGGCCCGGGCGATTTCCATCGGGCCATCGAGCGTCAGCACCATACGCGACCAGCCCGCGTCGCCCCGGCCCATGGCAAGGCCGGTGACATGGCTGGAAGCGTCAAGTTCGGGGCCAAGAGCGGCCCAGTTGACCTCCCGGAAATCCAGCACGACACGGGCGGGGTCATCCAGCACGAAAACCCGGTATGGCACCGCCTGGGTCAGCGCAAGGTCAAGCACAACGTCGCGCCCGTCATCTTCCAAACGGCTGCCTTCGGCAAGAACCCGCGCAAGCGCCCGCAAATCCTGTGCCGCAGCGGGCAGGGAAACCAATAAAAATGACATCAATACAAAGACTAAGCGGATCATCTGCGGCCTGCTGAAGGGGGCTGTTCGGGACAGAATAACAGGTCCCTTCGCCTGCCCCAAGCCACGCAGGACCGCAAGTTTCATGAAATCGCGCGGGACCTGCCATATTCTTCCCGCAAAGCGGCGTCAGGCTTGTCTCATCCTGACCCCAGCACTGTCGAGAACCTCATGAAACCGACACTTCTGCACCATGCCGCCTACCGGATCTACCGGCTGCGCCGTCTGATTTCCCTGTCAGTTCTTGTGGTTGTGGCGGGGGCCTGCCTGTCTCTGGTAGTCTCTCCGGCGGACAACCTGTTCCGGGATCCGCTGAACCTGTTCCTGCTGATGCTGGTCTGGGGGGGGATCGTGTCCAGCGCAGCGGTGGCCTTTCCCGGTGGCTGGATAGACACGCTGACCGCCTCGATCGCCTTTGCGCTGCTGCTGTTGGCAACGCCCTATCTGCAACTTGCCGTTACGGGCGCGTCCGTCGTCGCGGGCGGGATCAGCGACCACATGGCGATCCTGCTGATGTCGCTGGCATGGTTCATGGTCTGGCTGCTGGTGATGGCCGTGCTCGTCTATGCGGGCCAGAACCTGCCAATGGGCAAGCGCACCCACCACACGCGCGTGTTCTGCCCCGCCTCGCCAGACCGGGTGCGCCGGGCGCTGTGCCCGCTGCCCGGCACCTCGGTCGCCGGTCGGGTCTGCGGACCCGAAGAGGCGGACGGGTTCTTCCCGGTTCGCTACGAGGCAGATGCCCCTAGTGGCGAAAGCTTTGCCATCGCGCGGCAGGCCCACAGCTATCGCTATCGCATCCTGCACGAAGACCGCCTGACCCGGCAATCGGAGGCCGTCGTTCGGCTGGAAGGCCGCAAGAGCCGGTCGGAAATCTTCGAAAGACTCGAACCGGTTGAGGGCGGGACGCTATACACCCTTGTCGAGATGCACGACCATTTCAACCTGCTGACCGCCATCGGCTTCTGGATCAACGATTTCGGCGCTGATCACGCGCTGGCCTATCTGGATGCCGCCGAGGGAGTTCCCTCGCTGGCCATCTACAATCAGCGCCAGCGCAGCCCCCTGTCGATCCTGTCGCGCTTGTTCAAGACGACCGGGACGCCATGAAGCCCTGAAGCCGACGGATGCCTTCCTCGATATCCACTGTCGATCGGGCATAGGAAAAGCGCAGGGTCGCGCGCCCCCGGACCGGGTCGAAATCCAGCCCCGGTGTAACAGCCACCCCCGCCTCGCGCAGGATCTCTGCGCAGAAGGCCAGCGAGTCATCCGTGTGTTCTGACACATCCGCATAGACGTAGAAGGCCCCGTCAGCGGGTGCGACCTTGTCGAACCCCGCTTGCGCCAGCCCCTCCAGCATCAGCCGCCGATTGACCGTGTAGATGTCGCGATGCGCATCCAGTTCCGCACGGCCCTCCGGGGACAGCGCGCCAAGCGCGGCCACCTGTGCGGCATGGGGCGGGCAGATGAACATGTTCTGCGCCAGACGTTCGACGATGCGCACGTGATCCTCCGGCACCACCAACCAGCCAAGCCGCCAGCCGGTCATCGAGAAGTACTTGGAGAAGGAATTGACCACATAGAGGTCATCCGAGCATTCCAGCGCGCTGACCGCACGGCCCTCGTATTGCAGCCCGTGGTAGATCTCGTCGGAAATCAGCGCCATACCCCGATCCGCGCAAGCCCCGACCAACGCCCCAAGCGCGGGCTTGTCCAGCATCGTGCCCGAAGGGTTGGCGGGCGAGGCCACGATCAGCCCGGCCATGTCATCGGTCAGATCGCTTGGCACCGGCTGATAGCGATTCTCGGGCGTGGTCTGGAACCCGACCGGTTCCAGGCTCAGCGCCTTGAGGATCTGGCGGTAGCTGGGGTAGCCAGGCTCGCCGAGGCCCACCTTTTCACCCGCGTCGAAAAGCGCCGTGAAGGCAAGGATGAACGCCCCCGAGGCGCCCGCCGTCAGCACCACGCGCGCCGGGTCCAGGTCGACGCCATACCACTCGTCATAAAGCGCCGCGATTCCCGCGCGCAGGTCGGGCCGCCCAAGCGCCACCGTGTAGCCGAGCGGTCCCGCCTCCATCTCGGCGGAAAGACGCGCACGGGCAGCAGCAGGGGCGCCCGACCCCGGCTGGCCCACTTCCATGTGAATAATATGCCGCCCGGCCTCTTCTGCCGCGCGTGCCTGTTCCATCACATCCATCACGATAAAGGGATCAACGCCCGAGCGCCTTGAATATCGCATTGACCTCTCCTTAAGCTGTGCCCGGTTGAAGCAGTCAAAGACAGGAAGGTCAATGTCACTTCTCGCCCGCCTGACGGCGCTTGTCCTGCTCCTGTCCACAGTTGCGGCGCAGGCGCAGACAATCATTCGCGACGCCGAGATCGAACGCGGCTTGCAGGCGCTGGCCGCCCCGATCCTGCGGGCAGCGGGCCTGCCCAGTTCGGTGCGGATCATCGTGGTCGATGACAGTTCTTTGAATGCCTTCGTCGTAGACACCAATCACATCTTCATCCACTCGGGCCTTCTGATGCGGCTGGAAGACCCTGCTCAGGTGCAAGCGGTCATCGCCCATGAGGCCGCCCATATCGCCGGCGGCCATTTCACCCGCCGCGCCGCCAATGTGGGGCATGCCAACACGGTGGCACGGATCGGGCTGCTGCTTGGGGTAGCCGCGGGCGTTGCTTCGGGAGATTCATCTGCCGGGTTCGGGGTTCTGGCTGGGACGGCCTCCTCAGCTCAACGGGTGCTGTTCGCCCATACCCGCGCCGAGGAGGCCAGCGCCGACACGGCAGGCATCCGCTACATGATCTCGGCCGGGATCGATGCCACGGCGATGCTGGACGTTCTGGACATTTTCCGCGGGCAAGAGGCGCTGTCGGTCGGTCGACAGGACCCCTATCTTCTGACCCACCCGCTTACGCGGGAACGCCTGCGTTCCGTCAGGGCGCTTGTGGCCGGGCTGGACGCCGTCGACCCCGACAACAGCACCCTGTATTGGTATCAACGGATGCAGGGCAAACTGACCGCCTTCCTGCGCGCGCCAAGCTGGACCCTGCGCCGTGTGGGGCGCAATGACACCTCCGAGATCGCCCGCCTGCGCCGGGCCATCGCCTATCACCGCCAGCCCGATACCGACCGGGCGATGACCGAGGTGGATGCGCTGGTCGCCATGCGCCCCGATGACGCCTACTACCACGAGCTTCGGGGCCAGATCCTGTATGAATCGCGGCTCTATGCCCATGCGGTCAGCGCCTATGCCCGCGCGGTGGAACTGGCCCCGCGCGAACCACTGATCCTTGCCGGATATGGCCGGGCGCTGCTGGCCGCCGATACCGCATCTGGCAACCGTCAGGCGCTGGAGGTGCTGAACCGCGCCCGCGCCCGCGACCCGTTCAACCCGCGCCTCCTGCGCGACCTTGGCCTTGCCCATGCTCGTCTTGGACAGAACGGCATGGCCTCGGTCGCCACTGCCGAACGCTATGCCCTTCAGGGACGTTTCGAAGATGCCCTGATCCACGCCAACCGCGCCTCGGGCCTTCTGCCGCAGGGCAGCCCGGGGTTTCTGCGCGCACAGGATGTGCTAGGTGTTGCCCAAACCGTCTTGAACCGGAGATAGACATGAAGAGATTTGCCCCCGCCGCGCTTGCCTTTGCAGCGGCGCTTACCGCCGCACCGCTGGCCGCTGACGGAATCGCCGATATGAGCGATGCCGAGCGCGCCACCTTCCGCGCCGAGATCCGCGATTACCTGCTGGAAAACCCCGAGGTACTGCTGGAAGCCATCGCCGTTCTGGAAGAACGCCAGGCACAGGCCGAAACCGTGCAGGATCAGGCCATGGTGCTGGCCAATGCCGAGGCCATCTTTGAAAGCGAGTTCGACTGGGAAGGTGGCAACCCCGATGGCGATATCGTGCTGGTCGAGTTCATGGACTACCGCTGCGGTTATTGCCGCCGGGCACAGCCCGATGTGGAGCGGCTGATCTCTTCGGACGGCAATATCCGCTACATCGTCAAGGAATTCCCCATTCTCGGAGACGAATCCGTGATGGCCTCGCGCTTCGCCATCTCGACCCACCAGAATATCGGCGACGATGCCTATGAACTGGTGCATGTGGCGCTGATGCAGATGCGCGGGGACGTCACTGAAGACAGCCTGCGCCGTCTGGCCGAAGGGCTGGACCTCGACGCCGATGTGATCCTTGCAGGCATGAACGCGCCGGAAGTGGATCAGGTGATCGCTGCGAACCATGCGCTGGCCGGGGTTCTTCAGATCTCGGGCACGCCGACATTCGTGATGAACGACCAACTGCTGCGCGGCTACCTGCCCTATGAGGGCATGGCGGCACTGGCGGCGGAAATCCGGTCGCAGACCAACTAGGCTCTTCGCAGCCGGACCAAAAAAGCCCCGGATCATCTCCGGGGCTTTTTCTTTTGATATCAGACAGCAGGGCTTAGCCCATCGACCACCAGCCGCGTTTCTTCGGGCGGTTGTCGGCAGGGGCGTCCTCCACCAGGGCCGCGGCAGGTTCCGGCTCCGGCACAGGGGCCGCATCGACGGTCTGCTCCGCTTGGGCAGGTTCGGACTCTGCCTCTGCTGCAGTTTCCTCAGCCGGGATGGCGTCAGACTCTTCAGAGGCAGCAGACGTTTCTGCCGAAGCGGCTTCGGGCTCTGGCGAAGCACTTGGTTCCGCGACGGGAGTGGTCTCGGCAGGCTCCGGCTCTACCGGGGTCGGTTCCTCCGCAGCGGCTGTCTCCGGCTGTGCCGGGGCCTCGTCCGCCGACTCCTGCACCGCCGGGGTTTCTGCGTCCGCAGTCACGGTCTCTGTCGCTGCCGGGGTTTCTTCCGCAGCCGCTTGTGCAGGATCCGCTTCAGCGACAGGGGCCTCCGCTTCAGCCGGTTCTTCGACCTTCTTCTTGCGACGGGTCCGCGGCTTGCGCTTGGGCTTTTCCTCTGCCTCTGGGGTAGTCTCAGCCGCAGGCGCATCGGAGGTTGTTTCCGTTGCAGCGTCTGCCGATTGCTCCGCTACCGGCGCTTCTTCGGTCTTGGCCGCGCCGGTATCAGACCCGGCCTGCTGTGCATCGCCGTTATCCCCGTTCTCGCCATTCTCCCCGTTTTCACCGTTTTCGCCGTTCTCCGACTTGCGGCGACCACGCCCGCCCCTACGGCGGCGGCGCTTCTTCTTCGGCTGCTCATCGGTCGCTTCGGACACCTCCGGCGCGCTCTCGGCGGCTTCCTCGGCCTCGGCTTCCTCGACAATGCTGTCCATCAGCGCGCTGTCCATCGAGATCACCGGCGTCACCGCCGCCACACGGCGGGTCGCGGTCTTGAACTTCTCGATCTTGAAATCGGGCGAAACCAGCATCGGATCGGCCTCGATCCGGATCGACATGCCATATCGCGCCTCGATCTCGGCAAGGTATTCGCGCTTGGCGTTCATGATGAAGTTCACGATGCCCACCGGCGCGGTGACCAGAACCTCGCGGCTGCGGCGGCGGGTGCCTTCCTCTTCCAGCTGGCGCAGGATCGACAGCGCAAGGCTGTCATCCGACCGCACAAGCCCGGTGCCATGGCAGGCGTGGCAAGGCTGCGTCGTCGCCTCCAGCATGCCGGGGCGCAGGCGCTGGCGCGACATTTCCATCAGACCAAAGCCCGAGATACGACCCACCTGGATGCGCGCCCGGTCGGTCTTGAGCTTGTCCTTCAGACGCTTTTCCACGGCGGCATTGTTGCGCCGTTCGTCCATGTCGATGAAGTCGATCACGATCAGACCGGCGAGGTCACGCAGGCGCAATTGGCGGGCGACCTCTTCGGCGGCCTCAAGGTTGGTCTTGGTCGCGGTTTCCTCGATCGAGCCTTCCTTGGTGGCGCGGCCGGAGTTCACGTCGATGGCCACCAGCGCCTCGGTCACGCCGATGACGATGTAGCCGCCCGAGCGCAGCTGCACCACCGGGTTGAACATGTCAGCCAGATAGCCCTCGACCTGGAAGCGGGCAAAGAGCGGCATCGGCTCGTTGTAATGCTTCACGTTCTTGGCGTGGGACGGCATGATCATCTTCATGAAGTCCTTGGCATGGCGGTAGCCACGCTCGCCCTCGACCAGAACCTCGTCGATATCGCGGTTATAGAGATCGCGGATCGAGCGGTGGATCAGGTCACCTTCCTGATAGATCGGCGCAGGCGCCGTGGATCGCAGGGTCAGGTCGCGGATCTGTTCCCACTGGCGTTGCAGGTATTCATAATCGCGCTTGATCTCGGATTTGGTGCGCTTGGCCCCGGCGGTCCGCACGATCAGCCCGGCACCTTGCGGCACATCGAGCGAAACCGCGATTTCCTTGAGCTTCTTGCGGTCCACCGCGTTGGTGATCTTGCGGGAAATACCGCCGCCACGGGCGGTGTTGGGCATCAGAACGCAGTAGCGACCGGCCAGCGACAGATAGGTGGTCAGCGCGGCGCCCTTGTTGCCGCGTTCTTCCTTGACGACCTGCACCAGCAGGATCTGGCGCACCTTGACCACTTCCTGAATCTTGTAGCGGCGCGGGCGCGGCTTGCGCACCGGGCGAATGTCTTCCTGATCGTCATCGTCGGCGACGGTCGAGATATTGGGGTCGACCTCGGCCGCATCGGCGATGGTGTCATCGCCCGCATCCTCTTCATCATCCGCGTCATCCGCATCCGATACGTCTTCCACCTCGTCCTCGGACGCAGCGTCGTCAGACCGGTCGTCAGCTTGCGGCGCGTCGACAGCCGGGGCTTCCTCCTCGGCAATGGGCGCGCCGGCGTCATCCGCGGCGCCGTCCGGTGACGCCGCTTCCGCTGCCGCGTCGTTGCCCTCGGCTTCATCCATGCCCGATGCCAAAAGCGTCGAGTCCTCGTCTTCCGGCGTCAGGTCGACGACATCCATACCAGCGGGGGAATTGCGCTTGCCGCCTTCAACCTCGCCAGAGATCACCGCATCGCTGCGGCTGTCTGCGGCCTGGGCCTCGGACCCGTTCGACGGCTTGCGACGGCGGCGGCGAGAGCGCTTTGGCTTGTTTTCTGCATCCGCCTCGGCCTCGGCCTGGGCGCGGGCATATTCCTGTTCCTCGGCGAGCAGCGCTTCGCGATCGGCGGTCGGGATCTGGTAGTAATCAGGGTGAATTTCCGAAAAGGCGAGGAAGCCATGGCGGTTGCCGCCGTAATCCACAAAAGCGGCCTGCAACGAGGGTTCGACCCGCGTGACCTTTGCCAGATATATGTTTCCTGCCAGTTGCCGCTTGTTCAGCGACTCGAAATCGAATTCCTCGACCTTGTTTCCGTCAGCCACGACGACGCGGGTTTCTTCCGCGTGCGTGGCGTCGATAAGCATCTTCTTTGCCATGTGTTCCTTGCACATGAACCCCGAATAGACGCACCAGGCGGCGCGCTTTCCGTGAATTCAAGCTGTCCTGAAAGGGCGACGGCGGCGGCGCACCCGGACGGGGCGCGGGCATCTGCCCTGCCTTGCCGTCCCTCAACTCTGCGCACGCGTTGCATCGCGGTTTATCTCCGATGGCGGGTCTGCGCCTGCCATCCGTTCTGTCGCCCGAAACCCGGGCAATTCCTGTAACAGGGCCATCCCGGCCCCGGTGATCTTCGCGAAAACCGCGCCGCTTTTCCGCGCGCCGGAGATCGGTCAGAGAAACTTTTCGCAAGGCCCCGAAATTGAGAGCCTGCATTTGTGACATTAAGGGCACTTCCAGGGGGATTACAATGGCAATTCGTCACCTGACGGTTGCACAACACGCGTCATTTGTGGGTGGAGCCGCGGCGATCCCCTTTTCTCCTTGGGCCAAATACTCCCGCCGGAGGCATCGACCGGCCCACACCGAACCGGCCGCCGCGATCGCGCATGACCTCCCCAACGGGCACCCAAGTGCGGCGCGCCCGTCTGCGGGCAGGGACTAGAGGTAGTCCGACCGGCTCAACCCGTATTTGGCCATCTTCTCGTTCAGGGTTCGGCGCGGCAGGCAGAGCTCTTCCATGACGCTGGCGATGGATCCGCGATGGCGGCGCATGGTGTTGTCAATGAGCATCCGCTCGAAGGCTTCCACATATTCCTTCAGCGGCTTGCCCTCGCTGCTCATCTGCGCCCCGGTTTCCTCGCCTTCGCTCATCAGAAGCGAGGCGATGGAGCCGGAGCCACGCCGTTGCTGAAGGATCGCGCGTTCCGAGATGTTGATCAACTGGCGCACATTGCCCGGCCAGGGTGCCTGCAGAAGCTGCGCTGCTTCCTGGGCAGTGACCTGCGGCGCGTCTGTGCCATATTCCTCGGCAAACTGCTCTCCGAACCGGTTGAACAGCGTCAGGATATCCTCGCCGCGTGCCCGAAGCGGCGGCAGGTCGATGCGCATGGCGGCCAGGCGGTAGAAAAGATCCGGGCGCAGCGCCTGTTCGCAGCCGGTATCGGGATCGGGCGCATTGCAGATCGCCACTACCCGCGTCTCGGCGGGCGTGCCCATATCCTCGATGGTCTTCAGAAGCCGCGCCTGCAGCGCCTGCGGCAGCGCCTCGACCCCTTCCAGCAGCAACGACCCCCCGCGGGCCTGTTCGATAAGCGGCAGGTCCTGTCCCTCGCCCACGGGGCCGAACAGCATCGCGCCAAGCGCAACCTCGTCATGGGCGGCACAAGCGACGGACACCAGCGGCTTGCCTGCGCGTGGCCCGACTGCATGCAGCGCATGGGCGACCAGCGTCTTGCCGGTGCCGGTTTCGCCGGTGATCAGCACATGGCCGTCGGCCTGGCCCAGATCGAGGATATCCTCGCGCAGCCGTTCCATGACGGGCGACGAGCCGATCAGCTTGCGCATCAGCACGGTGCCATCCGACAGTTCCTTGCGCAGCGCCCGGTTGTCCAGCGTCAGGCGGCGCGTCTGCCCTGCCCGCTTGGCCAGTTCCGTCATGCGGTCCGGGTTGAACGGCTTTTCAAGGAAGTCATAGGCCCCGAGCCGCATCGCCTCCACCGCCATGGGCACGTCGCCATGACCGGTGATCATGATCACAGGCAGGCTGCTATCCATGCCCATCAGGCGCTTGAGGAAAGCCATGCCATCCATGCCCGGCATCTTGATGTCGGTTACCACCACGCCGGAGTAATCCGGGCCGATATTTTTCAGCGCCTCTTCGGCGCTGCCATAGGTCTCGGTCTGAAAGCCCGACAGCGCCAGCCATTGGCTAATCGACTGGCGCATGTCCTGTTCGTCATCGACGATTGCAATCCGCATGGCTCTTCCTCTGTTTCACTCATTCGGCGGCGGCGCTGCCCCGATCGGCCCGTGGCAGGCGCACCTCGAAGACGGCGCCGCCCTGGTCCCCGTTGCGCGCGGTCAGCCGCCCGCCGAGATCCTTGACGATGCCCGATGAAATGGCGAGCCCGAGGCCCACCCCGTCGCCGGGTTTCTTTGTCGTGTAGAATGGCTCGAACAAAGCGTCGAGATCGTCAATCCCCCGCCCGTTGTCGCGCACGGTCAGCACCACCTCATCACCCTCGGCAATAATCAGGTCCAGCTCGCGCAGATCCTCGCCCTTCATCGCGTCGAGCGCGTTGCGCAGCAGGTTGATGATCACCTGTTCCAGCCGCAGCCGGTCGGCCATGACCAGAACCGGCTGGCGCGGGATGCTCTGCGTGATCTCCACCGTCATCTGCCGCAGTTGCGGTTCCATCATGGTCAGGGCCGAGCTGAGCGCCTCGCGCATATCGACCTCCTGAAACGCCTCTCCGCCCTTTCTGGCATAGGATTTCAGCTGTCGCGTGATGGCCCCCATCCGGTCGATCAGATCGTCGATCCGCTGGAAGGAGGACAGCGCCTCTTCGCTGCGCCGCCGCTGCAACAGCAGCTTGGCCCCGGCGAGGTAGGTCTTCATCGCCGCAAGCGGCTGGTTCAACTCGTGACTGACGGCGGCCGACATCTCACCTAGGGCCGCCAGTTTGGAGCTTTGGGCAAGGCTTTGTTCCGCCTCTTCGAGGGTCTTTTCGACCTTCTGACGTTCGGCGATTTCCCGCTGTAGCCTGTCGTTCAACCGGCGAAGCTCCGCCGATTCCCGTTGAAAGACAACCGATTGCAGCCGGGCCCGTCGGCTCAGCAAATAGAAGGCAGCCGCCAGAAACAGCGCGAATCCCATGATCTCGAGCGCAAGAACGCCGTTCACCCTCTCGCGCACGGAATCATAGGCGGTGAACGAGACCAGCATCCAGCCCCGGAATGGAATCCGCGATTCCAGCCGCAGAGTGGACGAGCCGCCGAAATAGGGGCCGGGATTGGCGAAGGCCCAATCGCCCGCCGCCTCGATGGCGCGTTCAATGGCGCTGTCGGGCGATTGCACCGCGACGGCATCCGCCTCGTTCCGGCCCCGCCACCGCGGCTCGGTCGACAGGATGATCCTGCCTTCGGAATTGGCCACGAACACCGCCTCGGACGTGCCCCGCCACCGGTCCGCCAGACGCCCCAGATCGACCCGCACGAGGATCACCCCAAGCAGCAGCGAGTCATCCTCGACCCTGCGCGAGAAGGTGAAGTTGAAGGCCCCGGTGTCCAGCTCCGTGGTGGTGAACACCGTGTCATTCGACCGCTGCGCTTCAACAAAATAAGCCTGATTGGCGTGCTGTTCCCCGATCTGGTGCCGGTCCGTTGCCGCCACCACGCGCCCGTCTCGGTCCAGCAGTTCGATAGAGGCCGCACCGATTTCCTCCCGATAGGAGATCAGCCGCTGCGAGGTTGTGGAGTATTCCCCCACCGATAACGCGCGCACCAGAGTCGGGTCGCGCGACAGCAAGAGCGGCACGACGGAATTGCGTTGAAGCTCGGATATGATTGACCCGGAATAAAGCGCCAGCCGCAGTTCCGCCCGGTTGCGGGTGGTCTCGGTAAAGCGGTCGGTCAGCCAGATGTTGGACACCCAGACCACGACCCCGGCAACCGCCAGGAACACGACCAGCAAACCGCGCAAAATCCATGCACGGCGCCCTGCCGATCCTCGCAGGGCCACATCAGAACGCGTGGGCCTGTTCATGAAACAATTCTAGGGGTTTGGCGGCAGCGCCTCAAGCCCGTCAGGCCGCGACAAGCGCCTGCGTCAGCCCGGTGAACATCGCCCATCCGTCGGTGCCGCCATGGGTTGCGTCGATCACCCGTTCCGGATGCGGCATCATGCCAAGCACCCGGCGGTTTTCCGACAGCACCCCGGCGATATCGTCAGTCGCGCCATTGGGGTTGCCCACATAGCGGAAGGCCACCCGGTCCTCGGACTTCAACGCGTCCAGCCCCTCGGCATCAATCACGTAATTGCCATCATGATGGGCCAGCGGAATGTCGATCTGCTGACCCTTGGCGTATCCTTGGGTAAAGACACTGTCCGCGGTCTCGACTGACAGGGTCTGCATCCGGCAGATAAACTTGAGACCTGCGTTACGCATCAGTGCGCCGGGCAGCAGGCCGGTTTCACACAGCACCTGAAACCCGTTGCAGATGCCAAGCGCATAGCCCCCCCGTTCCACATGGGCCGCCACCCCCTTCATCACCGGGGACTGGCCCGCGATGGCCCCGCAACGCAGGTAGTCGCCGAAGGAAAACCCGCCGGGGATGCCCACGATATCGACGCCCTCGGGCAGGCCCTGATCCTTGTGCCAGACCATATCGACCTGGAACCCCGCCTTACGAAAGGCTACGGCCAGATCACGGTCGCAATTGGAACCGGGGAAGACGATGACGGCAGCTTTCATGGGGGGCACCTTTCCTTGGGTGACGAGCTTGGCCAGCCCCATAGCGCAAATGCAACCGGGGGCAAAGGGGCCTAGCGGGTGAAATCGGTGATCACGGCGACGCCCGGCGGGGTTGGTCCGTCGAAGGCCGCCAGTTCGGCGCTGGCATCCGACAGGGCCACGCGGCGGGCAATCATCGGGGTCAGGTCCAGCGTTCCGCCCTCGATCAGCGACAGAAGCGAAGGGTAGCGCCACGACGGCATGCCGCGCGTGCCGTAGATGGCAAGCTGGCCGGAATAGACCGCATCCCAGGGCAGAGTCATGTTGACGTGGTCCCCGGCGGGCATGCCCACCTGCACCATACGACCCAGTTTTCGCAAGCATTTCATGGCGTTGATGGTGGTAACCTCGAAGCCGAGCGCTTCCACCGCCAGATCGGCCCCGCCATTGGTGATCTCGCGCATCTCTCCCACCGGGTCTGCGTTGCTGGCATTCACAACCGCGTCGATCCCGAGCGTCAGCGCATGGTCCAGTTTCTCCTGCACCACATCGGCCATCACGACGCGCGCCCCAAGCGCCTTGCCGATCAGTGCCGCTGCCAGACCAATGCCGCCCGCCCCCCAGACGGCCAGCCATTCACCGGGACGCAGTGCCGCACGGCCCGTCAGCGCGTGCCAGGCGGTTGTCACGCGGCAGCCAAGGGCGGCGGCAAGGGCGGGGTCCATGCCCTCGGGCAAACGGGTCAGATTGGCGTCGGCGCGCGGCACCGCGATACGTTCGGCAAAGGCGCCAGGTGCGGTGAAGCCGGGAACGATCTGCGTGGCGCAGACGGTCTGGTGACCGGCGCTGCAATCGGGGCATTGGCCACAGGCGAGGATAAAGGGCGCAATCACCCGGTCGCCCGCGCACCACTGGGTCACGTCCCGCCCCACAGCCCGGACCACGCCGCAGAACTCATGCCCCGGAATGATCGGCAAATCGGCGTCGGGATCGGACCCGGTCCACAGATGCCAGTCCGACCGGAAGATGCCGCAGGCCAGCACATCCAGAACCACCCCATCGGACGGACAGTCGGGATCGGGCAGATCGGTGATCTGCAACTCCGCACGGGGGCCAGTCAGCAGCGCCGCCCGCATCGGGTCAGCCCATGGAAATCGAGTAGCTCTCGATCACCGTATTGGCGAGCAGCTTCTCGCACATCGCCTTGACCGTCTCCTCGGAGGTGCCATCGGCCAGATCGAGCTCGATCACCTTGCCCTGACGGACCCCCTCGACGCCATCGAAGCCCAGGGCCCCAAGCGCATGGCGCACGGCCTCGCCCTGCGGGTCCAGAACGCCCTGTTTCAGCATCACGGTCACGGTTGCGCGCATCGCCCCTGCCCTTTTCTTCTTGGTCCAAATACTCAATCTGCGCGCGCTACCCGCGTGCGCAGACGTTCAGTTCACCAGTGTCGGCTTGCCGCCGAAACCGGAATTCGTGGGCATCACGCCCAGGCGGCGGGCCACCTCTGTATAGGCGTCGGTCAGGTTGCCCAGATCGCGGCGGAACACGTCCTTGTCCAGCTTCTGGCCGGTCTCGATGTCCCACAGGCGGCAGCTGTCGGGGCTGATTTCATCGGCCACGATCAGGCGCATGAAATCACCGTCCCAGACTCGGCCGATCTCGATCTTGAAATCCACCAGCCGAATGCCCACGCCCATCATCATGCCGGACATGAAATCGTTCACCCTGAGCGCCAGCGCCACGATATCATCAAGGTCCTGCTGCGAGGCCCAACCGAAGGCGATGATGTATTCCTCGGGCACCAGCGGGTCGCCCAGATCGTCGTTCTTATAGGAAAACTCGATGATCGGCCGGGGCAGCTGCGTGCCTTCCTCCAGCCCGAGCCGCTTGGCCATGGACCCTGCGGCGAAGTTCCGCACGATCACTTCCAGCGGAATGATCTCGACCGCGCGGATCAGCTGTTCGCGCATGTTGATCCGGCGGATGAAATGGGTGGGCACACCGATATTGTTCAGCCCGGTCATGAAGAATTCCGACAGTCGGTTGTTCAGCACGCCCTTGCCTTCGATGGTCGCCTTCTTCTCGGCGTTGAAGGCGGTCGCATCATCCTTGAAATACTGCACGAGCGTGCCCGGTTCCGGGCCTTCATACAGGATTTTCGCCTTGCCTTCGTAGACCTTCTTGCGCCGTGCCATGTGCCTGTGTTCTCCGAATCCATCACGCGGCGCCGGGGCACCGTTTGAGGGGCGTATACGCCCAAGAACAACGAAAGGGAAGCGGCGCTTACTGGGCGCTCAACCCCCAGAAGCCGAGCCGTCCGGTTCCAACGGCGATGATCCCGGCACGGTCATGGAACGGGCGATGCGACAGGTCGTAATTCCGGAAATGCTGATCGTTGAGATACATCCGCGCCTGCGTGCCGGAAATCCGCACTTCCAGCACATCCGACCCGTCGCCACGACCCACCGGGTCATCCGCGTCGCCATAGATCACGTCCATCTCCTCGACATCGCGGTTGATCGCCATCAACTGGTTATCGGCTGTCAGCAGGAAGGCGATATAGGTGCTGTGCTCATCCCCGAAATCATAGAGCAGGCCGGTGGCAGCCACGCCCTCACCGTCATCGTTCCGGGCATAGACATTGGCCCGCAGGGTCAGGGTGCCATCGGCATTCAGCAGCGGCATTTCATAATAGCGGATTGCCGTCGGCTGCGTCGTGTTTTGCAGAACGAACCAGCCCTCCTGTTCATATCCGGTCCAGGTGGCATCCTGAAACGGCCCAAGGCCGAGCGGCTGAAGGTATTCGCCAAGGACAGGTTCCACCGTTTCCTGGGCAAGAATGGGCGTTGTCGATAGCAGGATTGCGGTCGAAAGGGCGGCAAAGGCGGTTCTGAACATGCGATATGCTCCTGGCTGATCATTTGTGAAATCGGGTCGTTCAATAGGTCCACTATGTGGCAGTTGGCCCGATTCGGTCCAGAATTCCCGGTAAATCCTGCTGACAGCGTCCTCCAGCCGCACAATCCACCCTTGTGCGACCCGCCCGGACCGGCCTATTTGAACAGCGACGAATGCATCTGAGTCAGGAGAGCCCAAGATGACCACCTTCGATGACCGCGAATCCGCGTTCGAGAACAAGTTCGCACATGACGCCGAAATGGTGTTCCGCGCCGAAGCCCGCCGCAACAAGCTGGTTGGACTCTGGGCTGCCGAACTGCTCGGCAAGACCGGGTCCGACGCCGATGCCTATGCGATCGAGGTCGTGAAATCGGATTTCGAAGAAGCCGGGCACGAGGATGTAGTGCGCAAGGTGGCCGCCGATCTGGACGGCAAGGCCAGTGCCGACGAAATCCGCGCCAAGATGGCCGAGCTGCTGATCGTGGCCAAGGGCCAGCTGATCAACGAAGCCTGATCGCACACGCCAAGACAACAAAGGACCGTCCGCGCGTGTTGCGGGCGGTCCTTTCTGTTTGAACGAAAGGCAATTCATAATCTTTATGCAGATTATGCAGTTGCCTCAACTCCCCTGCCCGGCGCATCTAGGCCCTGCGCAGATATCTGAAAGACGACTCACATGACCAATCTTCTGTCCAAGCTCTTGGCGGACCGCGACTGGCTGATGGCCGACGGGGCCACCGGGACGACCCTCTTTAATATGGGGCTGTCCTCTGGCGACGCGCCGGAGCTGTGGAATGCCGATCACCCTGACCGGATTGCCAAGCTTTATCAGGGCGCGGTCGATGCCGGGTCCGATATCTTTCTGACCAATTCCTTCGGCGGCACCCGCGCGCGGCTCAAACTGCACGACGCGCAGGATCGGGCGTTCGAGCTTTCGAAACTGGCCGCCGAGATCGGCCGCGAAGTTGCCGACAAGGCGGGCCGCCCCGTTGTTGTGGCAGGCTCTGTCGGGCCGACCGGCGAGATCATGGTGCCCATGGGGTCGCTCACCCATGAAAGCGCGGTCGAGATGTTCCATGAACAGGCCGAGGGGCTGAAAGCCGGCGGCGTCGATGTGCTCTGGGTCGAAACCATTTCCGCCGCCGAGGAATTCAAGGCCTTCGCAGAGGCCGCCAAGCTGGCCGACATGCCCTGGTGCGGCACCATGAGCTTTGACACCGCAGGGCGCACGATGATGGGTTTCACCTCTGCCGACATGGCCGCCATGGCCGAAAAGCTCGACCCGCAGCCTCTGGCCTTCGGCGCCAATTGCGGCGTCGGCGCGTCGGACCTCTTGCGCACGGTTCTGGGCTTCCGCGCCTCGGGCACCGATATTCCCTTTATCGCAAAGGGCAATGCGGGCATTCCCAAATATCACGACGGCCATATCCACTATGACGGCACGCCCGAGCTGATGGCGAAATATGCCGTGCTGGCGCGTGATGCCGGGGCCAAGATCATCGGTGGCTGCTGCGGCACCCAGACCGACCACCTGCGCGCGATGAAGGCTGCGCTGGAAAGCACCCCGCGCGGTCCGGCGCCGACACTCGATCAGATCGCAGCCGAGATCGGTGGCTTCTCTTCTGACAGCGACGGCACCGGCGATGACGCCCCGGCAGCCCGCCGCCCCCGCCGCCGCGCACGCGGCTGACCGATACGATGGCACGTGCGATCCGGGCGATATTCCTTGGGCTTGCTGCCCTGGCGAGCATCGTCTGGATCGGCGGCTATCTGTATATCAATGGACTGGCCTGCGCCTTTAGCAACACCAGCCCCTGCCGCATACGCATGCCTTGGCGCATGACCGGCGAAGACATGCTGCTGCTTGTCATCATTCCTGCCACCATCGTTGGGATATTTCTGTTTCTTGCATGGCTTTCGCATCGGCGGATCAAGACCGGCGGCGGGGACAAGTCAGAGTGATGTCAAAACAGGCTCAACTGATCGCCGGGGCGCGGCGGCACCCGGAAGAGATCTGTCCGCAAGGCGGGCATGCGGTGGCTGAGGCCTGCCGCCCTGACCGCCCGCGCGAAACGCTGCTGCAAAAGGTCGGCGTAGATGCCGGTGCCGGTGAGCCGCGTGCCCCACTCGGCGCTGTAATCCTCCCCGCCATGCATCTCGCGCACCCGCGCCATGACACGTGCGGAGCGCAGCGGCACATGTTCCTCCAGCCAGGTCCGAAACAGCGGAGCGACCTCCAGCGGCAGGCGCAGGGCGATCATGCTGGCCCCGGTCGCGCCCGCATCTGCCCCCGCCTTCACGATCTGTTCGATCTCATGATCGGTCAGCCCCGGCACAATGGGAGACGCCATCAGCCGCACCGGAATGCCCGCTGCCGCCAGACGCTCGATGGTCTTGAGCCGCCTTGCCGGCGACGGAACCCGCGGCTCCATCGCACGTGCCAGACCGGAATCGAGCGTTGTCGCCGAAACACCGACCTTGGCCAGCCCCTGCCCCGCCATATCCGCGATCAGGTCGATATCGCGCTCGATCAGCGTGCCCTTGGTCACGATCCCGACCGGGTGGCGAAAGTCGCGCAGCACCTGCAGCAAAGCGCGCATGATTTGCCTCTCCTTCTCAACCGGTTGATAGGGGTCGGTATTGGTTCCGATGGCAATCGGCTGAACATCGTATCCGCGACGAGACAGCTCTTTCGTCAGCACGGCGGGCGCATCGGGCCGGGCAATCAGCCGGGTTTCGAAATCCAGCCCCGGCGACAGGCCCAGATAGGCGTGACTCGGGCGGGCAAAACAGTAGATGCAGCCGTGTTCGCAGCCGCGATAGGGGTTGATAGAACGATCAAAGCTCAGATCGGGCGAGGCATTGCGGGTGATCACCTTGCGCGGGCGCTCATCGGTCACAACAGTGCGCAGCGGCGGCAGGTCCTCTTCAATGTCCCAGCCATCCGGCTCAAAACGGGTTTCCAGCCGGTCGAACCTGTTGACCGGATTGAACCCCGCGCCCCGGCCCTTGCGGCGGGCCTTGTCGATGATCTGATCGAACTCCATGGCATCAATATGGAACAAAAACGGAACATCCACAATCCTGACCTGCATCAAGGTCGGTCACGACTCCACGCGTGTCGCAATTCAGCGCGTCAGATTCGCACGTCCCGGCCAAAAGTCGGGACAGTTCATGAAACCCCCGTTCCGTCAGGGAGCCACAATATGTCCGATGAAGACGAAATCATCCTGTCCGAGCTCGACGATGAAGAGCTTGTGCAGCAGATGTTCGATGACCTCTATGACGGTCTCAAGGAAGAGATCGAAGAGGGTGTGAACATCCTGCTGGAGCGCGGGTGGGAGCCCTACCGCATCCTGACCGAGGCGCTCGTCGGCGGCATGACCATCGTCGGCAAGGATTTCCGGGACGGCATTCTCTTCGTGCCCGAAGTGCTGTTGGCCGCGAACGCGATGAAGGGCGGCATGGCCATCCTCAAGCCGCTCTTGGCTGAAACCGGCGCGCCACGCGTAGGCAAGATGGTCATCGGCACCGTCAAGGGCGACATCCACGACATCGGCAAAAACCTCGTCGGCATGATGATGGAAGGCGCGGGTTTCGAAGTGGTCGATCTGGGCATCAATAACGCCGTGGAAAGCTATCTCGAGGCGCTGGAATCCGAACAGCCCGACATCCTGGGCATGTCCGCCCTGCTGACCACCACCATGCCCTACATGAAAGTCGTCATCGACACGATGGTCGAGACCGGCGTGCGCGACGACTACATCGTGCTGGTCGGCGGCGCGCCCCTGAACGAGGAATTCGGCAAAGCGATCGGCGCAGACGCCTATTGCCGAGACGCCGCCGTGGCCGTGGAGACCGCCAAGGAACTCATGGCGCGCAAGCACAACCAGGCGGCGGCTGGCTGAGATCTCAGCCATTCTTCGCGCCAGGCACCAACACGAAACCAGACCTCGTCTTCAGAAATGGGACGGGGTCTGTCAATTTCCGACCGCCCCCCTGCGCATCTTGTCGGTGGACCTTGCCCAGACGGAACCGGCTGATGCATGCCACAGCCCGTATCACGGCACGCCCTGTGGCAGCGAAAGGTTTGACAAACTGTGAAAGTCGTCTCTAAGAATTGTTAATGCTTTGGCAAGATGGCCTGGAGACAACCTCTTCTGTCCTGACATCAGAGGGGGAACTCACATGGCCGACTATGTCTTTTCGGCGGGCACCGATTATACAATCTACAGCGCGCGTTTTCAGAGTTTTCGATCGTCCGGAAGTTTGTCGGGCGACCTGACCCTAAGCGATGGCGATCCCACAGATTCCGAGTTCACCCATCTGGAAAGCCTCAACCATAGCTTTGCCTCGGGATCAAGCGGAACAAACGGATCGTTCTGGGGCACGATAGAAATCGGCGGAGTTTAGTATCCGTATGCCTACCTCGGGAGCGACGATGTTTATGTGATTGGGATTCAGCTTTCTCAAGCCGCCTACCCCAGTTCGGATGTGCTGCCCGGTTTTGACTCTTCGAGTTTTCCCACCTGCTTCCTGACGGGAAGCCGAATTTTAACACCGACTGGTAGCATTGCTATCGAAGATCTTGCCATCGGTTGCGAGATTTCAACGGCAGAGGGCGGCTGCGTATCGGTAAAATGGATCGGTCGTCAGACCGTCTCCACCCGTTTCGGCCCTGCAGAGCGCCTGATGCCGGTGCGCTTTGCCGCCGGGTCTCTCGGGCAGGGCCTGCCGCACACTGCCCTGACGGTGACCGCAGACCACGGGATGCTGGTGGATGGTGTGATCTGCCACGCGGGTGCTTTGGTGAACGGCACGACGATTGCGCGCGTTCCGCTGGCGGAGATGGGCGAGAGCTACACCGTCTACCACATCGAGACGGAAGCACACGAGATCGTCCTCGCCAATGGCGCACCTGCGGAAACCTTCATCGACAATGTCTCCCGCCGGGTCTTCGACAACTACGCGGAGTTCGAGGCGCTTTACGGAGATGTGCCCGAGATGGAAGAGCTGCCCTATCCTCGCGCCATGAGCGTGCGGCAGGTGCCTGCGGGAATCCTGCAAAAGCTCGCCATGCGGCAGATGGCTTAGGTAGCAATACTGTTTGTAGCCCCCGCCTTTCCTTTGTGCCGCTTATGAAATGGAAAAAGTCCTGCAGCTGCCCGGCAGTGGCTCCATTAGGGTTCGTTGCTCTTAGAGTGATGCCATTTGGCTCTGGCGGAGCTGATGCTCGATGTTCAAAGTGTTGTCTTAAGGTTCGGAAAGCTCTAGGGAATGTACTTGCTGGGTGGCATTCTAACCGCCATCAGGTCTTTGAGTTCAGAATGTCAGGATAATTCAGTGCCAACATATGAAATTTCGGGCTACGCCCTCTATCAGGTCGATACATCGAACAACAACAGCCTGTTCCAGGGAACGACCGTCCAGAATTTCACATTCAATGATGGTGAAGGCGATAGCACATACGAAATAGGCGATGTGCTGGGTGTTGTTTCAGGCAACAACCTGAACTACTTGGGCAACATGTCTGTGCCGCTGGTTGGAGGTGGCTCGATGGAGCTTGCTCTCGTCCAGGGGGCTGCCTCATTTACCGATCCGAATATCATCGAGGTTCTGATCGTGGTTCCCACGGGAATGTCGGTCACCGACTTCATATTCCCAAATCCCATCGACTACTCTGCACGAGAAACCGACGCTTTCCCCACATGTTTTGCTGCAGGAAGTCAGATTTCAACTCCAGAGGGAGAGCGCGCAGTTGAGACACTGCGCATTGGGGACTTGATCGAGACCGCGAATGGGGCTGTGCCTGTCAAATGGATCGGCCACCAGACCGTGTCCACCCGCTTCGGCCCTGCAGAGCGCCTGATGCCGGTGCGCTTTGCCGCCGGGTCTCTCGGGCAGGGCCTGCCGCACACTGCCCTGACGGTGACCGCAGACCACGGGATGCTGGTGGATGGTGTGATCTGCCACGCGGGTGCTTTGGTGAACGGCACGACGATTGCGCGCGTTCCGCTGGCGGAGATGGGCGAGAGCTACACCGTCTACCACATCGAGACGGAAGCACACGAGATCGTCCTCGCCAATGGCGCCCCCGCCGAGACGTTTATCGACAACGTCTCCCGCCGAGCCTTCGACAACTTCGCCGAGTTCGAGACCCTCTATGGCGACGTGCCGGAGATGGAGGAACTACCCTACCCCCGCGCCATGAGCGTGCGGCAGGTGCCCTCCGCGATCCGGGCCAGGTTGTCTGCTCGGATGACGGCCTGATGGCGCCGCAAGGCTGAAGTGCCCAACCACCATCCCGATAGCTGATCCGCTTGCATCAGGCGGCCAAACCTGACCATCTGCGGCCCATGAGACTCTACGCGATCGGAGATGTTCACGGCCATCCGGACCTGCTGCATGACGCGCTGGACCGAATCGAGGCCGACCGCACCCAGACCGGTGATCATGCCGCGCCGGTGGTGCAGATCGGCGATCTGGTGGATCGGGGGCCGGACAGCCGGGGCGTGATCGAGGCACTTATGGACCTGACGGCGCGCGACCCGCGCGTGACGGTCCTGAGGGGCAATCACGACAACATGTTCGCGCTGTTCCTCGACAGCCCGCCGCGCGTTGATCCGCGTCTCAGGGCCGATCTGACCTGGCTGCATCCGCGGCTTGGCGGGAGGGATACGCTGGCAAGCTATGGGGTGGACCCGGACCTGCCCGAGGACCGGCTGCATGCACAGGCGCTGCGCGCCGTTCCGAAGGCGCATCGGGACTTCCTGAACGCCCTGCCCCTGTCGGCCCGCCATGGCGACTGCCTTCTGGTGCATGCCGGTATCCGCCCCGGCGTTGCGTTGGAGGCTCAGGACCCCAGTGACCTTTACTGGATCCGTCACGACTTTCTGGATGATCCCCGAGACCACGGCCCGCTTGTCGTCCACGGGCACACCCCGGTGGATCGGGTCGAGCATCACGGCAACCGGCTGGCCATCGACACGGGCGCGGCCTATGGCGGCCCCCTGTCCGCCGTGGTTATCGAGGCCCGTCAGGTCTGGCTGCTGACCCCTGACGGCCGGCAGGAAATTCGCCCCCATGCCCCCGCGTGACCTGATCCTCATCGGGCTGGTCGTTCTGGCCTGGGGCAGCAACTTCACCGCGATGAAACTGGCGCTGGAAGACCTGCCGCCGTTCCTCTTCGTCGGCCTGCGCTTCGCGATCCTTCTGCCGCTGCTGGCCGTGCTGAAACGCCCGAAAGTGCCGTGGTGGAAGATCGTCGCCGTGGGCGCGTTGATCAATATGGGCCAATTCGCCTTTCTGTTCGCGGCCCTTGCGGCGGATGCCTCGGCGGGGCTGGCCTCTCTCCTGATCCAGACGCAGGTGCCACTGACGATCCTGCTGTCGTTCCTGGTCTTCGGGGAACGCATCCGCCCCCTGCAAGGGGCCGGGCTGCTTGTGGCTGTGGCGGGTCTTGGGGTCTTCGCGCTGTCGGCCGGGGGCAGCGTGTCCTTGATCGGCCTCGGGCTAATCCTGACGGGGGCGCTGTGTTGGGCGCTCGGCAATCTGGTGCTGCGGCGGATGGGACCGGTGAACACGCTGGCGCTGTTTGTCTGGGCGAGCCTCGTGCCCCCCCTGCCAATGCTGGCCCTGTCCATGACCATCGAGTCCCCCACACCCTTTGCCACCCTTGCGGCAATGTCCGCGCAAGGATGGCTGGCAGTCTTCTATGTGGCCATTGCCTCGACGGTTCTGGGCTACTCGCTCTGGGGCGCCCTGTTGGCGCGGCATCCCGCCTCTGACGTTACCCCGTTTGCCTTGCTGATTCCGGTTGTGGGGCTGAGCGTGGCCTGGGTGATGTTGGGTGAACGCCCCTCAATAGCTGACTGGATCGGGGCGGCGATCATCCTGGCGGGGCTGGCGATGATCCAGACCCGCCCGCGTCGCGACCGGTCCGCACCGCGTCGCGCTGGCCCATGAGGACGGATCGCGGGCAGCCTATAGTCATTCCAAGAGCCACGATTCACACACCCCTGCACAGGACTGACCCATGCGCCGTTCCCGCAGCGAGACCGCCAAGGCCGAACCGCTTGCCGCCGGAGAGCCCCTGGAGGACAACACCCTGACCCGCGCGGGGCTGGCCGCGGAGGGCAAAGGCAAGATCCTGCTGCTGGCCTGCGGGGCACTGGCCCATGAAATCGTGGCGTTGAAGCGGATCAATGGCTGGACGCATCTGGACCTGCACTGCCTGCCCGCCATTCTGCACAACAGCCCCGAGCGCATCCCGGATGCCGTGGAGGCCGCCGTCACGAAATACCGCGCGCAATACGAGGACATCTTCGTCGTCTATGCCGATTGCGGCACCGGAGGCCTGCTGAAGGCGCGTTGCGAGGCGCTCGGGGTCGAGATGCTGCAGGGCCCGCATTGCTATTCCTTCTTCGAAGGCAATCTGGCCTTTGCTGCGCGGGCAGAGGACGAGATCACCGCCTTCTATGTCACCGATTTCCTTGTCCGCCAGTTCGATGCCTTCGTCACCAGACCACTGGGGCTGGATCGCCACCCGGAGCTGCGGGACATGTATTTCGGCAACTATAGGAAACTGATCTACCAAGCGCAGACGAAAAACCCGGTTCTTCTTGAAAAGGCAAAGGCTTGCGCGGCGTTCTTGAATCTTGAATTCGAGCACCGCTTCACCGGCTATGGGGATCTGGCCACCGAGCTGGAAACTGTCGCGGAGCGGTGAGGCCGGGCGCGGACAACCGCTTTGAAAGCAGTTTCTTCAAGGGCGCTTTCAAGCGCCTTGGTCGCGCCTAGCCCAATGCGGCGGTCTGACCGGCGAGCAGGCGGATCCGCTCCACCATCGCGCGCAGCCCGTTCGAGCGTTGCGATGACAGGTGATCGTTCAACCCAAGCCGCGCCAGTTCGCCACCGGCATCGACCTTCAGCACCTCGGCCACGCTCAGCCCCGAATAAAGCGCATGCAGCACCGCAATCAGCCCGCGCACGATCATCGCGTCGCTATCCCCGCGAAAGCAGAACACCGCGCCCGGCCCCTCGCCTTCGATCTCGGGCAGGATCCAGACCTGGCTGGCGCAACCGTCAACCTTGGTTGCAGACACTCGGAACGCATCCTCCAGCGGGTCCATCGCCTTGCCCAGTTCGATCACGTGACGATAGCGTTCTTCCCAATCGTCGAGAAACTCGAACGTGTCGGCAATCTCTTCGAACGCGTCGGTGGCCATGCGTGTCTCCGTCTTCTACCCGCCACAGACCTAGGGCGATGCGCCCCAAAGGTCCAGAGGCGCTTTTCAACCTGTCCTCAATGCGCTAGGCAAGAGCAGATGACAGGCGGAGACAACCGATGACCCCTCGCTTTCTGATGGCCCTTCTTGTGGTGGTGCTTGGTCTGACCGGCTGTGCGTCCCGTCTGAACCCGATGAACTGGTTCGGCCGTGATCGCGAGGAACGGGTGCAGATCAGCGAAACCGTCGCCGCCCCGGTGGATGACCGCCAACTGGTGACCGAGGTGATCAGCCTCAGTGTCGACCCCCTGCCCGGAGGGGCTATCGTGCGCGCCATGGGCCTGCCCCCGCGCCAGGGCTATTGGGAGGCCGATCTGGTCGAGGTGGGCCGCGAAGACGGCGAGATCGTCTTCGAATTCCGCGTCTACCGCCCCGTCGATGCCAATACGCGCGTCGGCACCCAGAGATCGCGCGAAATTCTCGCGGGCACGTCGCTGACCACGCAGGACCTTGCAGGGATTCGCCAGATCGTCGTCGTCGCACAGCAGAACCGCCGAAGCGTCAGCCGCCGCTAACAGTCCCGCCTGAGCGTGGCGCGCGGCCGGTTTCTGGCCCCGAATGCTCTGCGACCCGCAAGACCGGCCAGCCTTTGGGGGCCTGCCTTGCAGGATCAGGTCAGGGCAACGATCTTGACCCGCTGCCCCTTGGCGGAAAGAGCAATCTCTCCGTTGCAGAGCCGCATCGCGTCCTTGCCGAACACCTCCAGCCGCCAGCCATGCGCCCAGAGCCCGTCACGACCGCCGCAGGCGATATCGTCGAGATCGGCGCTGGAGGCGATCAGTTTCTGCGCCACCCCGGCCTCTTCGGCCTTCGCCTTCAACAGCACCCGCAGCAGATCCGCCAAGGCCGGGTTCAAAGCCGACCGGTCCGGCGCATTCGCGGGTTTCGGATGGCGATCGGCGGGCATCTCCAGGCCCCGCTTGACGGCTTCGAGGATTCCGTCACCGATATCGCCCTTGCGCGCCTCGCGCTGCAGCAGCCGGGACTTGCCAAGGTCCTGCGCGCTGCGTGGCTTGGTCGAGGCCAGTTCCAGCAGAACGTCATCCTTCATGATCCGGTTGCGCGGCACGTTGCGCGTCTGCGCGGTCGTCTCGCGAAACTCCGCCAGCTCCTTCAGGACGGCCAGGAACTTGCCCGAATTGGTCCGCGTCTTGACCCGTTTCCAGGCATCCTCTGGCGTCACCACATAGGCGTCGTGATTGGTCAGAACCTTCAGTTCCTCTTCCATCCACGCGGTGCGCCCGGTGCGCTCCAGCTCGCCCGACAGGTATTCGTAGATCTGGCGCAGATGCGTCACATCGGCCAGCGCATAGGACTTCTGCGCCTCCGACAGGGGGCGGCGCGACCAATCGGTGAAGCGGCTGGACTTATCAAGGCTCGCCTTGGCGATCCGGCGCACCAGGGTCTCATATCCCACCTGTTCGCCAAATCCGCAGACCATGGCCGCAACCTGCGTGTCAAAAAGCGGCGTGGGCATGACATCGCCGTCGACATGGAAGATCTCCAGATCCTGCCGCGCCGCGTGGAACACCTTGACCACGCTTTCATTCCGGAAAAGCTCGTAAAGCGGCTCCAGCGACATGCCCTCGGCCAGCGGGTCGATCAGAACCGCATCGGCCACATCCGTGCCCGGCAGCGCCAGCTGCACGAGGCAAAGCTGCGCGAAATAGGTGCGTTCCCTGAGGAATTCGGTGTCGACGGTAACGTAGGGCACTTTTGCGGCGCGGGCGCAGAATTCGGCCAGCGCGTCGGTCGTGGTCAGGGTCTGGGGCAAACGGGCGCCATCCTTCTTTTTCTTGGCTGTAGCGGGACATCCGCCGATCCTCCCGTGATAGGCCAGCCAGCCGGGAATGAAAAGAGCTCACCCCCCCTTCATCTTGGCACCAAATACCTCCGCCGGAGGCATCCTGCCCTCTCCACCGGTCCAAGTCTCACATCTGACAAACCGGCACTCCCCCAAGTCCGTGGCAACGCGGCCCTTCGATGCCTCCCGCGCAAGCGGGGGGTTGAGAAGGGCCGCTCCCGGGTCGGCGCGCGATGCGCGGCGAAACCGCTCAGGGCAGCAGGATCGGGGTCCGGTCGCCCGCTGCGAAACGGCGCAGTACGGCGGGGTAGAGCCTGTGTTCCTCGACCAGCACCCGCGCGGCGAGGGTCTCGGGCGTGTCATCCGCCAACACCGGCACCCGCGCCTGCCCGAGGATCGGGCCATCGTCCAGTTCCGGCGTCACCTCATGGACAGTGCAGCCATGCTCCGCATCCCCCGCTTCCAGCGCGCGGGCATGGGTGTGAAGACCCCGGTACTTAGGCAACAAAGAAGGATGAATGTTCAGCATCCTGCCCTGGTAGCGGCCCACGAACCCCCCGGTCAGCACCCGCATGAACCCCGCAAGGCAGAGGATATCGGGTCGCGCGCCATCGACCACCTGCGCCAGCTCCGTCTCGAAAGCGGCGCGGTCGCCCTTGAAAGGGCGATGGTCCACAACGGCCGTGGGCACGCCCATGGCACGGGCCTTGGCCAGCCCGCCCGCCTCCGGCAGGTTGGAGATCACGAGACAGGGTCGCGCGGGGTGATCGCCCGTCATGCTTTCGACAAGCGAGACCATGTTGGACCCGCCCCCCGAAATGAAGATCGCGACCCGACGCGTCACGTCAGGGTGCCGCTGTAGCGGATGCCCCCGCCCGCAACCACATGCCCAAGCCGCGCGACGGTCTCGCCCTCGGCCTCCAGCAGCGCCGCCAGAGCCTCGGCCCGGTCGGCGGCCACGACCACCACCATTCCGATGCCGGAATTGAAGGTTTTCAGCATCTCGGCCTCATCGAGCCCGCCTTCGGACATCAGCCATTTGAAGACCGGAGAAAGTGCCCAGGATCCAAGGTCGATCTCGGCCCCCATCCCGTCAGGCAGCACGCGCGGCAGGTTCTCGGTCAGCCCGCCGCCGGTGATATGGGCCAGCGCATGCACCCCCCCTGCCCGCACGGCGGCCAGCGCCTGCGTCACGTAAAGCCGTGTCGGGGCCAGCAATTCCCGGCCAAGGCTCTCGCCCCCGAATGGCGATGCTGCGTCCCAGGCCAGCCCCGACCGTTCCACGATCCGGCGCACCAGCGAATAGCCGTTGGAATGGACCCCATCGGACCCAAGCCCGAGCAGAACATCGCCCTCGGCCACGCCGTCCGGCAGCGACGCCCCGCGTTCCATTGCCCCTACGGCGAAGCCCGCAAGGTCGAAATCCCCCGGCGCGTACATGCCCGGCATCTCTGCCGTTTCGCCGCCGATGAGTGCACAGCCAGAACGTTTGCAACCCTCGGCAATGCCCTCGATGATCGTGGCGGCATCAGACACATCGAGCTTACCGGTGGCAAAGTAGTCCAGAAAAAAGAGCGGCTCGGCCCCCTGGCACACGAGGTCGTTCACGCACATGGCCACCAGGTCGATCCCGATCGTGTCGAACACGCCGGTGTCAATGGCGATCTTCAGCTTCGTACCAACACCATCCGTCGCGGCCACAAGAACCGGGTCGTCGTAGCCCGCGGCCCTGAGGTCAAACAGCGCCCCAAAGCCGCCAAGCCCCGACATAACGCCGGGCCGAGTGGTGGCCTTGGCGGCGGGCTTGATCCGCTCCACCAGCTCGTTACCCGCGTCGATATCGACACCCGCCTCAGCGTAGGTCAGCCCCTGTTTTCCGTCCGTCATGGCCCGCTCCTTCAAACTTGGCGTCCTGCTAGCAGGGGCCACGGGACGAGTCCATTGCCAGCGTGACGCGGGGACGAGCAATGCAAGACTTGCAGAAAACGCATCCGTGACTATGGTTTCTCGGGCCTTCGCTGTGTCGCCGTCCACGCGTGATTGAAAATCAAAAGCTTAAGACTGGAAACTGCCTTATGCCCACCTCAACGTTCATGAATTTCAGCGCACTGTTTTTTCAAGGCTCCATTTCGGGAAACACGCTGACGATCAGCAGTTCCGTGGCGAACCTATCGGGGGGCAACTACCTTTGGGACATGGATGACAGCACAACGATTAATTCCGGCGACATTCTGGCGTTGAGCGGTTCTGTCCAGGCTCCCTACTCCGGCTACGGGATCATCCCGCTCGGAACCACGACGATGTATCCGATCTTTGGACCTGACGGCGGTGGACGCTACTGGATCCCGCATGACAACACGCTCAACATTAGCCAGTTTGGCGTGACGAACACTGTCCAGCCGCTATCGGTCTTCTGCTTTCACGCCGGGACGCAGATCAGCACCCCGACCGGGGAGGTAGAGGTAGAAAACCTGACCATCGGTGATCCTGTCCTGACTGCAGAGGGCCACGTCGTCCCGATCAAATGGATCGGCCGCCAGACCGTGTCCACGCGTTTCGGGCCAGCCGAACGGCTGATGCCGGTCCGCTTTGCCGCCGGGTCGCTCGGCGATGGCCTGCCGCAGTTCGATCTGACGGTCACGGCGGATCACGGGATGCTGGTGGATGGCGTGATCTGCAATGCGGGTGCGTTGGTGAATGGCACGACCATCACTCGTGTGCCTCTGGCCGAAATGGGCGAGAGCTACACCGTCTATCATATCGAAACCGAAGCCCATGAGATCATCCTCGCCAACGGTGCCCGGGCAGAGACGTTTATCGACAACGTCTCCCGCCGCGTCTTTGACAATTACGCCGAGTTCGAAGCGCTCTATGGCGACGTTCCGGAGATGGAAGAACTGCCCTATCCCCGCGCCATGTCAGCGCGGCAGGTGCCAAACAGGATCAAGGCGCAGTTGAGCATGGACTGCACCGCCTGACCGAGAGGGAAACCGGGCGCAGCGAAAGAACCCCCTTGCAACGGGATCGGCCCTGTCTTGCTGCGTCTCTGAAGGGATCATTGCTCTTGAGTGAAATGTCCCGCCTGATCGACCTTAAAGTCGGCACGCCTTCGAGTTTCAGCATCCTGTACCGGGGCAGACAGGCCACATCGCGCCTATTTGCACGACTCAACCCCAGATCGAAAATCTTTCTGTTAACTTTCGTTAACATATATGCAAAACCGTATTTGCACAGAATCAGCCGACGGCGAGACACCTTTTTACAAGCGGGGGACTAAGGGCATTTTTCACCCTCCCAATCTCCGTTCGGCCCAGTTTTATTGATGGGTAGCGCAGCACATGGCCATATACATCGTTGAAACCCGAGACCGGTATGACGGTTCGACAGGAAACTCCGCCAATCCAAACTACAACGTAACACAGCTGACGGAAGTCAGCGGCACGTTCACCAACGGCGAAGCAGTCGTGCATTCCCCGGGAGGCGGGGGCGACAGCTTTATCTATGTTGGCACATATGACGACGGCACGACTGTTTGGGGTGTTCTTCAGGAATCCGGCGGGGACTACATGCTGTTCAGCGGCGATGCATCGGCAACGCCCCCCGCCTCGATCGTGATTGCCAACATCACCACGGACCCGCTGTTGGTGTGCTTCCACGAAGGAGCCCAGATCGACACGCCGGATGGGACACAATCGGTTGAAACCCTTTCGATTGGAGATCTGGTGATCTCTGCGGATGGACACCACCTCTCGGTCAAATGGATCGGTCGCCGGACCGTTGCGCCGCGCTTCGGACCCGCAGAACGCCTGATGCCGGTGCGGTTTGCCGCCGGATCTCTCGGCGATGGCCTGCCGAATGCCGATCTGACAGTGACCGCCGATCACGGGATGCTCGTGGATGGAGTGATCTGCCATGCGGGTGCGTTGGTGAACGGAGACAGCATCACCCGCGTTGCACTGTCAGACCTGGATGAGCGCTATACGGTCTATCATATCGAGACCGAGGAGCACGCAATCATCCTCGCAAACGGCGCCCCTACCGAGACCTTTATCGACAATGTGTCCCGAAGGGCCTTCGACAACTACGCGGAGTTCGAAGCGCTTTACGGGTTCGTTCCCGAAATGCACGAACTGCCTTACCCGCGCGCCATGTCCGCAAGGCAGGTTCCCGCCCGGATTCGCGCAAAGCTTCAAGGCGGTGTGCAAAAGACAATAGCCTGATTTCAATTTCATTTTCACAAGAAGAGGGCCTTTTGGGCCCTCTTTTTTATACCAAATGACGTCAATCATTAACAGAGAACACCATTTTATATCTACCAGAATTAACAAATGTCTTGACTAAATGAACAGGCCAGAGACATTCTTCAAATGTCCCGATGATCTAAATAAGAGTTCCGACACAATAAACTGCGGCGCTTGTCGGAGGGAACGATTTACTGCCCGATTCACGGGCTCAGACCATAAGGAAAGCATCATGGCAGAACCATATTTGGGTCAGATTTATCTGGTTGGATACAACTTTGCGCAACGGGGTTTTGCGTTTTGCGACGGGCAGCTTTTGCCGATATCCTCCAATTCTGCGCTGTTTTCCTTGCTTGGCACCATGTATGGCGGCGATGGTCGGACAACATTCGGATTGCCGGATTTGAGAGGTCGGGTCGCAATAGGCCGCGGTGATGGTCCCGGGTTGACTCCAAGAGTCATGGGGCAACGCGGCGGCGAAGAACGTAATACCCTCACGATCAACCAGATGCCGTCCCACACGCATACGGGGGCAATTCACGGGGAATCTGCGCCTGCAACCCAGGGTTCGCCCGGCGGGAACATGCTTGGCCTTGGTAATTTCTATGCCAGCGTGGGCGCCGGTCCTGATCTTCAAATGGCCTCGGAATCCATTACAATAGCCAATAACGGCGGCGGTCAGTCCTTCAACATCATGCCACCCTACCTTGTTCTGAACTACGAGATCGCACTTCAGGGTCTGTTCCCGTCGCGCAGCTAAGCCATCAGACGGCGGCCGCTGCATACCCTTGCCGCGGCCACTGCTGATCATCGTATTTCAAGGAGGATGCCATGACATCTGACACCAAGCTGAGTCGGCGAAGCTATCTGGCCAGCCAGGCCGCAATCGCGGCGACAGCGACTGCCCTGCCATCTGCCGCGTTGGCCCATGCCGATCTGGATCCGGTTTCATCCGGACCCGTAAACTGGAGGACGGCTACCGCAGCTGATCTGCGACGGTTCATCGGTGACCGGTTCCGGGTCACGTCGCCTGACGGGTCTGTCACGGTCCTGCATCTGATTGACGTGGAAGCCAGGCCCTTCGGCCCCGATGCGCCCGCCGACCTGCCCCGTGCCGAAGCGGTGAGCGCCGTATTCGACAGCCCCGACAAGGCCCCGCTCGTCGAAACCGGCCACATGACCCGGCGCATCAGCCATATGCATCTGGGCAGTGCGGATCTGTTCCTTGGCCCGGTGCACACGCGTGACGGGTCAGACTTGCTGGAACTGACCCTGAGCTGACGCCCCGCAGCAGCGAACATATGGCCTGCCGCACATAGTGTGGCGGGCCTGAACGTTGAAATCAGAAGGGAAATCCTGATGCAGCTGACGCGTGGCAAGATCGGCTTTCGCATAATCGAAAACGCTGACCGGGCCTTTCTCTTCGATCTCTATGCCTCCACGCGCGAGTGGGAGTTTCAGCAGACCAGCTGGACCGAAGCAGACTGGCGGGACTTCCTGCAAGGACAGTTTGCCGCTCAGGATCTGCATTACCAGCGGGCATTCCCGAATGCGATCAGGCGGATCATCCAGATTGACGGGCGCGATATCGGGCGGCTTTACCTCGACCGGCAGGATGACTGCCTGCGCATCATCGAGCTTTCGCTGATCCCGGAGGCGCGCGGGCGCGGGATCGGCACCGATCTGCTGCGCAGCCTGATGAACGAGGCCCATGGCGGCAAGGTTCCGGTGCGTCTGCATGTGGAAAAGCACAGCCCGGCGCTCAACCTCTATCTCCGCCACGGCTTTCGCGCCGTATCGGACGCGGGTCACCATATCGCGATGGAGTGGATGCCGAATACCGCCCCGAGAGAAATCTGAAGGTCAGTTGAACACGGTCTCATAAAGCATGCAGTCGTGATCCTGTCGGAACGGTTTGACAAACATTTCGACCTGCCCGATGCCCGAATGCTCGACCGTGTACATTCCAGAAGACAGCATCGGCTCGCGCGGTCCCTCCCATGTCAGGGCAAAGGCTTTGCGCGGCGGATACAGAACTCCGTCAATCTCAAGGTGGTTGTCACGCACCATCGAGCCTTGAAATATCTTTACGTTGTCCAGAAGCAATTCGATCGACTGCCCTGCACCTTTCACAGAAAAACACTGCCCTACAAATGGTTCGAAGGATTCGTGTGTTGCGCTGATCAGGTCAATGGTCACAGGGACCTCCCAATTTGGTCATAGACGATCTGACCCCAGGATTTATCAAATGAAACGCGCATGCAAGGGAAATGCCCTGAGCCAAGAGCCGCATTTGATTGACAATGGTCAATGTCTTGCATCATCAATAAATAGTATCCATGCATGGCTGCATTAAGAAACTCAGATTGCTATCTTGCCGCCTAACGGCAACACGCGTACAGTTCGGGCAACATTGCTGATCTGGCACATATTCTGAAAAGTTCGCCTTGATGAGCGTGTGACATTTTTTTTCAAGGGGGTGCGGAATGCCCAATGTGAGTTTGCCCGATACACTGTTCTTCCAAGGCAGCACTGGTGGCGGGACGATAACACCGACAACGACTTTCACTGACACAAACTTCGGTGGTGCATCAGTTAACGACACCAATAATGACGGAGACATGGACGCTGTCGACAACTATTTCGGTTTTGCTGCCTATACAGGGTTCACGATCGAAATTAACGGCAATGACTATGCTGTATTCGAAAGTGGCGGCTTCTACTACGTCCCCTATGATCCCAGCTTTGACGACCTGTCCAGCCTGAACGGAACGTCTGTAACCCAGCCCTTCACCAATGCCGGGGATGATGCGGTTGTGGTAAACTGCTTCCTGGCTGGCACCAGCATTGCAACCGTTGAAGGCGAGGTAGCAGTAGAAACCCTGGCGATCGGTGACACGGTGCTGAACGCTGATGGCGCAGAGGTCGCCGTGAAATGGATCGGGCGGCAGACGGTCAAGACCATGTTCAAACCCGCTGAACGTGTGGCGCCCGTGCGCTTTGCCGCCGGGTCGCTTGGCGAGGGATTGCCCGTGTCCGATCTGACGGTCACCGCCGATCACGGCATGCTGGTCGATGGCGTCATCTGCCACGCAGGGGCGCTTGTGAATGGCACCACCATCACCCGTGTTCCGATGGAGGAGATGGGCGAAAGCTACACCGTCTACCACATTGAGACCGAGGCGCATGAGATCATCCTAGCAAACGGCGCCCCGGCCGAGACCTTCATCGACAATGTGAGCCGCCGGGTGTTCGACAATTACGCCGAGTTCGAGGCGCTTTATGGCGATGTGCCGGAAATGGAAGAACTGCCCTATCCCCGTGCCATGAGCGCCCGGCAGGTGCCGGCGCATATCGCGCGTTTGCTCGGCGTGTCGAAAGTCGCCTGACCCAACCCCAAGATCGGATGCGGGGGCCTGATCGGCCCTCGCGACGGGCTTGACCCCGCCCTCCATCCTGATATTTCCTCGCTTCGGCGGGCCTGTAGCTCAATTGGTTAGAGCAGAGCGCTCATAACGCTTTGGTTGCGGGTTCAAGTCCTGCCGGGCCTACCAAAACACCGCCTTCACCGCGCCAGCACAAGATCGACACGCAGCCCGCCCATCTCATCGGAACGCGACAGGCGCATGGTGCCGCCATGACTGCGGGCGATGTCATTGGCGATGGCCAGACCCAGCCCGACGCCCCCCCCACGGTTCTGGTTGCGCGCCTCGTCCAGCCGGGCAAAGGGACGAATGGCCCGGTCCCGATCCTCGGGGGCAATGCCTGGCCCGTCATCCTCCACGCTAAAGCGCACCGCCCGATCCAGAACCGTCAGCGTCAGCCTTGCGCTGCTGCCATAGCGCAGCGCGTTGACCAGAAGATTCGACAGGGCACGCTTGACCGCGCCGGGGCGCAGGGCGACCTCCGGGGCCGATTCAGGCAGCACGAGCTCTACCTGCCCGCCCATGCGGATCGCATCATCGACGACTGTGCGCGCAAGGGCCAGGACGTCGACGCTTTCCGGATCATCCAGCGCATCGGCCCGGGCGAAATCCAGAAACGCGGTCAGCAGGGACTCCATCTCTTCGACATCGCGCAGCAGGTCGTCGGTCTCCGGCCCCGAATCCAGCATGGACAGACCCAGTTTCAGCCGGGTCAGCGGCGTGCGCAGGTCGTGGCTGACCCCCGACAGCATCATGGTCCGCTGCTCGATCTGCCGCTCGATCCGCGCCCGCATGTCCAGAAAGGCGCGGCCAGCGGCCCGTACTTCCAGCGCGCCCGAGGGCTTGTAAGGCGCGACTCTGCCCTTGCCGAAGGCCTCTGCCACCCGCGCCAGCCGCCGGATCGGCCGCACCTGATTGCGCAGAAAGACGAAGGCCACGGCGGTCATCAGAATCCCTGTCAGGATCATGATGACGAACAGCTGATGCGGGTTGGAGGCCGACACGCGCCGCCGGTCGATCTCCAGCGTCAGGGTTTCCTGCCCGCGCCCCAATGCCAGAAAAACCCGACGGTCGTTGCGCGCAAGGTCGATCCAGACGATCTCCGGCACCATCCCCTGCAAGGTCGAAATCACGACGCGCCCCGACAAGTCATACCAACGGCGCGATACATTGGTTTCGGAAACCCAGTCCGGTACGGCCCCCTCGCTTCGCGCAAGATCGAGCCGCGCAGCCACTGCCATGGCGGCCTCGGCCCCGTCCGCCTGCAAATGGTCCGACACCAGCCGCAGGTCGTGCCCAAGCGCCGAGGTCAGTTGCCAGGTGACATCCTCGAAATGGCGTTGCAGGAAGGCCACCGACACGACAAGCTGCAATGACACGATGGGCACCACAAGGATCAGCGCGGCCCGGCCATAGAGCCCCCGTGGCAAGAATTGTTTGAGCCAGTCCCATTGCATGGACCCATCTAACCCCGCGACCGGGGCAGAGGAAAGAGATATGACCGCAACCCTGTTGGAACCCGGCCTGCGCCGGATCACCGCCCCGAACCCCTCGCCCATGACCCTGCACGGCACCAACACCTTTCTGGTTGGGGAACGGGACATCGCGGTGATCGACCCGGGCCCCGCGATCGAGAGCCACTTGCACAGGATCCTGGATGCCCTGGAGCCGGAGCAACGGATCAGCCACATCCTCGTCACCCATTCGCATCTCGATCATTCCCCCCTCGCCCGCCCCCTGTCCGAGGTCACGGGGGCACCGGTTCTGGCCGCCGGGCCCAGTGACTGGGGCCGCTCGTCCACCATGCAGAACCTGGCCGATGCGGGCGGGATCGGTGGTGGTGAGGGGGTCGACCGGGAGTTCACCCCCGACCGGATGATCACGGATGGCGAGGTGATTGCCGGCGACGGCTGGCAGATCGAGGTTGTGTCCACGCCGGGCCACATGGCCAATCACCTGTCATTCGCCTGGAACGGTGCGCTCTTCTCCGGCGATCTGGTCATGGGATGGTCCACCTCGCTGATCTCCCCCCCCGATGGCGACCTCACCGCCTTCCGAAGCTCGCTGACCAGGCTGGCCGCGCGCGGTGACCGGCTCTACTACCCTGCCCATGGCGAGGCCGTCCGGGATCCGGCCCTGCGCTGCCGGGAGCTGCTGGATCACCGGACCGGGCGCGAGGCGCAGATTCTGGCGGCGCTGCAATCGGGCCCGGCCACCCCTGCCGAACTGACCGCCCGCATCTACACGGATCTCGACCCACGCCTCGCACCGGTCGCCGAACGCAACGTTCTGGCACATCTCATTGATCTAGTTGAAAGAAATCTGGCCACCGCACATCCGAAACTCGCCATATCCGCCCACTTTCACACCGCATGAGGATTTCTTCCATTTTTTCCCGCAAACCCTCTGGACGCCCGAAAACGAGGTTGCTATATCCCCCTCAGTTCCGGCGTAGCTCAGCGGTAGAGCAGTTGACTGTTAATCAATTGGTCGTAGGTTCGATCCCTACCGCCGGAGCCAAAATCCCCAGGTAGATAAGAGATTTACGAGACACCTCAGCGAGGTGGATCATTGGGTGTTTGGCGCTTGTCAGCGCATTGTAACGAATTTCCAGTTGATCTGCCCCCCGTTGGTCCCTCGTGCGTGACGAGAGTCTACGGGTCGGATTCTGATCATCATGGGTTTCGGTTTGGGCGAGAGCGCCGGGCGCGGAGCCGTCGAACTGCTCGGTGGCCCTCGCTTGCGCCCCCAGGCTCAGGCAGCTTCCCGCCAAGCTGAAATGCACGACTTTGGATATCCGCAGGCAACATCAGCTAAAATGACCGGCACCTATATGAGGTAAAATAATACCACATTATTAAGAGTTTGATTTTAAAGCATAAAACAAAATCCTGAATTGAAAATAGCTGTTGACCCGCCCCCGGAAATCGTTAGAACACGCCCATCCGACGGGGGGCCATCGCCCCTCGTTCGTTCTTGAGATGATCCGAGGGTCGCATCGGCCCCGGCCCCGCAAGGAAAAGACAGATGAAAACCTTCACCGCTACCCCGGCGGATATCGACAAGAAATGGATCCTGATCGACGCCGAGGGCGTTGTTCTGGGCCGTCTCGCCTCGATCATCGCCATGCGCCTGCGCGGCAAGCACAAGGCGTCCTTCACCCCCCACATGGACATGGGTGACAACGTGATCGTCATCAATGCTGACAAGATCCAGCTGACGGGCAACAAGCGCAACAAGCCCAACTACTGGCACACCGGGCACCCGGGCGGCATCAAGTCCCGCACCACCGGCCAGATCCTGGAAGGCAAGTACCCCGAACGCGTGGTCATGCAGGCTGTCAAGCGCATGCTGCCCGGCGGCCCGCTGAGCCGCAAGCAGATGACCAACCTGCGCGTCTATGCCGGTGCCGAACATCCGCATGAGGCCCAAGAGCCCACCGTGCTGGATGTGAAATCCATGAACTCCAAGAACACGCGGAGCTGATACCATGGCTGAAACCATTACCTCGCTCGAAGAGCTGCAGGCCGTGGCCGGTGGCGACGCTGCCACCCCCGCGATCGACCTCGAAACCCCTCGTGAACCGCAGCGCGACGCGCTTGGCCGTTCCTATGCCACCGGCAAGCGGAAAGACGCTGTCGCCCGCGTGTGGATCAAGCCGGGGTCCGGCAAGGTCACCGTGAACGGCAAGGAAATGAGCGCCTATTTCGCCCGTCCGGTGCTGCAGATGATCCTGCGCCAGCCCTTCACCGTCGCCGGTCGCGAAGACCAGTTCGACGTGATGGCCACCGTCAAGGGCGGCGGCCTTTCCGGTCAGGCCGGTGCAGTCAAGCACGGCATCTCGGTGGCGCTGCAGCGCTACGAGCCGTCCCTGCGCGGCGCGCTGAAAGCGGCTGGCTTCCTGACCCGTGACAGCCGCGTGGTGGAACGCAAGAAGTTCGGCCGCCGCAAGGCCCGCCGGAGCTTCCAGTTCTCCAAGCGCTGATTGCGCGGAAGACTATCGCGACCATTCGAAAGGGCTGCATGTTTTGCAGCCCTTTTTTCGTGCGCATCGGCTTTCCAGAACCTGCCCTGTCAGCGCGTCAGCACCGCCGAGACCGGGGCCAGCGCCACCGCCTCGGACCGACTGCCAAGTGCCCAGGAAAACAGCGCCGTCACCGTATCGGAATAGGTATGCCCCACGACGATCACGCCCCCTTCCTGCCCGGCGGCAAAAGCGGCGCGGTCGAGATAGCGGGTGATGACCGTGGCGCGTTCGCGTTCGCTGTCGATCTCGCGGAACAGCGTGGCTGCCGGAACCGCCGCGCGGGTGGCCGTCTGTTCGGCCGCGTTCAGCCCGCGCGGATAGGCCACCAACCCGTGGCCAGTCTCTGCCAACACCTCGACAACCCCATCGAGCACTTCGCGCCGCCCCTGGATCGCCCCCTCTGAGGTATCGAGCACGGCCACCGCTTCCGGCAGCCTGTCAAACCCGCGCGTCAGCACCTCTTCCGCCTGCGCAGGTTCGGTATCCTCGGTAAAGATCTCGGCCAGAAGCAGCACTTCGAACCCGGCGGCGCGGTAGGTGGTGGCGGCCTCGGCGGCATCGGGGCGGCGCGGGTCGATGGCGAAGGCGACGGGGAAATCAAATCGGGTCAGCGCGTCGCGGCCAAGCGGAAACGAGGGGTCGTCGATCAGGATCACCGCCATCAAGGGGCGGGATTCCTCGGCGTCGAAGGGGGTGGCGAAGGCGTCGATGGCCCTGCGGGGCGCATCGGGCTCGGCCGCGTCACCCGTTTCGACGGGCTGGAGAGGGCGGCCAAGCGGGGCTGTCTCTGTCTGTGCCTCGGGGCCGGTCTCGATCTGCGGCAGGCCAAGCGGCGCGGGCTGCTCCTCTGCCACCGGCGGCGAGGGGTCGAGCGTGGCCGAGGGCGACGCCACCGGGGTGCCGAGCGTCGGCGCGGCAGAGGGGGCCTGAAGGCTGTCCATGGCCTCGGGCTGCGGGGCGGGGGCGGTGTCGGGCAGGCTTGGCCCGGTCGGCGTGGGCAGGGCGGTGATGGCCTGCGGCGCACCGGCCGGGGCGGTGTCGATCCCCGGCAGGGCGGCAGCGGTTTCCTCGGGCGGGCGGTTGAACTCGGACCCTGCGGGCAGCGGAATTTCCGAGGCTGGTTGCGATGCGGTGCCCTGCCCGGTCGCCGGGGCAGCCTCGGGTGCGTCCGCCTCCACAGACGCGGCCTCTGGCATGGCATCAGTGGTTTCGGCCGGTTCTACCGAGACTGCCGGCTGTTCCGACGCCTGCTGCGGCGTGGCTTGGCCCTGCTGCGGACGATCGGGCAATGGCATACCGAGCGACAACAGCGCCGCCCCGATGATGGCGACGAACGCACCCCAGATCAGACCTGAAATCAGACCTCTGCCCATGTCTTTCACCCTCTCGATACGTGTCCTGCGCCCCGAAAGGAACGCTTCACATCCAAATAGCCCCAGCCAGTGGCCGTTCTGTGGGTGCATGGGTTGACCATGCCCTGCGGCCCTGCGCATGTATAACCCGGCGCGCGGGTAAGGCGCACCCCTTTTTGCGACGAGGACCCACGGGCATGCTTCTGCTCATCGATAATTACGACAGTTTCACCTATAATCTGGTGCATTACCTGGGCGAACTGGGATGCGTGCCGCATGTGGTGCGCAACGACGCGCTGGATGTGCAGCAGGCGATGGCGCTCAACCCCGCCGGAATCGTGCTCAGCCCCGGCCCCTGCGACCCGGCGCAGGCGGGGATCTGCCTGTCGCTGACCGCCGCCGCTGCCGAAACCGGAACGCCGCTGCTTGGCGTGTGCCTGGGGCATCAGACCATCGGCGAGGCCTTCGGCGGCAAGGTGGTGCGTTGCCACGAGATCGTGCATGGCAAGATGGGGGAAATCCATCACGCGGGCAAAGGCGTGTTCGAAGGCCTGCCCTCGCCCCTGCAAGGCACGCGCTATCATTCGCTGGTCGTGGAGCGTGAGAGCCTGCCCGACTGCCTGGAGGTGACCGCCTGGCTTGAGGATGGAACGATCATGGGCCTGCGCCACAAGGAATTGCCGATTGAAGGCGTGCAGTTCCATCCCGAAAGCATCCGCTCCGAACATGGGCATGCCATGCTGAAAAGCTTCCTGCAAACCGTGCCCGGCGCGTTGCAGGAGGAACCGGCATGAGCGACCAGATGAAACCCCTCATCGCTGCCGTGGCCGAGCGCAGCCTGACCGCGGAAGAGGCGGAACGCGCCTTCGGTCTTCTTTTCGACGGTGAGGCGACCGACGCCCAGATCGGCGGCATGCTGATGGCCATGCGCGTGCGCGGAGAAACGGTCGAGGAGATCGCCGCCGCCGCCAAGGTGATGCGCGGCAAATGCGTAGCCGTGCACGCGCCCGAGGGCGCTATGGATATCGTCGGAACCGGCGGTGACGGCAAGGGCACACTGAACATCTCCACCGCGACGGCCTTCGTGGTGGCAGGCGCGGGGGTGCCCGTGGCCAAGCATGGCAACCGCAACCTCAGTTCCAAGTCCGGGGCGGCGGATGCGCTTGGCCAGATGGGCGTCAATGTGATGGTCGGTGCGCCGGTGGTGGAGAAAGCACTGAAAGAAGCAGGAATCGGTTTCATGATGGCGCCGATGCATCACCCCGCGATTGCCCATGTGATGCCGACCCGGCAACAGCTTGGCACGCGGACGCTGTTCAACGTGCTGGGGCCATTGACCAATCCCGCAGGCGTCAAGCGCCAGCTGACCGGCGCTTTTGCCCCCTGGCTCATCCGCCCCATGGCCGAGGTTCTGGGCGCTTTGGGGTCCAAGGCCGCGTGGCTGGTGCATGGATCGGATGGCACGGATGAGCTGTCGATTGCGGGTCCGTCCGCCGTGGCGGCGCTGAAGGATGGCGAGATCGAGGAGTTCGAGATCACCCCCGCCGATGCGGGCCTGCTCGTGCACCCGTTCGAAGCCATTCTCGGCGGCACGCCGGAGGAGAACGGCGTGGCGTTCCGGGCACTTCTGTCCGGTGAAGGCGGGGCCTATCGCGATGCAGTCCTGCTGAACGCGGCGGCGGCGCTGCTGGTGGCAGGCGTGGTCGGGACGTTGCCGGAAGGGGCGGAACGCGCGGCACAAAGCATCGATTCCGGCGCAGCGCTGAACGCGGTGGAAACGCTGGCTCGGGTCACTTCCGCCGCCTGAGATTCGCGGGAGCGTTCAGGTGCACGGGACGCGGTTTCGAAACCGCGTCAGAAGGCTTTTCGAAAAGCCTTGTCCCCGCCCGGCCGCACGCGTTACCCCCTGACCCATGCGTTTCGATCTGTCTCATCTGGGGTCTTGGGCCAACCTGCCATTCTTCGCGCGCGACATAAGCGGCTTCGAAGCCGCTTTGACCGCTGAACCCCGGCCCTGGCTCCCCGCCCCGGCGCAGGTCTTTGCCGCACTGGAAGCCTGCCCGCCGGACCGAACAAAGGTCGTTATCCTCGGCCAAGACCCCTACCCGACGCCGGGTCATGCCCATGGTCTCGCTTTCTCGGCGGAACCGCATGTGCGCCCGCTGCCCCGATCTCTCTCCAATATCTACAAGGAGATGCAGGCCGATCTGGGCACCTGCCCGCCCAATGCCGACCTGCGGTTCTGGGCCACGCAGGGCGTCCTCCTGCTCAACACCGTTCTGACGGTGCCTGCGGGCGAGGCCAATGGCCACGCGAAACTGGGCTGGCAGCGGCTGACAGGACAGGTGCTTGACCGCCTTGCCTCCGACCGCGCGCCCCGAGTCTACATGCTTTGGGGCAAGCCCGCGCAGAAAGCTGCCAAAGACATCCCCGCAGAGCGTAATCTCAAGCTCGAAGCCCCCCACCCTTCGCCCCTTTCCGCGCATCGGGGCTTTTTTGGCGCACGCCCCTTCTCTCGCGCGAATAACTGGTTACAAGAACAGGGCATGACGCCCATCAACTGGACGGACCCGGGACAGATATGACCACAAGCATTCTCGATAAGATCAAGGCCTACAAGCTGGAAGACGTGGCCGCCCGCAAAGCCGCCCGGCCCATGGCCGCCGTGGAAGCCGATGCAGAGGCCGCCCCGCCGGTTCGCCCCTTCGCAGAGGCTCTCAGCATTGCCTCGCGCGAGGGCTACGGGCTGATTGCCGAGATCAAGAAAGCCAGCCCCTCCAAGGGGCTCATCCGCGCCGATTTCGACCCGCCCGCTTTGGCCCGTGCCTATGAGGCCGGGGGCGCGACCTGCCTGTCTGTCCTGACCGACACGCCCTCCTTTCAGGGCGCTGACGAATACCTCATCGCCGCCCGCGCCGCTGTCTCGCTACCGGTTCTGCGCAAGGACTTCCTCTACGATCCCTACCAGGTGGCCGAGGCCCGCGCGCTTGGGGCCGATTGCATCCTGATCATTATGGCCAGCGTATCCGACGCTCAGGCAGAAGAGTTGGAAGACGCCGCAACCCGGTGGGGCATGGATGCGCTGATTGAAGTGCATGATGCAGAGGAACTGGACCGCGCCCTTCATCTGAAATCGCGGATGATCGGCATCAACAACCGCGACCTCAATACATTCGTCACCTCGCTCGACGTGACCAGGACGCTGGTGCGCCGCATCCCCGGCGACCGGATGGTGGTCTCTGAATCCGGGCTGAACACGCCCAAGGATCTCTCCGATATCGCCATGTATGGCAGCCGTTGTTTCCTGATCGGCGAAAGCCTGATGCGGCAGGAGGATGTGGAAACCGCCACGCGGACGCTTCTGGCCAACCCTTTGCGGGCCGCGCAGTGATGGCGGGTCTCACGCATTTCGACGCCGAGGGCCAGGCCCATATGGTTGATGTCTCGGACAAGCCGGTGACGGCGCGCGTGGCGGTGGCCGAAGGTTTCGTGCGGATGACGCCCGAGACACTTGCGGCCATCACCGGTGGTGAGGCGAAGAAGGGCGATGTTCTGGGGGTCGCACGGCTGGCGGGGATCATGGGGGCCAAGAAGACATCGGAACTTATCCCGCTCTGCCACCCGCTGCCGATCACCAAAGTCGCGCTGGAACTGGAGCCGGTTACGGCCCTTCCCGGCATCCGCATCGTGGCCACCGTCAAGACCGGCGGGCAGACCGGGGTCGAGATGGAGGCCCTGACCGCCGTCTCCACCGCCGCGCTGACCGTCTACGACATGGTGAAAGCCGTTGATAAATCAATGGAAATCACCGGCATCCGGTTGCTGCTGAAAGAGGGCGGAAAATCCGGGAGATACGAGGCACAGGCATGATCACCGTTGACGAGGCCCTCGCCGCCTGTCTGGCGCTTGCCGATCCGTCGCCCGCAGAAGAGGTTCCGCTGGCAGACGCCAATGGCCGGGTGCTGGCGAGACCGGTGCGGGCCCGACGAGATCAACCTCCCTTTGCGGCCTCGGCCATGGACGGCTACGCGGTGACGGCGGAGGCTCCACAGCCCGGTGACAGGTTCACCGTGATCGGGGAGGCCGCAGCGGGGCATGTCTGGCAGGGCCAGCTTGGCGACGGACAGGCGGTGCGCATCTTTACCGGGGCGCCGGTTCCTGACAGCGCTGCGCGGGTGATCATCCAGGAGGATGTGACGCGCGAGGGCGATGTGATCACCCTGGGAGACCGGCTGGATCACCAGACCAATATCCGCCCGGCAGGTGGCGATTTCCTGACCGGCGACGAACTGGACGCCCCACGCATCTTGCGCCCTGCCGATCTGGCGCTGGCCGCCGCCATGAACCTGCCCACCCTGCCCGTCACCCGCAAACCCGTCGTGGCGCTGATTGCCACCGGGGATGAGCTGGTGCAGCCGGGCGATACCCCGCGGCCAGACCAGATCGTGGCCTCCAATTCCTATGGGTTGAAGGCGCTGGCCGAGGCTGCTGGCGCCCATGCCCGCCTGTTGCCGATTGCGCGCGACACGGTGGAGAGCCTCGCCAGTACGCTGAAACTGGCGGCGGATGCGGATATCATCGTGACCATTGGCGGGGCGTCCGTGGGGGATCATGACCTTGTGGCAAAAGTCGCCGCATCCGAAGGGCTGGAGCGGAGTTTCTACAAGGTGGCGCTCAGACCCGGCAAGCCGCTTATGGCGGGACGGATGGGTAAGGCGGCGCTGCTCGGCCTGCCCGGCAACCCGGTCTCGGCCATGGTCTGCGGGCAGATTTTCCTTGTGCCGATGATCCGGGCGATGTTGGGTCTGGGCAAGGCCCCTGCCCCGCGTGAAACCGCCGAACTGGCGGTGGATCTGCCCCAGAACGGCCCGCGTGAACACTACATGCGCGCGGTGCTGGCGCCGGGCAGTCGGTATCCTCGCGTGACCCCCGATCCGCGTCAGGATTCCTCGCTGCTCAGCGTCCTGTCCCGCGCCGATGCGCTGATGATCTACCCCGCCGGGACCGGGCCACTGAAGGCCGGTGCGCTTGTGGATATCTTGCGGCTCTGACCCCCATGCGTTGACACGAAGCGGGAACAGCGGTAGAACATTCCCCGAACAGACGTGATTTCCGTTAGGGGAGGCCCCGAGATGCTGACCAAGAAGCAGCTGGACCTGCTGGAGCTTATTCACCGCCGTATGCAGCGCGACGGGGTGCCGCCCTCGTTCGACGAAATGAAGGATGCGCTGGACCTGCGCTCGAAGTCGGGCATTCACCGGCTGATCACGGCGCTGGAGGAGCGGGGTTTCATCCGGCGGCTGGCGCACAGGGCGCGTGCGATCGAGATCGTGAAACTGCCTGAAAGCCTGGAAACCAAACTGGGCGGCTTCACCCCCCGTGTGATCGAGGGAAGCAGGGCCGACCCGCCCCGCGACGCGCGCCCCGTGGCCGCCGCCTCTGCCATCGACCTGCCCGTCATGGGACGCATCGCCGCCGGGACGCCGATTGAGGCGATCAGCGAGGTGTCCACGCATGTGGCCGTGCCTCAGCAGATGCTGGGATCGGGCAAATCGCATTACGCGCTGGAGGTGAAGGGCGACTCGATGATCGAGGCCGGGATCAACGAAGGCGACATCGTGGTGATCGAGGAAGGCTCGACCGCTGATAATGGCGATATCGTCGTGGCGCTTGTGGAAGGTTATGAGGCGACGCTGAAACGGTTCCGCAAGAAAGGCAACATGATCGCGCTGGAAGCGGCCAACCCCGCCTATCAAACCCGGATGCTGCGCGACGATCAGGTCAAGGTGCAGGGCAAGCTTGTCGGGCTGATCCGCACCTATTGATCCGTCTCTCAGGCCGGTCTGACCGGCGCTGTTGTCTTCAAGCCTGCGCCCTGCCGTCTACGGGGTTTCGCCGACTTCGTCGTCGACCCGGGAGCGGCCCTCCTCAACCCCCGGCTGACGCCGGAGGCCTCGTCTGGCCGCGTTGCCACGGACAAATGGCAAGGATCGGGGCTGAACCGGAGACCATGGGCCTGGTGGCCAATGACCCATCACGGAAATCCGCGCGGGCGCCCCGTTGGTCAGCGGGATGTCGGCACCCAGGGACGCCGCCCCTGCAATGCGCGGGCCGTGACGACCCGCAGCCCGTTTTCCCCCGCCGCAAGCGCGATGGCGCCAGTTTGCGACAGGATGTCCGGGCCGATCATGACACAGGCCGCGCCCTCCCTGCTGCTGTCGGCCATGGCCGCCCCTGACCCCACGCCGGGTCCAAACTCCGGGACACCCCCAAGCCCGCTTTCCGACCGCTCGGAGGTGATCACCCAGTCATGCGCGGCGCAGGCTCGGGCAAGATCCTGCGCGGCCCGGCGACCGACCCCGTGCCACAGGGACATCCCGCCGATCGCCACCGCCTGCCCGGCCCCGTCCTCACCCCATGCCGGACGCGCAAAACCCCTGGCCTGATCCGCGTCATCCCCGTCATTTTCCAGCCACAGCCCCGCGACGAAACCGTCACCCCGCGCACGGCTGAGCGCTCGCCCCTCCTCCGTCATCACCCCGACCAGCCGCCCTGAGGGCGAGATCAGCAGCGACGGGCGCTCTCCGCTCGACCAGAGCAGAAGCGCCAGCGCTGCCGGGGCAAGTCCCGTCCAGCGCCCGCGCCCCCGCCACAGGATCACGAACAGCGCCCCGAGGGTCAACAGCGGCAACACCTCCGCCGGGGGCATTTCGATGGGCCTAACCGCGCCATCCATTCCCGAGATGCGCTCGGCCACGGCAAGGATCCAGACCAGCCCCGCCTCCATCACCCGGAAGGCCAGGACCTCCAACCCGAGAGGCCAGAGCAACATGGCCACCACCGCCGCGGGAACCACTAGGCTGCCCATGACAGGCACCGTCAGCAGGTTTGCGGCCAGCCCGTAAGACGCCAGCATGTTGAAATGCGCCGCCGCGAAGGGGGCCGTCGCCAGCCCCGCAACGCCAGAGGACAGGACCAGCCCAAGCAGCCAGCGCGCCCATGCGGGCCAGGTGCGCAGCCGCTCGATCCGGGACATGCCGGTGAAGACCGCCACCAGCGCGGTCGTGGCGGCAAAACTCATCTGGAATCCGGGGCCAAGCAGGGAGTCGGGGCGGTGTGCCAGAACGATCAGCGCCGCTATGGCGACCGAGCGCAAGGTGACAGCGCGCCGGTCCAGCAAAACCGCCGTGAACATCACCGCCACCTGGATGAAGGCGCGTTCGGTGGCGACGTTGCCGCCCGCCACGGCCAGGTAGAAGGCCCCGGCAGCCAAGGCCCCGACTGCGGCGATCTTCTTGGTGGGGAAACGCAGGGCAAGGGGCGGGATCAGCGACAGGCCGGAGCGCAGGCTTAAAAAGACAAAGCCGGTCAGCAATCCCATATGCAGGCCGGAAATGGCCAGAAGGTGGGCGATATTGGTGCGCCGAAGGGTCTCCAGCGTTTCGGTCGAGATGCCGGAGCGGTCCCCGGTCATGACAGCAGCAGCGAAGGCGCCGGGTTCGCCCTCGATCCGGGTCTGAATGGCGCGCGAAAGCCGCATGCGCAGATGCAACAGCGGCAAGACGCGCTCCGGGCGCGGCTCCAGCAGCAGCGCAGGATTGCGGGTATATCCGACCGCGCCGATGGACAGGAACCAGGCGTGTCGCTGGAAGTCGAAGCCGCCGGGCTCTCCCGGTCCTTCCGGGGGCGACAGATGGCCGGTCAGGGCAACACGCGCACCGGGTTCCGGCGTCAGGAACGGCTGGTCGCCGTGAAGCGAGACGCGCACCCGCCGGGGCACGCGGTCGGGGTCGGTGTCGGCCAGCACGACCCGATCCAGCGTCAGGCGCAACCGGTCCGAGGCGGACCGGTCCACCACCACGATCCGCCCTTCGATGGGGCCATAGTAACGAAATCCCAGAACCGGCCCCGCCACCTGAGCCGTCCGCACGCCTGCCGTGCACAGCCCGAGCGCGACAAGCAGCACCGCCGTCGCCAAGGGCCCAAGCGTTTCGCGTCGCCATCGGCCAATGAGCGCGGCCAGAAGGGCCGCCGCTCCGGCCAGGCCATACGCCATACGCCCCGGTTCCACTGGCAGAGCGAAATAGAGCGCCACCCCGATCCCGAAAAAGACCGGGGACCAGGGCATCAGATAACCCCGCTGGCCCTGCTGGACCGCATTCAACCAGTGCCACAGCCGCACTTGCCACCCCTTCCGGGCTTGCCTAAACCTGCGCGCAGATGACTGTGCGGCCTCATGGTTGCCAAACTGTTAACGCGCGGCGCCCGCTAAGGCCCACGTGCCCCGGAAAGGACCTTCGATGACCTCTGATGTCGTGACCCGCTTCGCCCCTTCGCCCACGGGCTTTCTGCATATCGGCGGCGCGCGGACGGCGCTGTTCAACTGGCTCTATGCGCGCGGGCGCGGCGGCACCTTCCTGCTGCGCATCGAAGATACGGACCGCGAACGGTCCACGCCCGAGGCAACGCAGGCCATTCTGAACGGGCTGACCTGGCTGGGGTTGGACTGGGACGGAGAGCCGATCAGCCAATTCGCCCGCTGCGACCGCCATGCAGAGGTGGCGCAAGAGATGCTGGCGGCAGGTCACGCCTATAAATGCTTCGCCACGCAGGAGGAGATTCAGGCCTTCCGCGATGCCGCCAAAGCTGAAGGGCGTTCGACGCTGTTCCTCAGCCCGTGGCGCGATGTAGCCGAGGCCGACCACCCGGACCTTCCTTATGTGATCCGGCTGAAAGCCCCGCGTGAAGGCGTGACGGTGATCCGCGATCAGGTGCAGGGCGATGTGACGATCCGCAACGATCAGCTCGACGACATGATCCTGTTACGCTCGGATGGCACACCTACCTATATGCATGCGGTTGTGGTGGATGATCATGACATGGGTGTCACCCATGTGATCCGGGGCGACGATCACCTGAACAACGCCGCCCGGCAGATCCAGATCTATCACGCCATGGGCTGGCCGGAACCGGTCTGGGCGCATATCCCGCTCATCCACGGGCCCGACGGCAAGAAACTGTCCAAACGCCACGGCGCGCTCGGGGTCGAGGAATACGCCGCCATGGGCTACCCGCCCGCCGCGATGCGCAACTATCTGGCGCGGCTTGGCTGGAGCCATGGGGATGACGAGCTGTTCAGCGACGCTGAGGCGAAAGAGTGGTTCGACCTGACGGGAATCGGCAAATCGCCCGCGCGGCTTGATTTCAAGAAGCTCGAACATGTGGCCAGCCATCATATCGGGGCCATGGCCGATGACGATTTGGTGTCTGAAATCGAGCGGTTTTTGGTGGCAACGCAGCAACCCGCGCTTTCGCAGGCGCAGAAAGATGGGCTGGCCGCTGCGATGTATTGCCTCAAGGATCGGGCAAAGTCACTTCCCCAAATCCTTGAAAAGGCGCATTTTGTTCTGACCGAACGCCCGCTGGATCGGGATGAGAAGTCGCTGGCCGCGTTGACAGATGTATCCCGTGGTATACTGACAGAATTGACGCCGCAGTTGCAAAATGCTAGCTGGACACGCGACACGCTGGAGGCGACAGTTTCCGAAGTGGCAGAGCGCCACGATCTGAAACTGGGCAAGCTTGCACCGGCCCTGAGGGCCGCGTTGGCAGGCCGCCCCGTCAGCCCGAGCGTTTTCGACATGATGCTCGTCATCGGCCGGGAGGAGACAATCGCCCGCCTGACGGAGGCCGCAGCCGAATGACCTGAGTGTGTCGTGGCTGCCTGCGAATAGAGGGGCCCGGGCAACCGGTCCCTGAACACCGCCTGATGACCCCATCGGGCAGGCTTTTTGAAGAGGGACTCAGGATGGCAGACAACAGAACCGCGACGCTCACGTTCGACAACAAGACATTCGAGCTGCCAATGCACTCGCCCAGTGTCGGTCCCGACGTGATCGACATCGGCAAGCTCTACGGTCAGGCAGGCGTCTTTACCCACGATCCGGGCTTCACCTCGACCTCGGCCTGCGAATCCACCATCACCTATATCGACGGTGACGCGGGCATCCTGCTGCATCGCGGCTACCCGATCGACCAGCTGGCGGAAAAATCGCATTATCTCGAAGTCTGCTATCTGCTGCTCTACGGTGAGCTGCCGACCGCGACCCAGCTGGAAGATTTCGAAGATCGCGTGACCCGTCACACGATGGTGCATGAACAGATGCACAACTTCTTCCGCGGGTTCCGGCGCGACGCGCATCCGATGGCCACCATGGTGGGCGTTGTCGGCGCGATGTCGGCCTTCTACCACGACTCCACCGACATTTCGGACCCGTGGCAGCGCGAGGTCGCCTCGATCCGCCTGATCGCCAAGCTGCCGACCATCGCCGCGATGGCGTATAAATATTCGATCGGTCAACCCTTTGTCTATCCGCGCAACGATTGTGACTATGCGACCAACTTCCTGCGCATGTGTTTCGCGGTCCCGGCAGAGGAATACCAGCCCGACCCGATCCTGAGCCGCGCGATGGACCGGATCTTTACCCTGCACGCGGACCATGAACAGAACGCCTCGACCTCGACGGTGCGTCTCGCGGGTTCCTCGGGCGCGAACCCGTTTGCCTGCATCGCCGCCGGTATCGCCTGTCTTTGGGGGCCTGCCCATGGCGGCGCCAACCAGGCCTGTCTGGAGATGCTGAAGGAAATCGGCTCGGTCGACCGCATCCCCGAATACATCGCGCGGGCCAAGGACAAGAACGACCCCTTCCGCCTGATGGGCTTCGGCCACCGGGTCTACAAGAATTTCGACCCGCGCGCGACGGTGATGAAGAAATCGGCCGACGAGGTGCTGGACCTTCTGGGTGTCGAAAACAACCCGCTGTTGCAGGTTGCCAAGGAGCTGGAACGCATCGCGCTGGAGGACGAGTATTTCTCCGAGAAGAAGCTCTTCCCGAACGTGGATTTCTATTCCGGCATCATCCTGGAGGCCATGGGCTTCCCCACCTCGATGTTCACGCCGATCTTCGCCCTGTCGCGGACCGTTGGCTGGATTTCCCAGTGGAAAGAGATGATCGCCGATCCGAAAGGCAAGATCGGTCGTCCGCGCCAGCTTTACACCGGCGCGACCTACCGCGAATACACGGATATCGAGAACCGCTGAGCGGTGCCTCGCAAGATTACGAAAGGCCGTCCCATGGGGCGGCCTTTTCGCATCCCGCCCTTGCGTCGCTATGTCCCCTGCCCCATCTGCCTGTAATGACACGGATAATCCTGACCGCGTTGAACCTGTCTCTGCTGGTTCTCTTCCCCCTGGCATGGGTCGCGCCGCTGATGCGGGCGGGGCTGTTGCCACTCTTCGGGTTAAGCGAGATATCGGTCCTGTCCGGTGTCGTGGCGCTATGGGAGGAAGACGTTCTGCTGGCGCTCGCCGTGGCGCTCTTTGCCATTGTCGCGCCGATCCTGAAGACGGCGGGTCTGGCGCTGATCCATTTCCGGATGACCGACAGCCGTTTGCTGACGCCGCTGACGGCGCTTGGCAAGCTCGCCATGGCGGATGTGTTCCTGATCGCCATCTACATCACACTGGCCAGGGGCGTCGGCGTGGGTCGGGTGGAAACCGCCTGGGGCCTGTGGCTTTTCACCGGCTGCGTGCTGGCCAGTTTCGGGATCAGCCTGGCCACCTCGGCTCTGGCCAAGCGCGGGGCCTTGGGCTAAGCCAATCCAATGGCAAAACCCGTCACCCAGTTCGTCTGTTCCGCCTGCGGCGCCACCCACAAGAAATGGGCAGGGCGCTGCGATGCCTGTGGCGAGTGGAATTCCATTCAGGAGGAAACGCCGCTGTCCATGGGCCCCGGTGCCAAGGCACTTGGGGGCATGAAGGGCAAGGGCATGGCGCTGACGGATCTCGCGACCGAGGAACGCCCGCCAGAACGCGACGGATCGGGCATCGCAGAACTGGACCGAGTGCTCGGTGGCGGGCTGGTCGGGGCAAGCGCCACGCTGGTGGGCGGCGACCCCGGCATCGGCAAATCGACGCTTCTGTTGCAGGCCGCGGCCAGTTTTGCGCAGGCGGGTCTCAAGGTCATCTATGTCTCGGGCGAGGAAGCCACGGCGCAGGTCCGCATGCGGGCGCAGCGGCTTGGACTGGGGGACAGCCCGGTGAAGCTGGCAGCAGAAACCAACCTGCGCGATATCCTGACCACGCTGGACGAAGAAAAGCCCGATCTGGTGGTGATCGATTCCATCCAGACCATGTGGCTCGACACGGTCGACTCAGCGCCGGGATCGGTCAGCCAGGTTCGCGCCGCCGCGCATGAACTGGTGAGCTTCGCAAAGCGCAAGGGCGTCAGTGTCATGCTGGTGGGCCATGTCACCAAGGAAGGCCAGATCGCTGGCCCCCGCGTGGTGGAACACATGGTCGACACCGTGCTCTATTTCGAAGGTGAGCGCGGCCACCAGTTCCGCATCCTGCGCAGCGTCAAGAACCGCTTTGGCCCGGCGGATGAGATCGGCGTGTTCGAGATGACCGGCGGCGGATTGGCCGAAGTGCCCAACCCCTCTGCCCTGTTCCTGTCCGACCGGCAGGCGCGGGCGCCGGGATCGGTGGTGTTTGCAGGCATCGAGGGGACGCGGCCCGTTCTGGTCGAGGTACAGGCCCTTGTCGCGCCCTCGTCGCTCAGCCAGCCTCGCCGCGCGGTTGTGGGCTGGGATGGCGGAAGGCTGTCCATGATCCTCGCTGTGCTGGAGGCGCGGGTGGGCATCAGCTTTCAGGGGCTCGACGTCTATCTCAACATCGCGGGCGGCATGCGCATCTCGGAACCCGCCGCCGATCTGGCCGTGGCCGCCGCGCTTTTGTCGGCGCGAGAGGACGAAGCCCTGCCCGCCACCACCGTCGTTTTCGGCGAATTGAGCCTGTCGGGTGCCTTACGCCCGGTCTCTCAGGCGGAAAACAGGTTGAAAGAGGCGCGGAAACTTGGTTTTTCCTCCGCAATCGCACCTGAGGGATGCAAAATCACCGACGGGGCTGATATGGATTTGAAACTGATGCCGGACCTGGCCCGGTTCACTGGTGATATTTTCGGCGCAGGCTGACAGGCCCGAGCCACGAGGGAGACGAGAGAGATAATGGAAGGTTTTACCATTTTTGACGGGGTCGTGGCCGGTGTGATCGTGATCTCCGCCATTCTCGCCTATTCCCGTGGCTTCGTGCGCGAGGCGCTGTCCATCGCGGGCTGGATCGTGGCGGCCATCGTGGCCTTCATGTTTGCCCCCCGCGCCAAGGAGCTGATGTTCGAGATCCCTTATCTGGGAGACTTCCTCAACGGCTCCTGCGAACTGGCGGTCATCGCGGCTTTTGCCGCCGTCTTCGCCATCGCGCTTGTGGTCATCTCTCTCTTCACTCCTTTCTTCTCCAGCGCCGTTCAACGATCCGCCATCGGCGGGCTGGATGCGGGGCTTGGCTTCCTCTTCGGGGTGCTGCGCGGGGTGCTTCTGGTTGTTGTGGCGCTCATCGCCTATGACCGCATCGTCGGGAACGAGCCGATTGCGGTGATTTCCGACAGCCGGTCGGCCGAAATCTTCCAGTCGATGCAGACCCGAGTCGAGGAACAGATCCCCTCGGACGCGCCCGGCTGGATCGTCAGCCGCTATGAGGAACTGGTGAATAGCTGCGGCCCGGTGGACGGGAACTAAGCCCTAATCGGCGGCGGACAGGAACGCCTGCGCCGCCTGCAGGGCTTCGCGCCAGTTCGGATCGCTCGGCACCATGACGTGGTTCGGGCTGTCCACCATGTGAAATTCGGCATTCGGCAATTGCGCCGCCAGGTCCTGGCTTTCGGTTACCGGATGCACGGCATCCCGGTCTGCATGAAGCAGCAGCACGGGGGCGGTGACCTTGTCCAGAACATCGGACACATCGAACTCTGCAATCAGGGACCGCAATTGTGCGGCTGTGTCCGGTGTGGCCGAGATTTGCTTCATCTCGACAAAGCTCGCCAACTCCTCGGGCGTGGCCGTGGGCATGTAGACGGTGGAAAAGGCCTGCATCAGCGGGCTGCCGACCTTGCCCCATCCGCTGCGGATCATCTCGGTCATTGCCTTGCCGACAGACGCATCCGCGCGGTGTTGCGACCCGCGACTAAAGCCACCGATTAGCACCATACGGCTGACCCGATCAGGGTGGGCTGCCGCGAAAGCAAGAGCAACGGGTGCGCTTTGCGACGCTGCGAAAATGGCAAACCGATCCAGACTGGCCGCGTCAGCGACCGCCGTCAGGTCGGCGACGAAATCTTCCAGCGTCCCGCCGCGAAGGGTCCGGTCAGTCAGCCCCGTCCCCCGTGGATCATAGCGCACCAGCCGGTGATGCGCGCTCAGTTGATCCAGCAGAGGCCGCCAGACCGGGCTTTTCCAGTCATGTTCCAGATGCGACAGCCAATGGCTGCCCCGCATCAGCGGCGGTCCTTCGCCGGATTGGGCGAAAGCCAGCCGGGTACCGTCGCGGCTGGTCGTGTAGCGGATCACTTGATTGATCTTGCGGGTGGGTTGCGGGGTGTGCGGCGCATCGGCCACCGCATCCACAGGCACCGCCATCTGAACACCGCGCCGCGGGATCGTCCGGATCACCTCTTGCGCCGCACCGCTGTCGCCAACCGCCTTGCGCGCGGCATTGATCCGCGCGGCCAGTGTGGAATCCGAGACAATGCGTCCCTTCCAGACCTCGGCGATCATGTCGTCCTGCGAGACCAGCGCCGGGGCCATGCGCGCCAGCAGCACCAGCAGGTCAAAGACCTGTGGTTCTATATGAACCTCCTGCCCATTCCGCGTGAGCAGGTGGGCACGGGCATCAAGCTGGCAATCCGCAAACTGGTAGATCATGGCCCATGATTGCGCAGGTTGCGAAGCTTTCTCAAGGAAAACAGCCGCGTCACAAGACAAATCGGACAAATCTCAAGGCGATCTAAAGACCGTCTTCAAGCGTGGCTTCGGCAGTAGTGGCACTCTGGTTCCCATCAGATGCAAAGGAGACCTGCCATGACCGACACGATCAAAACCCGCCCCGATGGTTCCATCGACACCGGCTTTTACATGGCCCGTGGCCGCCAGATGCGCAGCCAGCAGGCCGCCGACATGGCCCGCACCGGCAGCCGCAAGACCCTGTCCCTTGTGCCGGTTCTGGCCATCTTCGGGCTCGCCGTTCTGGTGATCGTGCCAGGCCTGCTTTGATCTGCCGGTCGAAGGAAACACATATCGGAAATCGCGCATTCACATATCTGTCACAGGTGACTTTACCTGCCCGGGGGGCTATACGGACGCGGAATCACCGGACGCGGAGCCATCCCCCCATGCGTGACCTCGACAAGCCCTTCCTGAGCCACCCGTTTGATGACGACAAGCTCAAGGAGGAGTGCGGTGTCTTCGGCGTCATCGGCGTTGCCGACGCGGCGAATTTCGTGGCCCTTGGCCTGCATGCCCTGCAACATCGGGGACAAGAGGCAGGCGGCATCGTCGCCCACGACCCCGAGCAAGGGTTCAACTCGGCCCGCCGCTTTGGCTATGTGCGCGACAATTTCACCTCTGAAGATGTAATGAAAACCGTGCCCGGCCCGCTGGCCATCGGCCATGTGCGCTATTCCACCGCCGGATCGAAGGGCAACACCGCCATCCGCGACGTGCAACCCTTCTTTGGCGAGTTCGCCATGGGCGGCGCGGCGATTGCCCATAACGGCAATATCGTGAATGCTGAGGAACTGCGCCGTGAACTGATTGGCCGCGGCTCGATCTTCCAAAGCTCCTCTGACAGCGAATGCATCATCCACCTGATGGCGCGCAGCTATCAGAAAACCATTCCCGAACGGATGAAAGACGCCCTGCGCCGCGTTGAAGGTGCGTTTTCAGTCGTCGCCATGACCCGCACCAAGCTGATCGGTGTGCGCGATCCGCTTGGCGTACGCCCTCTGGTTCTGGGCAAGGTGGGTGACGGATGGGCGCTGAGTTCGGAAACCTGCGCGCTTGACATCATCGGCGCGGAATTCGTGCGAGAGATCGAGCCGGGCGAAATGGTGGTGATCACCGACAAGGGGTTGGAAAGCTTCCACCCCTTCGAAGAACGCGCCTCACGCCCCTGCATCTTCGAACATGTCTATTTCTCGCGCCCCGACAGCATTCTGGGAGGGCGCTCCGTTTACGAGACCCGCGAAGCCATCGGCCGCGAACTGGCCAAGGAAGCCCCGGTCGAGGCCGATCTGGTCTGCCCGGTGCCCGACAGCGGCACGCCAGCCGCCATCGGCTTTTCCCTGCAATCGGGCATTCCCTACGCCATGGGGATCATCCGCAACCAGTATATGGGCCGGACCTTCATCGAGCCAACCGAGCAGATCCGCAACATGGGCGTGCGGCTGAAGCTGAACGTCAACCGGGCGCTCATTCAGGGCAAACGGGTGATCCTTGTCGATGACAGCGTCGTGCGTGGCACCACCAGCCGCAAGATCAAGGAAATGATCCTCGATGCCGGCGCGGCAGAGGTGCATTTCCGCATCGCCTCGCCCCCGACTGCCTGGCCCTGCTTCTACGGCGTCGACACCCCGCAACGGGAAAAGCTTCTGGCCGCCACCATGAGCGAAGAGGAAATGCGCCAGCACCTGCAGGTGGACAGCCTCAAGTTCATCTCGCTTGACGGGCTCTATCGCGCGGTTGGCGAGGCCGAAGGCCGCAACCCCGCCTGCCCGCAATATTGCGACGCCTGTTTCTCTGGCGATTACCCGGTGAAGCCAACGGATGTGGTGAATGCGGGCAAGCTTGCGCTTAAGGAAGATGCCTGACCCGCTCCGCTTTCGTCCGCATCACTTTCTCTGCGCCCTCGGCTACCAGGGCAAGGGCTATTCGGATGCGTTCACCGCAAACATGACCGCCATCGTGGTGGATCGCCTGCGCGCGCCCGGCGGTGATGAGGTGCTGATCGAAACAACCGGCGCGACCGACGATATCTGCACCCCCTGCCCCAAGCGGCGCGGGCGGCTTTGCACCAATCAAGCCGCGATTGCCACTTTGGACCGCGCCCATGCCGCCGCGTTGAAACTGAAACCCCGCGAAAGGCTCACCTGGGGGCAGGCGCAGCAACGTATCCTCGACAATGTTCCACCGGGCAGCCTGAAGACCCTTTGCGCGGGGTGTCAGTGGCTGGAGCTTGGTCTATGCGAAACCGCCCTTCAGGATCTGCACGACGGCAAGGCCTGACGCCCTCCCGCGAGTCGGGGCCGGGTCAAGGGTCGCGCCAGCGACGGCCGAAGGCCGCTTGCCCTTGACGCGGGCGCGACTCGCTCAAAGCCTCGAACAGGTCCTGTGACGGGACAGTTCCCGGCAACAGGACCTCTCAGTAGACAGGCCCCGAACTTTCAACCATTACCCCACCCGTTCGTTCCCACAGACCCCACAAATATTCCGTGGCAACGCGGCCCGACGACGGCCCCGAAGGGGCCCGAGGAGGGCCGCTCCCCCGGTCGACGCCGCAGGCGGCGAAACGAAAACGCCGCCCCGAAGGGCGGCGCTTCCAATCTCATGAACCGGATAAGCCTCAGCGCGTCAGCGCCTTCCAGCCGCCGGCAACCAGAAGGGCCGCGATCACGGCCTTGACGGCATCGCCCAGAAGGAAGGGCGCCACGAACCAGGTCCAGTAGAAGCCTGCGTCCTGTGCGACCCACCCGGCCTCGAACCCGAAACCACCGGCAACCAGCGCCGGCCAGGCAAGGCCGGGAATGTAGAGCGCCGCAGAGATCAGCAGCGCCGTCAGCGCGGTTCCGACCACGCCGCGCGCCAGACCACGCTCGGCGGCAAAACCTGCGGCCCAAGCCATGGCGACGAAGCCCAGAAGGAAGCCTGCGGTCGGACCCGCGAAAGCCAGCCCGTTCATGCCGTTGGCAAAGACCGGTAGCCCCATGGCCCCTTCGGTCAGGTAAGCCACCAGCGTCAGCGCCCCAAGGCGCGCGCCATAGGCGAAGCCCACTATCAGGATGGCGAGTGTCTGCAGGGTCATCGGAACCGGCAGCATCGGAACGGAAATCTGGGCAGCAACTGCAATGAAGGCCGATCCGGCCAGTACCAGCATCGCCTTGCGGGCGGTGCTTCCAGTGCCGATCACGGCCTGGCTCAGGGTCATTTCGCGGCTCATGCGCGTCTCCTTTTGAAAGCAAGTTCCCCTTTGGCCCGTTTGTCTCTGCCCCCCGATGCAAAGTCAAGCAGCTAAGGGCCGCGCCCCCTTGCCAAGCCCTGGATTTCCCGCCATCACGCGGGCCATGGAACACAAACCTCTCGACGGCCGGATCGCTCTTGTCACCGGCGCTTCGCGCGGCCTTGGCGCCGCCTGTGCAGAATGGCTCGCCGCGCGCGGGGCCCATGTGGTGGCCGTGGCGCGGACCACCGGCGGGCTGGAAGAGCTCGATGACCGCATTCAGGCAAAGGGCGGCAGCACCACGCTCGCGCCCATGGATATCACGACCGAGGCTGCGATGGCTCATCTCTGCCGCTCGATCCATGACCGGTGGGGCAAGGCCGATATCTGGGTGCATGCGGCGATTCACGCCACCGCGCTGACCCCCGCCGCGCAGATCCGCGAAAAGGATCTCGACGCCAACATCGCCACCAATATCCGCGCCACCGCGCGGCTGATTGCGATGGTGGAGCCGCTCATTGAACCCTCCGACATCGCCACGGCGGTGTTCTTCGATGATGACGGTGAGGCCATGTATGGCGGGGCCTATGCCATGTCCAAGGCGGCGCAGCGGGCGCTTGTCACCCGCTGGCAGGCCGAAAGCGCCAAGCATGGCCCCCGCGTTGCGCTGTTGCAGCCCAATCCGATGCCAACAGCCGTGCGCGCCCGCTTCCATCCCGGTGAGGATCGGGATGCTCTGGCAAACCCCAGGGACGAGGCCGCTCGCCTTCTCGCGCCTTTGTTCGAGGCCTGATGTGACCCGCGCGCGCCTTTTCCAACGGGCGCACGCATGAGCCTTCTGCGCCCTGCCCTGACGCCACCGCGGTTCTGGACGTTGGTCGGCCTGACGGCGCTGGCGCCGCTGACGCTCAACATGATCCTGCCCTCGCTGCCTGCCATCGCGGACGAGCTCGGGGTCAGCTATGCCACCGCAAACCTGGCGCTGGCGGGATATCTGGGGCTGACCGCGCTCATCCAGATCATCGCAGGCCCCCTGTCGGACCGGTTCGGCCGCCGCCCCGTGGTTCTGGTGGCGCTGGCGGTGTTCACGCTCGCCTCGGCCCTGTGCTACCTGGCGACCAGCTTTCCGCTGTTCCTTGCTGCGCGACTGATGCAAGGCGCAATCATCTCCTGCTTTGCCATGACGCTCGCCATCACCCGCGACACCCACGCCCGAGAGGAGGCTGCAGCGCGGATCGGGCTTCTGTCGATGTCGATGGCCATCGCGCCGATGCTGGGGCCGATGGTGGGCGGGGTGATCGAAGCGGCGTTTGGCTGGCGGGCAATCTTTCTGGGATACGGGCTGGCGGGGGCGGGTCTGCTGGCGATCTGCTGGCACGATCTGGGGGAAACCGCCGCCCGCGACGGTGGCGGGTTCCGCGCCATGGCCGACGCCTTCCGCCGATTGCTCCGCCTGCCCCGGTTCTGGGGCTATGCCATCACGATGATGTTTTCCACCGGCACCTTCTTCATCTTCCTCGCGGGGGCGCCGCTGGTGGCCGGGCAGGTCTTTGGCCTGACCCCGGCCATGGTGGGCATCGCCATGGGGTCGATCACGCTCGGGTTTCTGATGGGCAGCTTCCTGTCGTCGCGCCTGTCGGTCCGGGCTGGTGTCACGCGGATGATGCTGGCGGGCCGCATCGTGGCGACCATCGGGGTCGCGGCGGGGTTGGTGCTGACCCTCGCCCTCGGCCCCGCGCTGCCGGTTGTCTTCGTGGCGACGCTGTTCGTGGGCATCGGCAACGGGGTGACCATGCCCAACAGTCACGCGGGCGCGATGTCCGTGGCCCCGGAACTGGCGGGCAGCATTGCCGGGATCACCGGGTCGCTGACCGTTGCCGCAGGCGGCGCGTTGAGCTGGCTTTCGGGCGCTCTCATGACCCCTGCCCATGCGACCGAGATCTGGCTGGCGATCCTGCTGGCGGCCTGTCTGATCGGGCTCGGCGCTGCAAGCTGGCTTGGGCAGGCAGAGAAAAAGGCGGCCCGGGTGGGAGCCGCCTGACACGAGACATACTCTTGGGTCTTCAGCTTCCGGGCACACGGTAACTGCCTGAAATGGCGCTCGCCTTCTCGGCGACCTTCGCGAACTCACCAGAACTCCAGGCCCGCACGGTTTTCAGATTCGATACTGATCCAGAGGCCCCCGCAACCATCACCCCGGCAAGAAAATCCTCCGCTGCGTCCGCCTCGGCCACCAGCATGAAGTCGCTGTCACCGGTGGTGATGTAGTAATGCAGCAGCTTGCCACCGGCCGCATCAACGATGGCGCCAACGGCTGCGGTTCGGTCTTCCGGCTTGGACATCAGCCCCCGGACCGCGTCGAGCGTCAGGCGCCCTGTCAGAATGAACGTCGCCATGGAATTCCCCTTTTGATTGAAGGAACCACCAATACCATAACCGATTATGCACCCCTAATCGGGACCACATAGGGTGCCAGATCGCAAAACGGCCCCCGCATAGGGGACCGTCTGCAATTCATACGGGCTGTCCGGGTCAGTCGTCCTGCGCTGCCTCGCCCTCTTCCAGCTCCAGCGCCAGCGCTTCGGCGCGGGCGGCAATCTCGGCGAGGCTGTCGGAGACGTCGGCGGGGATCACCGGCACCGAGACCTGTTCGGGATCAGGCGGCGGGGCCGCTTCCAGTGCGGCGATGCGGCGGGCGCGTTCGGCCAGCCGTTCCTCTGCATCGGCCAGGGCCCGGTCGCGGGCGCGCAAGGTGTCCTCGGCCCTTTGCAGGTCTTCCTCCAGCCCCGCGGTCTTGTCAGCCAGCATCAGCCCGGCCATCAAAAGCATTCGTTCCGATGGCATCCGGCCAATCTGGCCAAGCACCACGCTTGCCTCGGTGTCGAGCATCTGGGCGGCGGCGCGCAGGAACGGCTCTTCGCCTTCCTGACAGGCCACGGTGAAATCCCGGCTTCCGATCTGGATCACGATCTCAGGCATCTGCGGCACCTCCCTGCAGGACGGGGCGGATCTCGGACAGGATCGCGCGGGCCTCGGCGGCCTCTGCGGCGCGGTCGGCTTTCAGGCTTTCCAGTTCCGCCGCAAGCGCACTGGTCACCAGATCGTCATCGTGCGGTCCCTCTGCGGCAATTGCTTCCCGCAGCTCTTCGATCGTGTCGCGCAGGGCGCGGTTGCTGTCGCGCAGACGCGCCAATTCGCCCGAGGCGGACGGCGCGCTGGCGTCAGTCAGGGCCTGAAGCTGGTCGAGCTTGCCCTCGACCTCTTCGAGCTGATCGCGCACTTCGTTATATTCGGCGCGGACGGTCTTGCGTTCCTCACGGAGCCGCGCAATACGGCGGCGCAGCACGCTTTCCACCTCGCGTTGCCGGGCAAGTTCCGCTTCGAGCTCTTCCCGGTCGGCACCATCCGGTTCCGCGGCTGGCTCGGGGGCCGCATTCAGCTGTGCCTGCAACTCGGCAATGTCGCGATTTGCCTGATCCGCATCCGCCTGACGCGCGGATTCCACCGCGCGCAGACGTTCGTTCAGATCCGCATTGGCGCTTTGTTCCGATTGCAGCGCCGCCTGAGTCTCCTCCAGCGCCGCCGAAAGGGCTGCCAGACGCTCTTCCAGTTCGCCGGTATCCTCGGCGGAAGCCGGGGCCTGCGCCGCGGCCCGAGCGGCCACCCCTTTGGCAATCCTGTCCAGCGCCGTTGTAATGCGGTGTTCAAGCGCCGTGATCTGTTCCAGATCCGTGGTCTCGTTCATCCTGTGCCACGCCTCTTCTACTCTACCGCCCGCGCGCGCATCCCGGGCTGTTCTTTTTTACGCGCCATAGTGGGGCGCGGTCTGCCCACCTGCCCCTGTGAACAGCGAATCGCATCCGGGCCGGATTTGCAACCATTTCCGGGCCGAAATCCACGGGTTGGGCCGATTTTACGCGGTTTTGGCGGTCCTCCGCCTCTGCGCATGCTTGCACTTGCCCCCCCCTCTGTTAAGACCGCGCGCGAGCCCGCTAACATGACATATGAAGGACGCGCCCCTTGGACCTTTCTGCTCTTGCCGCCCGGAACCCCGATCACTGGCGCAAAGCCGCCTGCATCCGCGCGCTGACGCTCGATGCGGTTGCCGCTGCCAATTCCGGCCATTCCGGCATGCCCATGGGTATGGCCGATGTCGCCACCGTGCTGTTTGAAAAGCACCTGAAGTTTGACGCAAGCGCCCCCCGCTGGCCTGACCGCGACCGGTTCATCCTGTCGGCGGGCCATGGCTCGATGCTGATCTACTCGCTGCTGCATCTGACCGGTTATGCTGATATGACGCTGGAGCAGGTGAAGAACTTCCGCCAGTTGGGCAGCATCACCGCGGGCCACCCGGAATACGGCCATGTGGACGGCGTGGAAACCACCACCGGTCCGCTCGGTCAGGGCATTTCCAACGCCGTGGGTTTCGCCATGGCCGAAGAAAACCTGCGCGCCCGGTGGGGTGCCAAGGTGATGGACCACTACACCTATTGCATCGCGGGCGACGGCTGCCTGATGGAAGGCATCAGCCAAGAGGCCATCGGTCTGGCAGGCCGGCACGAACTGAGCCGCCTCATCGTGCTGTGGGACAACAACGACATCACCATTGACGGTAAGGTCAGCCTGTCGGACCGCACCGACCAGGTGGCGCGCTTCAACGCATCGGGCTGGGACGTGTTCGAATGCGACGGCCACGACCCGGCGGCCATCGACGCGGCCATCACCGCAGCCAAGGCATCGCCCCGCCCTGCCATGATCGCCTGCAAGACCCATATCGCCATCGGCCATGCCGCGCAGGACACCTCCAAGGGCCATGGTGCGCTGACCGATCCGGCGCAGCTGCAGGCCGCGAAAGAGGCCTATGGCTGGGAATACGGCCCCTTCGAGATCCCCGCCGATCTGAAAGCCGCCTGGGAAGCCATTGGCGCGCGCGGGGCCGCTGAGCGCGAGGAATGGGAAACCCGCTTGGCGATGCTGTCGAACCAGAAACAGGCAGAGTTTGCCCGCTCCTTCGCCGGTGACATGCCCAAGAAGCTGTCGGCCACCATCAAGGCGCTGAAGAAGCAGGTGTCCGAGACGCAGCCCAAGGTTGCCACCCGCAAGGCCAGCGAAATGGCGCTGGAGGTGATCAACCCCGTCGTCGGCGAAACCATTGGCGGCTCGGCCGACCTGACCGGGTCAAACAACACCAAGACTGGCGACCTGGGCGTCTTCGACGTGGAGAACCGCAAGGGCCGCTATGTCTATTACGGCATCCGCGAACACGGCATGGCGGCGGCCATGAACGGCATGGCGCTGCATGGCGGCGTGCGCCCCTATGGCGGCACCTTCTTCACCTTCACCGACTATGCCCGCCCCTCGATGCGCCTGGCCGCGCTGATGGGGATCTCGGTGCAGTTCGTGATGACCCACGACTCGATCGGCGTGGGTGAAGACGGCCCGACCCACCAGCCGGTGGAACATCTGGCGATGCTGCGCGCGACGCCGAACATGCTGGTGTTCCGCCCCGCCGACGCGGTGGAAACCGCCGAGGCCTGGGAAGTGGCCCTGAACCAGAAGACGACGCCCTCCACGCTAGCGCTGAGCCGCCAGAACCTGCCGACGGTGCGCACGGAGCACAAGAATTCGAACCTTGTCGAGCGTGGGGCCTATGTTCTGGCCGATGCGGATGGCAAGCGGCAGGCGATCATCATGGCGACTGGATCGGAAGTGTCCATCGCGATGGAAGCGCGCGATCTGTTGCAAGCCGAGGGGATCGGTGCACGCGTTGTGTCCATGCCCTGCATGGAACTCTTCGCAGCCCAGGACGACGCCTATCGCAAGCGCGTCCTGCCCGGCGGTGCTGTCCGCGTGGCCGTCGAGGCCGCCGTGCGCCAGGGCTGGGACCAGTGGCTGCTTGGCGAGCGGGGCCGCGAGGCCAAGGCGGGCTTCGTCGGCATGGACAGCTTCGGGGCCTCTGCCCCGGCGGGCGAGCTCTATACCCATTTCGGCATCACCGCCGAAGCCGTGGCCGCGAAGGTCAAATCGCTGCTTTAAGGAATCGGGACCCCGAGGGCACGCCCCCGGGTTTCTGCGTCTGGCGCCGTTCCGATCCTGATCGGGACGGCGTTTTCATTTCAGGGCTTTCGCCGAGGCTGCACCGCGTCGACCGGGACGGCCCTTCGAAGGGCCGTATCAATGCGCGTCGAAGAGCATTCCACTCTCCCTTCAGGGATTCGGGGCCATTGTTTCCCTTCATCGCGCGGGAGGCCCCACCCCGCCACGGACTGTTGCTCCCCCGCTGCTGCAAAGCCGCGATTGTTATGCGCTAACAGGGACTTTTATCGCTAACAGGCTGCAAATCTTGGGCTTTTCGGGTTCTCAGACCCGCCCCCACCACCTATACACCGGCGCAAGCAGACCCAAGGAGCACGCGCCATGACTGTCACCATCGGCATCAACGGATTTGGCCGCATCGGCCGTTGCACGCTGGCCCATATCGCCGAAAGCGCCCGCAACGACGTTCAGGTCGTCAAGATCAACGCCACCGGCCCGATCGAGACCTCGGCCCACCTGTTGCGCTATGACAGCGTCCATGGCCGCTTTGCCGGCACCGTCACCACCGAGGGCGACACGATGGATCTGGGCCGCGGCCCGATGAAGGTTTTCTCGACCTATGACCCGCGCGAGCTGGACTGGTCCGGCTGCGACGTGGTTCTGGAATGCACCGGTAAGTTCAATGACGGCACCAAGGCCAATGTCCATATGGAACAGGGCGCCAAGTCGGTCCTGATCTCCGCCCCCGCCAAGAACGTTCAGCGCACCGTGGTCTATGGCGTGAACCACCGCGATCTGGTCGATGGCGAAACCATGGTGTCTAACGGCTCCTGCACCACCAACTGCCTCGCCCCGCTGGCCAAGGTGCTGAACGATGCGATCGGCATCGAAAGCGGGCTGATGACCACGATCCACAGCTATACCGGCGACCAGCCGACGCTGGACCGTCGCCACAGCGACCTTTATCGCGCCCGCGCCGCCGCCATGGCGATGATCCCGACCTCGACCGGGGCCGCCAAGGCACTGGGTGAGGTGCTGCCGGAACTGGCGGGCAAGCTGGACGGCACCGCGATGCGCGTGCCCACGCCGAACGTCTCGGCTGTCGACCTGACCTTTGTCGCGGGCAAGGACGTGACCGTGGCGGACGTGAACGAAATCGTTGCTGAGGCCGCCAATGGCTATATGGGCATGGTCATGGGCTATGATCCCGAGCCCAAGGTCTCCATCGACTTCAACCACACCACGCAATCCTCGATCTTTGCGCCCGACCAGACCAAGGTCTCGGGCAAGCGCCTGGTCCGCGTGCTGGCTTGGTATGACAACGAATGGGGCTTCTCGGCACGCATGGCCGATGTTGCCGCCCATATGGGCCGCATGCTGAACTGATCAGCCGTCACCAGACCCAACCGGAACGCCCGCCTTCGCAGCGGGCGTTTTTTGTTTCGTATCAGCGCAGTACCCTCATGAGCCCCGGTTCATGACCCTAAACCTTTGGTCCAATCCGGGCCGCATGAACCCGGGATGATAGCATTCCCCGCCCCCTGCCCTTTCTGGTTGAACACGGCCCCGCCAATCGGGGTCACCCAAGACCCAAGACCAAACCTCAAGAAAGGATACATCCCATGAAACGCACTGCTATTGCGCTCGCCCTGCTTCTGCCCGCCACCGCGGTTTTCGCCTCGGGCAGCCCCGTTGCCCAGGACGTGCAGGACCAGATCACCGCGCTGCTGACCGCCGACGGCTACGAGGTCCGCTCGATCCAGATGGAAGACGGCGAGTACGAGGCTTATGCCATGCGCGATGGCGCCCGGTTCGAGGTCTATCTGGACGAGAGCCTGACCATCCTGCGCGTCGAAGAGGACGATTGATCTCGTCCCCAAAGGGGGCAGCCGACGGGGCTGCCCCTGCCGCTTGCCAATCGGAAAGGACGGGCCGATGAGTTCCCGCATCTTCAAAGTTTGGGATCCGCTTGTGCGGCTGTTTCACTGGTCGCTGGTCATTGCCTTCGCGGCCAATGCGCTGTTCACCGACCCGGAAAGCAATCTGCATGAATGGATAGGCTACGCCGTCGTTGCCCTGATCGCGCTGCGTATCCTCTGGGGGCTGTTCGGCACCCGCTACGCCCGGTTCACCAACTTTCCGCCGTCGGCCAAGGGGGCCATGGACCAGTTGTCGGACATCGCCACGGGCCGCAAGCGGACCCATCTGGGCCACACACCGCTCGGGGCGCTGATGATCTACAACCTGCTGTTGACCATGCTGGCCATCGGGGCAACCGGCTACATGATGACCACCAATGCCTGGTGGGGCGTCGAGTGGGTCGAGGAGCTGCACGAGGTGCTGGTGAGCTGGGCCGAGATCTCCATCGTCGCCCATGTGGGCGCGGTGATATGGGAAAGCCTGCGCACCGGCGTCAATCTTCCCCGCGCGATGGTTTCGGGTGTGAAAACCGTGCCCGAGGGGGTAAAGGTCGAGCCATGAAGCGGCCCTATTCGGAACAACCGGCGATCGTGATCGCCCTGATCGCTGCGCAGACCCTCTGCGCGGCCTTCTTTTTGTGGGACGTCATCACCGACGCCATGCGCAACGCCGCCAACGGACCGGTGGAACAGTTTCTGGTGCTGGAAAGCGCAGCTACGCTGGCGCTGATCGCGGGCATTGTCTTCGAGATCAGGGTGCTGATGCGGCTTTTGCAGCGCAAGGCGCATCTGGAACGGCAGGTCAGCCTCGCCGCCCGCGCCTTTCACGACGTGATCGAGGAACGCTTCACGGAATGGTCGCTGACCGCCGCCGAACGCGACGTGGCCCATTTCAGCGTCAAGGGGCTGTCGATCACCGATATCGCGAGCCTGCGCGGATCGGCGGAAGGTACGGTGAAATCGCAGCTCAACGCCATCTACCGCAAGGCGGGCGTGGGCAATCGGGGTGAGCTTCTGAGCCTTTTGATCGAAGAGATCATGGACCATGACAGCGCCGTGGAAGGCGCGGGGCAACCGGTCGCGGAAACCTCTGGATAAATGGTTAATTCTATCCTCTACTTCCCTCGGGGATAACGAAGATTCGATCTTCGAGGGGGAGCAGATGATCAGGAAACTCACGTCACACTTGCGTCTTGCGATGACCGGACTGGCGATGCTGGCCGGCACGATGGCCGCCCATGCCGAGGACCGCGCCACACCCTTCGATTTCTCGGGTGCCTATGCCGGGTTTTCCATGACCTACGCATTCGGCCAGTCCAACTGGACCGATCCGCTTGCCCCCGCAAGTACCGGGGTGTTTGACCTTGCCGGGCGCGGTGGCGGGGCGATTGTCGGGTATAACTGGCGAACGGGGCGGACCTATTTCGGCCTGGCGCTGGACATCACGGTGACCCCTGCGGATGGCACCGGCTATGCTGGCTGTACCACGGGCTGTGAAACCACGCTGCAAAGCTACGCCGCCTTGCGCGCGCAACTGGGCCAGCGCATGGGGGACGGGCATCTTTACGGTTTCGCCGGTCTCGCCATGGGCCGCGTCGATCTGGCCCCGGTCGGGCTTGGCCGGCAGGAACGCGATCTGGGTGGTTGGCTGGTCGGGATCGGCTATGAACATCCGCTGCAGGATGGCTGGACCTTCCGGGCAGAGCTGCAATACATGGATTTCGAGGATACGCGCTATACCCTGTCCGGCCCGGTATGGACAGTTTCGGACAATCGGGTGGGTATGTTGCGGATCGGCCTGACGCGGTATTTCTGACTGCGGAACTGTCGGGCGGGGTTTCGCAGCCGCGCCCGCTTGCCTAGACTGGCCGCGATTTCCTAGCAGGGCATTGCACCGACATGACCAACATCATTGCGCTATGGCTGGCCGTCCTGATCGTGGCGCTTTTCGCGGCCGACTTTCTCTATTTCGGGTGGGACCTGCATATCGCACTTGGCAGGCAGTTGCTGCGCCTGCTGGACATCGTGGCGTTCTGGCGCTGATCCCGGATCCTCCCTGAAATTCACTTTCCTTTCGCGGGCGGATCGTCTACACAGCGCTAATGTTAGCGTTAACATGGCTGTCGGAGCGAGGCTCCGGGCCAGAAGAAAGCGAGAGGATCTGCCATGAGTGTGAAGGTTGCCATCAACGGATTCGGCCGCATCGGGCGTCTGGTGCTGCGCGCGCTCATCGAAAATGGCCGCAGCGATGTCGAGGTGGTTGCGATCAACGATCTGGGTCCGGTCGAAACCAATGCCCATCTGCTGCAATATGACAGCGTCCATGGCCGGTTTCCGTCCGAGGTGACCCATGGCGAGGGCTGGATCGACGCCGGTCGCGGCAAGATCGCCGTGACCGCCATCCGCAACCCCGCCGAGTTGCCTTGGGGCGATGTGGATATCGTTCTGGAATGCACCGGCATCTTCAAGGGCGACAAGGCCAAGGTGCATCTGGAAAACGGTGCCAGCCGCGTGCTGGTCTCTGCCCCCTCCTCAGGCGCGGACAAGACGATTGTCTATGGCGTGAACCACGACACGTTGACGGCGGATGACCTGCATGTGTCGAACGCCTCCTGCACCACGAACTGCCTCGCCCCGGTTGTGAAGGTCCTCAATGACGGGATCGGCATTGATCGGGGCTTCATGACCACGATCCATTCCTATACCGGCGACCAGCCGACGCTGGACACGATGCATTCCGACCTCTACCGCGCCCGCGCGGCGGCGATGAGCATGATCCCCACCTCCACCGGGGCCGCCCGCGCCGTGGGTCTGGTGCTGCCGGAGCTGGCGGGCAAGCTCGATGGCGTGGCCGTGCGGGTGCCGACGCCGAACGTGTCGGTCGTGGACCTGACCTTCGAAGCGGCCCGCGACACCACCGTGGAAGAGATCAACGCATTGGTGCGGGCTGCTGCCGCCGAAGGGCCGCTCAAGGGTATCCTTGGCGTCACCGACAAGCCGCTCGTGTCGATGGATTTCAACCATGACCCCCATAGCTCCACCTTTGCCACCGACCAGACCAAGGTGCTGGAAAACCGCATGTGCCGGGTGCTGAGCTGGTATGACAATGAATGGGGGTTTTCCTGCCGGATGCTCGATACCGCCGTGGAGATGGGCAAGCATCTGTAAGGGGTTTCGCCGCCTCCGGCGTCGATCCGGGAGCGCCCCTCCTCGGGCCCCTGCGGGGCCGTCGTCGGGCCGCGTTGCCACGGAATCGTGGTGAGCTGCGGTCTGCGGAGGTGAGCGTCCGCGCCGGTTGACGGGTCAGAAGCCTCTGGCGGGAGTATTTGGGCAAAGAAGAAGGGGCAGCGGCATGTTGGCGGCTGCCCTTTTGCCTTCGGGATGCTATGAGCGGCGCAACATTTGACAGGAGGATTCCATGGGCTGGAAAACGCTCGATGACATGGAGCTTGCGGGCAAGATCGTCTTGACCCGCGTCGATATCAACGTGCCGGTGGAGAATGGCCGGGTCACGGATGCCACGCGGATCGAGCGGATCGTGCCGACGGTGAAGGATATCCTTGCACATGGCGGCACGCCGGTGCTGCTGGCGCATTTCGGGCGGCCAAAGGGGCAGCCGGTGCCTCAGATGAGCCTGCGGATCGCCCTGCCCACTTTGGAGGAGAAGCTGGGGCAGACGCTTGAATTCGTGGAAAAACCGTCGCGAGAGGCGTTAGAGGCGCTGCCCGCTGGCACCGTGGTGCTGGTGGAAAACACCCGTTTTACGCCGTTGGAAGAGAAGAACGACCCGATGATGGCTGATTTCCTGGCCTCTCTGGGTGATATCTACTGCAACGATGCCTTTTCGGCGGCGCACCGGGCGCATGCCTCGACGGAAGGCGTGGCGCGGCGTTTGCCCTCCTGCGCGGGGCGGCTGATGGCCGAGGAGCTTTCGGCGCTGGACAAGGCGCTCGGTTCGCCCGCGCGGCCGGTCGCCGCCGTGGTGGGCGGGGCCAAAGTGTCCACCAAGCTCGATCTTCTGGGCAATCTGGTGGAAAAGGTGGATCACCTGGTGATCGGCGGCGGCATGGCCAACACCTTCCTGGCCGCGCAGGGCGTGGACGTGGGCAAATCGCTGGCCGAGCATGAGATGGCCGATATCGCGCGCGAGATCCTCGACAAGGCAAAGGCTGCGGGATGCGCCGTGCATCTGCCCAAGGATATCGTCGTGGCCCGGGAGTTTGCCGCCAATGCCGCGAGCGAGACCCTGCCCGCCGATCAATGCCCGGCGGATGCGATGATCCTCGACGCCGGACCAGAAACCGTGGCAGCCCTGAAAGAGGTGTTCGGCCAGTGCAAGACGCTGATCTGGAACGGCCCGCTTGGCGCCTTCGAGATCGAACCCTTTGATGCCGCCACCAATGCAGCCGCAGAGGAAGCCGCGCGGCTGACTGCCGAGGGCAAGCTGATCTCCGTGGCCGGTGGTGGCGACACGGTCGCGGCGCTGAACAAGGCCGGCGCGGCGGATCGCTTCACCTATATCTCGACCGCGGGCGGCGCGTTCCTTGAATGGATGGAAGGCAAGACCCTGCCCGGTGTGGCCGCGCTGGAGGGCTGATCGCCCGATCGTGCAGGCAGCCACCGGCCATCGCGGGGCACCGTTACGGTTCGCTTGAGGAAGCGGACCGTGACGGGTGGTGTCGCGGCCACCGGGAAAAGGCTTCGCGAACGGGCCCTCGGATGGGGGATCATGTCGCTTTCGGCGCATACGGGGGCGCGTCGAGCAGTTAGCCTTGCGGAAAGTCACTTCCGATCGGCACAGCATGACAGCTTTGACTCCCCCCAGTTCCGTCGAGGGCGCCTACAGGTTCGGCGTGCTCTTCGTTTTCGCGGCCGGGATTCTGTGGTCGACGGTCGGGCTTGGCATCCGCATGATCGAAGACGCGGTCGTCTGGCAGATCCTGTTATACCGTTCCATCAGCATGACGATGTTTCTCTACGTGGTCATTCGCCTGCGATCGGGCGAAAGCCCCTTTGCCCAGATCCGCCGTACTGGCGTTGCATCCGTGATTGCCGCGCTGTCTCTGGTCGCGGCCTATTCGGGCGGCATCTATTCGATCCAGCACACCTCGGTTGCCAATGCGATGCTGCTGTTTGCAACCGCACCGTTCATGGCTGCGGTGCTGGGATGGATCGTGCTGAAAGAATCCGTGCGCATCGCAACATGGATCGCGATTGCCATAGCCATTGGCGGAATCGCCATCATGGTCGCCGACAAGTCCGGCAGCGTCGCGCTGAACGGCAGTCTCGCGGCGCTTGGCTCTGCTTTCGGCTTCGCGGTCTTCACCGTGGCCCTCAGATGGGGACGCACGGGCGAAATGTTGCCATCGGTCTTCCTTTCCGGCCTGTTCGCAATCGTCGTGACAGTCGCGGTCTGCACACTCTCGGGCCTGCCGATTGTTATCAGCGCGCATGATGGCGCGATTTCCATGGGGATGGGGGTGTTTCAGGTCGGGGCGGGGCTGATTCTCTATACGCTCGGGTCACGCAGCCTGCCTGCCGCGGAACTGGCCCTGCTGTCGCTGGCCGAGGTTCTGCTCGGGCCGTTCTGGGTTTGGCTGTTCCTTGGTGAAACGGCCAGCCTGAACACGCTGCTTGGCGGGGCCGTTCTGCTGGTGGCGATTGCGGGAAATGCGCTGTCGGGCAAACGGCGCAAACCGCCGCCCATCACCTCTCCCTGACCGATAGGGCTGGTGACGGCGCGGTTCTCCGGGCCTGATGCCGGTTGCAGGGGGCTTTCGTTGCAAGGATTTCACCCGCTGGCCCGATGGCGGGAAAACCTGTCATGTTTCCGTGGCATGTGCCGATGATCTGAAATCGACTCGGTGGCAACACATCATGAAGGCATCCAGGACGACAGGTCGGGTATCGGGCAAAGCGGCAGCGATGGCCCGTGGGGTTCACGCCCCTCGACGCTCTCTTGCGGCGCGGGGCCTTGTGCCCCTGAAGAACGGCGGATCGGCAAACCTGTCGCGCCCGCGCATTGGCAAGGATCGGCTCTTCTGTCATCTGAACGGGGCCTCTTCACCGCTGGAAAGGAAAGGCCCATGACCGCCTATCGCCGCTACGGGATCTATGCCGTGCCCCATGGAGCCTTCTACGCCACGGGGGCCGCGTGGCTGGGGTGGGACAGCGTGGCGGGATGTACAGTCGCCCCCCCGACGGTCGAGGGCCTGCCCCGCCCGGTGGCCGAGATGACCGCAACGCCCCGCAAATACGGCTTTCACGGCACGGTGAAACCGCCCTTCCGGCTGGCAGAGGGCATGACCGAGACGGCGTTGCGCGATGCCATGGCGGCACTGTGCGCCGGTCTTGCACCGGTCGAGATTCCGGCCCTGACCCTGCGCCGCCTTGGCGGGTTCGTCGCGGTTGTGCCAGCATTCCCCGCAGAGGCGCTTGCGCATCTGGCGGCGGAAACCGTGAGGCGGCTCGACAGGTTCCGCGCCGCCCCATCACAGTCCGAGCTGGACCGGCGTCGCAAATCGGGTCTCTCCGCCCGGCAAGAGGCCAACCTCGTCCAATGGGGCTACCCTTACGTGATGGAAGAGTTCCGCTTTCACATGACGCTGACGGGGCGGCTTGGCCAGGACGCCGACCGGGTGGCCGAACGTCTTCGCAAATTGTTCACGCCGATTCTGCCGCAACCCTACCGGATTGATGATCTCGCCCTTGTGGGGGAAGACGCGCAAGGCAGGTTCCACGTGATTCAGCGCTATGGCCTCTCGGGGTAGAGCATCGAGAGCCCCGGGGAATCACCCAAACCGGTTGCAAGATACGGGCCATTTGGGGTTTCCTGTCTGCACCAGTCCCTTTCATTTCCGACCGGAGATATTGCCATGATCCGCCGTTTCCTGCTTTCCGCCACCGCCCTTGTCCCCCTGCTGACCGTCCCCGCCCGCGCCGAGCCTGTCACCCTGCTGGACCTGCTGACGGTCGACCGGCTGGCAAACATGGGCGGCCAGATCGTGATCAATGCGCTGCGCGGCGTGGCCGAGGTGACCTATGCGCATATGGATATCCGCCCGCTGGATGGGCGCATGATCCTGACCGGGCTTGAAGTGTCACCCTATGAAGAGCCCGACTGCACGATCACGCTCGATCGCGCCGTGATCACCACCGCGCCGCTGGACCAGATCGCCTACGGGGCGCTGGATATCGACGTACTTGGCTTCGAGTTGGGCGATGGCTGCCTGAGCGAACGTGACCGTGGCGACCTGGCCGAGATCGGCCTCACCGAAATGGTGCTGGATCGGGGGCAGATCCGGCTGGAATATGACTATGCCAGTTCCGGCCTGACCCTCGACATTCTGGCCGACACCGCCGGGCTGGCAGAACTGCGCGCCCATGCGGAATTCAGCTATTTCGCGGTGAATTTCGACCGGGAAGAGCCTGTGGCCGATCTGGCCTATGCCGAAATCGAAGTCACCGATCAGGGCTATTGGTCGATCATCTCACCCGAGATTCCGCCGATGATGCTGCTGCCCGAGGTCATTGTCCCGCAACTGGTCGATGAGCTGCTGCCCCGCTACGTGGACCCGGATGAGGCCCCTGCCCCTGCCCCGATACCCGAGGCCCCAAGCGATGGCAAAGGCGATGAGGAAAGCCCCGCACCCACGCCGCAGCCCGCCCCCATCAACAGCCCCGAGGACGAAGCCGCCTTTGCCTTTATCGAGGCCAGCGCCGCCACCTTCGCCCGTTTTGCCGCGAACCCCGGCACCCTGCGGCTGGAATTCGCGCCCGAGACCCCGGTGCGCCTCAATGAAGACCTGCTCGATGAATTCGGGCCTTTCGTTGCAGCCCTCTCGCCGATGCTGTTCACCGACGCGGACCGGCCCGACAGCCGTATCACCGCCGATGAGGCCGCAGAGATTCAGACATGGATCGACGGCGGCGACGTGGAATTTGGCGACGCGGACCTGATGCGCTACGCCCATGCCTTCCTGACCGGTATCGGCGCACCGCGTGATCCGGGCCTTGCAATGGAATTGCTGACCCCGCTGCTGGAAACCGGCAACCCGGACGCGCTCGACATGGCGCTTGGCACGCTCGACGCGCTCGACCCCGCCTTCGCCTATCAGATCGCCCGCGATGCAGCGGCCCAGGGCGACCGGCTGGCCTTCGCCCATCTCGACCGGCTGGAGGCCGCGATGCCGCTGCTCGACGTGCTGGAGCTGCAGGATGAAGACGGCGGAGACCTGAGCCTTTCGGGTGATGAAACGGGGCGCGAGCTGCGGCAGATGGCACAAGCGGCTCTATCCGGCCTCGGCGCCCCCCGGCGCTATTCCGATGCCTATTTCTACGCGCTTCTCGCTCTGGCCTCCGGCGATGCGGGCGCGGCGCTGATCGTTGATGAACTGGAAGCCATGGGCGACCGGATGTCCGACGCCGACGCGACCCAATGGGCCGAAACGCTGGCTGCCATCCACGACCGGGCCAACACGGTCTGGTTCGCCAGCCCCGCCAGCGAGTGAAACCGGAAAGCAGGGGGCGGTCATCGCCCCCTGTTAGCGTAACCAGAATTGAAGCCGCGCCGGGCCTGTCATATCACCGGGCGGAAAGACGCCCGGGCCCGGGCTTTGACAGATTGCCAAGGATTTCCCCATGCCGAACCAGGACCAGACCGACCTTATCCGCAACGGACAGGGCTTCATCGCCGCGCTTGACCAGTCGGGCGGCTCCACGCCCAAGGCGCTGCGGCTTTATGGGGTTGGCGAGGACGCCTATGGCAATGACGCGGAGATGTTCGACCTCGTCCACGCCATGCGCGCCCGGATCGTGCAATCGCCCGCCTTCAATGGCGACCGGGTGGTTGGCGCGATCCTGTTCGAGATGACCATGGACCGGGAAATCGGCGGCAAACCCTCGGCGCAGTTCCTGTGGGAAGACTGCGGCGTGGTGCCGTTCCTCAAGGTCGACAAGGGTCTGGCGGCAGAGGAAAACGGCTGTCAGGTGATGAAACCGATGCCCGATCTGGATGCGCTGCTGGACCGCGCCGTGGCCAATGGCGTCTACGGCACCAAGATGCGGTCGGTCATTTCAGCGGCCAACCCGGCTGGCATCAAGGCCGTGGTGGAACAGCAGTTCGAGGTTGGCAAGCAGATCCTCGCCAAGGGGCTGGTGCCGATCATCGAGCCTGAGGTGACCATCACCATCGCCGACAAAGCGGAAGCCGAAGAGATGCTGCGCGATGTGATCCTCGCCCATCTCGACGCGCTGGCGGATGACCAGATGGTGATGCTGAAACTGACCCTGCCCGAGGTCGATAACCTCTACAAACTGCTGGTCGATCACCCGCGTGTTCTGAAAGTGGTGGCGCTTTCGGGCGGCTACAGCCGCGAGGAAGCCAATGACCGGCTGTCGCGCCAGACCGGCATGATCGCCAGCTTCAGCCGCGCCCTGACCGAGGGGCTCTCGGCAGAACAGACAGATGAGCAGTTCAACGCCGTGTTGGACGCGTCCATCCAGTCGATCCGGGATGCGTCCGTCGCGGGCTGATCCGCGCGGGCCCTTTCATCAAAAACCCCCTCCCCGGTCGATCCGGGGAGGGGGTTTTTGTTACGCTTCATCGGCGGGGGCGGCGCCGAGATAGGTCTGCATGAAGACCGGCTCGCCAAGCCGCTCCAACAGATCAAGCTGCTGGTCGAGCCAGCCCCAATGGCCTTCTTCATCCAGCGCAATCGTTTCAAACAGCACCCGGCTGCCGATATCGTTTGCGGCGCTCGCTTCGGCGGCGGCAGCGGAATAGACCTCGATCGCCTCCGCCTCATCTGCGCGGTCGATCTCGAACATCTCTTTCAGGCTGTTCGCCCGCACCGGCGTTTTCGCAGGCACCATCTCGGGGTCGCCGCCCAGAAACAGGATGCGGTCGATGAACTGGCCCGCATGACCCAACTCTTCCTGCATTTCTTCACGCATCGTGGCGGCCAGTTTGCCAAGCCCCCAATCCTCCAGCACATGGGCGTGCAGCAGGTATTGTTGCGATGCGGCCAACTCCATCGACAGGGCTTTTTGCAGGGCGGGAAGGCTGGTGGCGTTGCGGGGCATGGAACTGTCCTTTCAAATTCGTTTTCGATTTAGAATGAATCTAAGAAGGTGATTGTCAGGTTCAACCACCCTGCCGGAATGACGCAACGTCCGGCGCTGCGAATCAGGGGATTCCCTTTTGCGCCGCGATATGCGAGTCTGCCACTGCAACCGCCCGCGAAATGACGGGTGGAGCGTGAGGCACGGCAGAGTTAAATGCAGAAAAGACGCTCGTTTTCAGGGCTAATCCTGCCCATGGGGCTCCTGTTCATCGGGGCCTATTTCACCTTTGCCGCCGTGCAGGGGGATTACGGGCTGTTCCGCCGCATCCAGATCGAGGCCGAACGCGATGTCTACCAGGCCGAACTGGACGAACTGCGGGCCGAGACCGCCGAAATGGCCTTGCTGACCGAACGCCTGTCCGACGATTATCTCGACCTCGACCTTCTTGACCAGCAGGCCCGCCAACGGCTTGGCTATATGCGCCCCGACGAGATCGTCCTGCCCTGATCCTTCCCATGATCCAAACGCATACCGGGGTTTCCTGCGCAAGCTGACGCATGGGAAAATCAATGCGTGATTTTTGCGGACACCTCTGCTAAAAGATAGTTCAACGTTAAACTATTCTGTTGACCGAGAGGAGGGGCTGGCATGGCCGCGCGCAAGAGCACAGCGAAATCTGCCGCAAAACCAAACGTTTCGCCTGAAGAACTGCTGGAATATTACCGCGAGATGTTGCTGATCCGCAGATTCGAGGAAAAGGCCGGCCAGCTCTATGGCATGGGTCTGATCGGCGGTTTCTGCCACCTCTATATCGGTCAGGAAGCGGTCGTCGTCGGGCTGGAAGCGGCCACAAAGGAAGGCGACAAGCGCATCACCTCCTACCGCGACCACGGTCATATGCTGGCCTGCGGCATGGACCCCAAGGGCGTGATGGCCGAGCTGACGGGCCGCGAAGGCGGCTATTCCAAGGGCAAGGGCGGCTCCATGCACATGTTCTCGAAAGAGAAGCATTTCTACGGTGGCCATGGCATCGTCGGCGCGCAGGTGCCGCTTGGTGCAGGGCTTGCCTTCTCGGACAAGTACCGGGGCAATGACAACGTCACCTTCACCTATTTCGGTGACGGCGCGGCGAACCAGGGCCAGGTGTATGAAACCTTCAACATGGCCTCGCTCTGGAAGCTGCCGGTGATTTTCGTCATTGAAAACAACCAATACGCTATGGGCACCGCCCAGAACCGCTCCACCTCCACCGCCGATATCTATACGCGGGGTGAGCCCTTCGGCATCCCCGGCGAAACCGTCGACGGCATGGACGTGCTGGCCGTGAAAGCCGCAGGCGAAAAGGCCGTCGCACACTGCCGTGCCGGAAACGGGCCTTACATTCTGGAAGTCAAAACCTACCGCTATCGCGGCCACTCCATGTCGGACCCGGCCAAGTACCGGACCCGCGAGGAGGTGCAGAAGATGCGCGAGGAACGCGACGCCATCGACCATGTGCGCCAGCTGCTGCTGACCGGCGGTCACGCGTCTGAGGATGACCTCAAGGCCATCGACAAGGAGATCAAGGCCGTCGTGAACGACAGTGCCGAATTTGCGAAAGAAAGCCCCGAGCCCGCGCTCGAAGAGCTTTGGACCGACATCTACGCGGCTGAAGTTCCGCAAGAAAACGCCTGATCCGAGGGGGACACACGATATGGCAACTGAAATTCTCATGCCCGCCCTGTCGCCGACCATGGAGGAAGGCACGCTGGCCAAATGGCTGGTCAAGGAAGGCGATACAATCGAATCCGGCATGATCCTGGCCGAGATCGAAACCGACAAGGCCACGATGGAATTCGAAGCCGTGGATGAGGGCGTTATGGGCCCGATCCTGGTGGCCGAAGGCACTGAAGGCGTGAAGGTCAACACGGCCATCGCGGTGCTGCTGGAAGAGGGCGAAGACGCCTCCGCAGCGCCCGCGCCTGCTGCGGCCCCCGAAGCGGCCCCCGCCGCCGCCGAGGCCCCTGCCCCCGCGGCCGCCCCCGCCGCTGCTGCGGCCCCGGTGGTCTCCGCCAATCTCGAACCCGACTACCCGGAAGGCACCGAGATGAAGACCCAGACCGTCCGCGAGGCGCTGCGCGATGGCATGGCCGAGGAAATGCGCCGCGACGACACCGTGTTCCTGATGGGCGAGGAAGTCGCCGAATATCAGGGCGCTTACAAGATCAGCCAGGGCATGCTGGACGAGTTCGGGTCAAAGCGCGTCATCGACACGCCCATTACCGAGCACGGCTTTGCCGGCATCGCCACCGGCGCGGCTTTCGGCGGTCTGCGGCCGATCGTGGAATTCATGACCTTCAACTTCGCGATGCAGGCCATCGACCACATCATCAACTCGGCGGCCAAGACGCTCTATATGTCCGGTGGCCAGATGGGCGCGCCCATGGTGTTCCGTGGCCCCAACGGCGCGGCTGCCCGCGTGGGTGCGCAGCACAGCCAGGACTACGCCGCCTGGTACGCACAGATCCCCGGCCTGAAAGTCGTGATGCCCTACTCGGCCTCTGACTACAAAGGCCTGATCAAGACCGCGATCCGCGATCCCAACCCAGTGATTTTCCTGGAAAACGAGATCCTATACGGCCGGTCCTTCGAGGTGCCGGTACTGGATGACTACACCGTTCCCTTTGGCAAGGCCCGCATCTGGCGCGAAGGCACGGATGTGACCATCGTCAGCTTCGGCATCGGCATGCAATACGCGCTGGAAGCCGCCGACAAGCTGGCAGAGGAAGGCATTTCAGCCGAGGTCATCGACCTGCGCACCCTGCGCCCGCTCGACTACGACACGCTGATCGCCTCGGTCCAGAAGACCAACCGCTGTGTGACCGTGGAAGAGGGCTTCCCGGTCGCCTCAATCGGCAACCACCTGTCGGCCTATATCATGGAAAACGCGTTCGATTACCTCGACGCGCCGGTGATCAACTGCACCGGCAAGGACGTGCCCATGCCCTATGCCGCCAACCTCGAAAAACACGCGCTGGTCACGACCGACGAGGTCATCGCCGCCGTGAAACAAGTCACCTACAGGTAAGGAGAGCGAGAGATGCCTAACGAAATTCTGATGCCCGCCCTCTCGCCCACCATGGAAGAAGGCACGCTGGCCAAATGGCTGGTCAAGGAAGGCGACGAGGTCAGCTCGGGCGACCTTCTGGCCGAGATCGAAACCGACAAGGCCACGATGGAATTCGAGGCCGTTGACGAAGGCGTGATCGGCAAGATCCTTGTAGAAGAAGGCACCGAGGGCGTGAAAGTGAACACGCCCATTGCGATGCTGCTGGCCGAGGGCGAAAGCGCCGATGACGTGGCATCTGCCCCGGCGGCTCCCGCGCCTGCGGCTGCCGAAGCCCCTGCCGCCGCGCCCGAAGCTTCAGCACCAGCCCCCGCCGCAACCCCGGCCCCGGCAGCGCCTGCCGCTGCTGACGGCACGCGGATCTTCGCGTCGCCGCTGGCCCGCCGGATCGCGGCCCAGAAGGGTCTGAACCTTGCGGATATCAGCGGCTCTGGCCCCCATGGCCGGATCGTCAAGGCCGACGTGGAAGCGGCTGAGGCCAAACCCGCCGCCGCGTCTGCACCCGCTGCCGCCCCTGCCGCAGCCCCTGCTGCCGCAGCCGCACCTGCCGGGCCGTCCGCCGACATGGTCGCCAAGATGTACGAAGGCCGCGAGTACGAGGAAATCAAGCTCGACGGGATGCGCAAGACCATCGCCGCGCGGCTCAGTGAGGCCAAGCAGACCATCCCGCATTTCTACCTGCGCCGCGATATCAAGCTCGATGCGCTCTTGAAATTCCGCAGCCAGTTGAACAAGCAGCTGGAGGCGCGCGGGGTGAAACTCAGCGTCAATGATTTCATCATCAAGGCCGTCGCCAACGCACTGCAGCAGGTCCCTGCCTGCAACGCGGTCTGGGCCGGGGACCGGGTTCTGCAGCTGAAACCCTCGGACGTGGCCGTCGCTGTCGCCATCGAAGGCGGGCTCTTCACGCCGGTTCTGAAAGATGCCGACATGAAGTCGCTCTCGGCGCTCTCTGCCGAAATGAAAGACCTCGCCGCCCGCGCCCGGGAGCGCAAGCTGGCCCCAGCCGAATACCAGGGCGGCACCTTCGCGATCTCCAATCTCGGCATGTTCGGTATCGACAATTTTGACGCCATCGTGAACCCGCCCCATGCGGGCATCCTGGCCGTGGGGACGGGCGTGAAGAAGCCGGTAGTGGGCGAAGATGGCGAACTGACCGTGGCGACGGTGATGTCGGTCACCATGTCGGTGGATCACCGGGTGATCGACGGGGCGCTTGGCGCGGAGCTGCTGAAGGCCATCGTCGAGAACCTGGAAAACCCGCTGACCATGCTGGCGTGAGGTCTCGGATCAGAGAGTTGCGAAAGGGCGGCCTGATGGTCGCCCTTTTTTCATGTGGATTTCGCCGCCTGCGGCGTCGATCCAGGAGCGCCCCTCCTCGGGCCCCGTTGGGGCCGTCGTCGGGACGCGTTGCCACGGGAACGTGTGGCGGTTCGTTCTGCCCGGTCGAGGCCAGCGCCAGGTGGCAAGGTCGGAAGCCTCCGGCGGGAGTACTGGGGCCAAGAAGAAGGGCTCAGCCCATCTGGTAGCCCGGGGTGGACCGCATGAGCGCCAGTTCGTCTTCCGTCATCTCGCTTTCGACCCCTTCAAAAAGCGGGGTGGACAGGTAGCGTTCCCCGGTGTCGGGCAGCATGCACAGGATGCGGGATCCCTTGGGGGCGGTTTTCGCCACCTCCAGCGCGACGGCGAAGCTCGACCCGCCGGAGATGCCGGTGAAGATGCCTTCCTGCGTCGCCAGCGCTATTGACGCTGCAATACCGTCAGGGCCTGCGACCGGGATCAGCTCATCATAGCCGTTCTTATCCAGCGCCTCCTGCAAGACCAGCGGGATGAAATCCGGGGTCCAGCCCTGAATGGGGTGCGGGTTGAAGGCGGGGTGACTTTCGGCAGGCTCGCCATCTGCCGTCCGCGCTTGCGCATGGCCGCTGCCGACGAGGGCCGCATTCACGGGTTCGGTCAGGATGATCCTGGTGTTCGGGCTTTCGCGGCGCAGCACGCGCGCCACGCCGGTCACGGTGCCGCCGGTGCCATAGCCCGAGACGAAGTAGTCGGGGCCTGTGCCGTCGAAATCGGCCAGGATTTCCTGCGCGGTCGTCGCCTCATGGATATCGGCATTGGCCTCAGACTCGAACTGACGGGCGAAGAACCAGCCATTGGCCTCGGCCAGTTCCTTGGCTTTCTGATACATGCCGGTGCCCTTTTCTTCCTTGGGCGTCAGCACAACCTTGGCGCCCAGGAAGCGCATCAGGCGGCGGCGTTCCACGGAAAAGGTTTCCACCATGGTGATGACCAGCGGATAGCCCTTGGCGGCGCAGACCATGGCGAGCCCGATGCCCGTATTGCCGCTTGTCGCCTCAACCACCGTCTGCCCCGGTTTCAACGCGCCCGAGGCCTCAGCCGCCTCGATGATACTTAGCGCCAGCCGGTCCTTGACCGATCCGCCGGGATTGAACGCCTCTGCCTTGACGTAAAGCTCCACCCCCTCTGGCGCGAGCCGGTTGATGCGGATGCAGGGCGTGTCGCCCACGGTGTCGAGAATGCTGTCATAGAGGCGCCCGCGCCCCCCGGTCTGGCGTGTCATGGCTCTGTCCTTCCCTGTTGCGTCGGCTTCAACCTAAGGGGGATCGCGGCAAAGAACAAATCGAACGATTGTGTATTGACTTTCGTTAGTGTAATGTTTACACATACATGCATTGAACGACCCACGACCTCGTCACCACCCAGTTTCATCAGCCCATAGCGTAAGACACAGATCATGCATTCCCTTGACCTCACAGCCCTCGATGCTCAGTTCATCTGCCGCGCTTTCGGCCTTCTGGGCTTCGCAATTTACGCGTCGGCGTTCTTTTGCCTCAGCACCGGCCGCCTCGACAGCAAGCGCCCGGAATATTTCATCATGGTCCTTGCCGCCGCAAGCTGCGTGATGGTCAGCCTCTGGGCCGATTTCAACCTCAGCGCGGCGCTGATCCAGGGCTTTTACATCCTGATGGCGCTTGGCGGCATTGCCCTGCGCAAAGACCCCAAGCCCGCCCCGGTGCGCGTTCTTTCCTCCTGATCCGATTTCCTCCCTCCCTGTTGGACTGCCCGTGAAGCCCCCGGTTTCACGGGCTTTTTTTCAACGAAGAACAGAAAAAAGCCCGCGCCATATCCGGCGCGGGCGTCTTTGAAACTCGATTGCTTCGGGATCAGTCCTTGCCGCCCCCGCAGCCCTGTACCATCTGGTCCATGGACAGGGACGGCTGATCGCACCCTGCCTCGCCCACGATTTTCGCAGGCACACCGGCGACGGTGGTTGCGGGCGGCACCTCGTGCAGCACGACGGAGCCTGCCGCGATCCGCGAACAGCAGCCCACCTTGATATTGCCAAGCACCTTGGCCCCCGCGCCGATCAGAACGCCATCGCCGATCTTGGGATGGCGGTCTTCCTCTTCCTTGCCGGTGCCGCCAAGGGTCACCGAATGCAGCATCGAGACATTGTCCCCCACCACGGCGGTTTCGCCGATCACGATGGAATGGGCGTGGTCGATCATGATGCCCTTACCGATTCTTGCGGCGGGGTGAATGTCGACGCCAAACATCTCGCTGATCCTCATCTGGATCATATAGGCCAGATCCCGGCGCCCCTGTCGCCACAGCCAATGGCCGACGCGATAGGCCTCAACCGCCTGGAATCCCTTGAAGAACAGCAGGGGCTGAATAAAGCGATGGCAGGCCGGGTCACGGTCGAAGACCGCCACGATATCGGCCCGTGCCGCCGCGCCAAGTGACGGGTCGGACCGATAGGCTTCATCCGCAATTTCGCGAATCAGCTGTTCCGACATTTCGCCAGAGGCCAGCTTCTGCGCCATGCGATAGGCCAGCGCTGCCTCCAGCGTTGCGTGATGCAGGATACAGCCATGCACAAGCCCGCCCAAAAGCGGTTCATCCCGCACCGCCTCTTCGGCTTCACGGGTAATACGGCTCCAGACCGGGTCGAGCTCGGCCAGATGTGTGCGGGTCTTTGCCATGGTGGCCTCCTGCGTTCGCGTAGCCCTTTCTACCGCAGATAGAGGCCAAGGTCCAAGTTGAAACCCCTGAACCCGCTGATCACGATTTTTTATACCGTGTCGGGAATCGCGAAACTCAGGTAATGCGCCACCAGTTTCACGGTTCCACCGGCGAAATCGCCGCCATTTCCGGTCAGGATCAGTTCCGTATCCGCCCAGACAACGAAGGGGTTTGCAGGCCCGCTGATCCATGAGTTCAACGGCTTACCCAATCCGTTGCCATAGCGGTCATTCGTGGTCGCATCGCCAAGCCGCCAATCGGTCAGCGCGCCGGTGATGGCATCGGTCACGCGCCCCGTGACCCCCAGAACGATGGACCGCGCCGGGAAGCTGAGGCCGGATGCCACTGTCGGTCCCGCCCCGATCACCACATCTGCCTCCGCGCTTTGCACGCCCACACCACCGCCGCCAGGTGATAGGGAAAGCCCCCCCGGGCGCCAATCGCTGCCGTCATGCAGATCACAACTGCCGGTATCGTCCACGAAAGCGCGCCAGCCCCGCTGCGGCGAAAAGAACGCCCAACCGCCACCCGCATATTGCGCAATCTCGCCCTCATGGCCCGCCCAGTCGTTCACCGCACCGGGCGGCACGCCAAAGCATTCGCCCTCCAGCACCGCGCCCGGCGGCGTGGTCAGGCTGCGGGATCTCAGGCGCAACTGCACCACCCCATCGAGCCGCGTCAGCGCTTCGTTCACGGTCACATGTTTTTGTGCCTGGCTGGCGGCCAGCAGCGGCAGGGTCAGGTTTGTCGTGTCAGTCATTGATCTCGATCCTCGTAAAGGGCCCGGGTCCAAACCGCGCAGAAATCTGCGCGATTTCAATCGTGTAAGGCAGGGTGACGGAGTCACTGACCTGCATGGCATTGGTGTAGGTGAAGGCCGGCACGCTGAGCGTCTCTTCCCGTCTCAGCCCACCCGCATCGCGGATGTGCAGCAGATACGCCTCGATATCCTCGCCCAGCGGCACCTCGGTGCCCTGCCAGCTGTCTCCATCAATCCGCGTGCGGCGTATCCAGCTGATCTGTCTGTCGGTCCCGACCTTCGGCGCGCGTAAATGCGCCGGGGCATAGGGGCGCAACCCCACCCCGTCAAAAGCCAATGCCTGATGGTCATAGACCGGGTGGTCATAGGATCGCCCCGCAGGCCCGACACGGTAATGCCGCTGCAACCCGCGCGCCGACAAGGGCAGTTCGATCTGCCGCGGCCGCCCGTCGAGCAGCACGAAGAGCGACCCGACAGGCCAGTCATCGGGCATGATCCCGTCCGACCCCGCCTGCCCGCGCAAACGCAGCGAGATGTCCCACAGGTCCTCTCCCACCAGCGTAGCATTGACGAACTGGATCACCTCCCAGTTGGCCCCGCTGCCATCGCCCACAGCGGCGGCATTTGCCCCGTTCAGAACGTCCGCCATACTGGTGGAACTCAGGCTCCCGGTGCTCATCCTGACCCGCATCACCGGGCCCCGATCCCAAAGCCCTGGCGTGGCGCGAAAGAGCGGCGTTTCCAGAACGCCAACCGCCGAGACCACATCGACCAGCGTATTCAGCGTGTATCCACTGTCCGACGGTGAGCTATAGACCGCCACCGACCCCGGCCAAGGCTCTGCCGCGACCGCCAGATGCGGGGCATGCTCCACCTCGTCGCCCGTCAGCAGGGGCAGATCCATAAAGACCGGGCTCACCGGCAGGGGCGGCACGAAGGGTTCCGCGCTCACCGACTCCTCGACCGTGTCCGACGGCTGGTAGATTTCTGCCTCCGACCGCACGGCCTCCACCTTCCGCGCGCCTGCGTCCTCCAGCCTGTCGATCCGCCAGGTCGAGCCATCGGGCAACGCGAACACCGATCCCGCCCCCAGATCCCGCCGTGACGGCGGCAGTGAGAAGCTGATCGTATCGCGCGCCACCCGCGCCTCGGCCAGCCAGCGTTCGGTGATGCCACGCCCCTCAGCCCCGGTCAGGACCAGCGGCAGCTCGCTTTCGCTGATCGTGTCGGATCCGTCATCGGGGAACACCGCCTCAGCCACCCGGGCCTCGAACTGGCCCGCTGCTTCCACATGGGTCAGGCGCACCCGGCCCACCTTGTCCGCCTCCGGGGCACGGCTTCGCAGCGGGGCGGAGGCACCATCTTCATCGACGGCCATCCAGTCCTCGGACACGTCAGCATCCGGCAGTCCGGTGCGGGACCGGAAGACCAGCACACCATCCCGCTCTACCGCCTCGAACCCGTAAGCGAGCATCAGGGGCTGCAAACGCGCCCGCCCGCTTTCCACGTCCGACGACATGGCCCCGCGCACGAAGCCGTAAAGCTCCGACACATCGTAATCGGTGATCCCCGCCTCCTCACAAATCGCGGCCACCACATCGGCCAGGGGCTCCGCCCCCATCCGGCCCGAAATCCAGTGCCCGCGCGCGTGGTTCTCGCCATCGGACCAGACCTCCAGCGCATTGGGAAAGGCCGGCCAGGGCCGCGCATCCCAGGCCCAGACATAGGCGTGATCCATATCCAGCATCGGCCCCGCATAGGCCTCGGACACGGGGTTACGCGCGGGATCCAGCCAATAGCTCGTCATCGCCCGCAGATACTGCATCTGGATCAGGTCGTCGCGCCGCCCGTTCGAGAAATGGGGCAAGCCCGATTCCGAGGATTTCGGATCGAGGAACTTGTTCGGCTGGTTCGTCCCCTTGTCCACAGCCGCGCAGCCCATCTCGGTAAAGCGGATGGGTTTCGACCGTGGGATCCACCCCGTTGCACTCAAACCGCGCGGCAACACCGCCATGCCCCATAGGATCACGTCATCGCCTGATGTCGCCGAGAACGGACCAACCGAGGGCCGTGCCCCAGGCGTGTCTTGCGCGACAACAAAGCTGAATCGCAGTCGCCATATATCGGGCGCGATCTCGGTTTGTTCGAGATCCAACACGCCATTTCCGAAAGTAAGATTGCCGATGGTGCCCTGAACATAGTGGTAAGCCCCGTCCTGAGAGTAGACGAACCATCGGAACCTGCTTGAACTGCCCCTGGTGAAAACCAGTTCCACGTCATAAACCTGACCTGCCTTCAGATCGACAACGCGCCGAAGCCTATGCCAGGTCGCGCCAGCGGACGCGATGCGCATCGGGTGATCGAAGGTCTCTTCGACGACCCCGGCCTCCGGCGTGGCCGATCCGCCGATGACCTCCCAGCTTTGGGGATTCAACGCATCCGGGGCATCAAACCGAAAACTTCGCCGCCGATGCACGTGCAGGTTTTCCCACCACCCACGCAGATCCTTGTAGCGGAACACCCAATCCTCGCCAAAGGCCCCATCCGTGATCGGCGCGCGTAGTTGTGCTTCGCGGGCCTCATCGCTTGGGTAGTACCAGTCATAGCCCTCACCGCCCTCGATATTGGCGCGCAGGTAGTCCAGCTCATAGATCGACCGCCAGCCGATATCCGCATGGTCCCGCCCGTCGCGCCAATCGGACAGCGGCATGTAATTGTCGATCCCGATAAAGTCGATATTGGCATCCGCCCAAAGCGGATCGAGGTGGAAATACACGTCCCCAGACCCATCCTGCGGGTGATAACCGAAATACTCCGACCAGTCCGCCGCGTAGGACAGCTTTGCATCAGGCAGCAACGCGCGCACCTCGGCAGCCAGCGCAATCAGCGCGTCCACCGCCGGAAAGCCGCTTGCCCCCCGCAACTGGGTCAGGCTGCGCATCTCGGACCCGATGCAGAAGCTTTCCACGCCGCCCGCCGCCGCGCAGAGCGCCGCATTATGCAGGATGAAGCGGCGATAGCTCCATTCTGCCGGGCCGGAATAGCTGACCGACCCGGGCGAGATGCTGAAATCTGCGGCGCTTGCTGTGCCAAAGAACGCCGAAACCTCCGCCTCGGCAGCAGACGTTCCATCCGGGGACCCCGCAACCCCCGGTGCCTTCTCCCCCGTGATCCGCCCGCGCCAGGGCAAGGCCGGTTGATCCCCGGTCACATCCCAGGGATCGGGCTTGCCGCTATCCGCCAGGATCTCCATCAGCAGGAACGGGTAGAACATCACTTCCTGACCCGCTGCATTAAGCGCCTCGATCGCCTCGATCACGGATTGATCCGTCGGCGTGCCGCCATAGACTGCGCGGCCCTCGACCTGTGCCAGCAGCTCCGCACTCGACCGGGTCAGCCCAGCCACGGTCCAGGGCATTTCGGCCCCATCCGCCTCTTGCTGTTCCACCTTCGGCTTGACGCTGCATTGCCCCGCACGCAGGTCGTCCCCAAACCAGCTCACGATCAGCGACACGGCCCCGCAATTGGGCAACTCACCCTCAAGCGCCTCCAGCGACACCGCGAAATCCGCCACACCGGCAGCCGTGTTCACATTGGCGCTTTCCGAGCGGCCAAAACCCTGCGCCAGGCTGATAGGCGTCGTTGCCAGCGCATATTCACCAGTTCCCGGCATCATCGCCACCGCGCGGATCGCCTCGGACGGTTGCGGCGGGCTGTCCAGATACTCGGGTCGCGCAGGATGAAAAACTTCGAAACTCAGCTGCGGCAGGCGGTTGCCATAGGGGGAAAGGTCGAGATCCTCGATCACCACATAGGCAATGCCACGATAAGCAGGCACCTGCCCCGCGCCTTCCACCGCCTCCATCTTCGGGTCGGGCATCTGATCATCGGTGCCGCGATAGACGCGCATCGTCAGATCCGTCCGCCCCAGTTCCGAGCCATCGGCCCAGACCCGGCCAACGCGCGAAATCTCACCCTCGCAGAGCGCGACAGCCAGGCTGACGCTGTAGGAATAGCTTGCTGTCCTTGGTGTTGGCGGTGCGCCTTTGCCGCCGCCGCCACTTATCGTCACATGTTCCTTGAACCGCGTGGCCCAGATCACCTGACCGCCAAGGCGCATTTGCCCGTAAAGACGTGCGACCGACGCCCCTTCCGAGGCTCCCGACAAGCGAAACCGGTCCAGCCGTCCCTGTTCGATCACCTCGGACCCGGACCCCAGCAATCGCTGGTCGATGACCCGGCCCACAGTGGCCCCCACGGCGCGTCCGATCACGGCACCGGTCAGCCCCAGGAAGGTGCCCGAGCTCAGCCCGCCAAGCGCTGCGCCAGCGGCGGAAAGAAGGATGGTTGCCATTGTATTCAGTTCCTTTCGGGAAATGCGAACCGCGCCACGATCCGCCGTTCCCACGGCGGCGTCAGCGCGCTTTCCACGACGCCATGCCCGCTATAGGCATGGACAAAGCTGGCCTCCGGCCCCGTTCGGGCCTGCACCCCCAGATGCTTGGCGACCGCGCCGTCCCGCATGCGGAACAACAGCACGTCGCCCGGGGCCTCCTCGGCCAGCGGTTTCGGCGTCAGATGACGCAGAGCCGCGCGCCACAGCCGTTCCTCTCCCTGCGGCTCGGACCAGTCCTGCGTATAGGCGGGGATCGCTTCCGGCTCCGGCCCGATCACCTCGCGCCACACGCCGCGCAAGAGGCCGAGACAATCGCACCCGGCCCCACGGGTCGAACACTGGTGCAGGTAGGGCGTGCCGATCCAGCCCCGCGCCGCCGAAACCACCACGCTCATCGCAGGCTGCCCCCATCCATGCTGGCCGAGCCACGGCCGGGATAGGCCATAACCCAGTCATCACCCGGAATGTCAGGAAAGCCTTGGAAGTTCAGCAGGTTGGAGAATTTCAGCCGACAGGTCTCCATCCGCTTGTCGCAGCCCGCCTCCAATCGCACCACGTCCCCCGGCAAAAGCTCCGCCCGCAGCGCCTCCCACAGCTCCACCCGACGGATGCCATCAGCAAAGCGGTCGTTCTTGATCACCGCGACCAGCCCCTCAGCCGCCCCGGACAGCACCCGCAAGCGTCCCCGCTCGAACCAGCGCGGCTCAAAGCTGTTCAACCCGTCGAATTCCAGAAACCGCCCGTCTGTGACCCGATCCGCCGCGCCTTCATGGGCATATCCCGGCGTCGATAAATCAAACCGACAATCCCCGTCCCCGAGAACCGCAGAACATCCACGCTGATAGACCCGCCCCATCCGCCGGTTCATCGCCTCGGCCAGCCCGCGCAGTTCCACCTGGAAGCCGCCCGCCTGCCGTTCCAGCTCGCCAAAGCTGCCCCGGAACTGCAACACCCGGTTCTCCGGCTCCCGCCAGTTGACCAGCCAGGCCTCCACCTCGGCCCCATCGAAACGCCCCGCCTCGATATCGGCCTCGGTGATCGACGCATCCGACAGCGCGCCAATGGCCTCGGTGTTGTCCACCGACAGCCCTGTGGACTGGCTCAGCGCAGAGGCTGTCAGGCCGGTATCGGCCTTGAACGTGGTCCCATCGAAGACCAGCGCGCAATCGTGATCCGTAAACCCAAAGGTCTGCCCGTCCCTGCGGATCACCCGCCAACACCGCGCCACCTCGGTCACGCCACCCGCCAGATGGGCGGCAAACTGCTCCGCCCCGCTCATACCCGGATCTCCACGACCGGCACCGCGGGGGCATCGCCCGCCTGAAAGCTCGCGACCGAGGTCTGGATGCTGTCCGTGTCAAACCGCACCGGCACGTCAAATTCGAACCCCGCGCTCACCTCGGCCCCCAGATCGGGGGCGTCCACAAAGGTGATCATCCCGGTGACCGTATCGACCTCGAAATGCACGCCCTGCACCAGTTCAGCCGCATCGACGCCTGCGCGCACAGTATCGGCCACCGGCTTGGTGATCGGTCGCGCGTAGCCTTCGTCACCAGACCGATAGGTCTTCACCAGCTGGAACGCCGTCGTCTCGCCATCCCCTGCCCCGATCAAACAGTCACGGAACCCAGGTTCCTTCGAGGGTGCGCAGCTTTTGTAGTCGGACCAATCCTTCCAGCGGAACCCGTGCAGCTGCCCGCGCCGGGCCTCGAAAAAGGCAATCAGTACCTCGATATCGTCAAGCGAGCGCATCCCCACACCCGCATCATAGCGGCGGCGCGAATGCGCCCAGGGGGTGTTGCGCTCCTCGAACCCGTTGGCCAGTTGCACCACTTCCGTGCGCCGCTCGGGCCCGCCGACAGAGCCGAAGCTCAGATTGGCCGGAAAGCGAATTTCGTGAAAATTCATAGCCTTGCCCCCCTTACCTATTGCGTTGACCACGGGCAAGAGCCTGGCTCATCTGCGCCGCGATCTGGCTTTTCGACCGTTGGAACCCCTGCACATCGGGCGTCGAGATATTCATCGTCACCTGCACCGGACGCCCGCCGCCCTGCGCCTGCACGCCTAGCCGCCCGTCCGCGCCGCGTGTCAGCGGCATGATCGCCTCCGGCCCCGCCTCGCCCATCAGACCCATGCCGCCCCGCATGGCGAAGGGCGTCGCGCCGCTGACCACACCACCGCGGGCAAAGGGCGTCACCCTGCCGCCCGAAAACGCGCCGCCGCGTTCAAATGGCAGCACCGCCGACATCAACGAATTCACCCCGTTGGCCAAAGCTCCGCCAAGCGCGTTCTGCACCGGTCGGATCGCGGTGTTATAAGCCGCGTCCACCATGCTTTGCGCCACGGTTCGCAGCGCATCCGACAGGCGCATGCCATCGAAGATCACCCCGTCAAACGCGCGTCGCAGCCCGCCGCCGAAGGACCGGCTGAGGCTTTGTACCTCGCGGCCCGTGTAGAGCATCGAGTCCTGCATTGATCGCAGCTCGGCATGAAACGTCGCCACCATCTGGCTGGTCGAACCCAAAGTGGCCTCGAGCGCCGACAGTTCCGCGTCGAAATCGTTCAGTTCCTCATCCATCGGATGTGTCCTTATGGTCGGGGAAGCGGGCGGCCAGGGCCTCCAGCCCCGCCCGTCCCATCGGCGCCGCGCCGCCGGGGTCACCCAGCATCAGCAGCAGTTCCGCAGGGGTCAGCGCCCAGAACTCGGCCGGTGTCAGGCCAAGCCCCTGCATCCCGGCCCGCATCAGGCCGGGCCAGTCGAACGGACGGTTTTCCGTACTCATTGGGGCGGCCGGAAGGACAGCGCCAGCAGCTGCGCCGCCACGCGCGCCGCCTCCAGCGGTCCGCCACCGATCTCGGCCTTGGCCAGATCCGTGGGCTCGCCCTGCCAGCCGCCCCCCCGTAACCCTGCACAGACCAGCGCCAGCACATCGCGCGCGGTGAAGCCGCCGACCTCAAACCGTTCGACAAGCGCCGGCAAGCTGTCAGCCTGCAACCAGCCCTCCAGCTCCGCCAAAGCGCCAAGCGTCAGCTTCAGCACATGGCTCTCACCATCCAGCACCAGCGCCACCTCGCCCGCATAGGGGTTCGCCATGATCAGAGCGCGGCGGTGAAGGTCAGCGCACCGGCCGAGGCGAGCGAGACCTCATAGGTCGCCTCGCCGTCATGGGTGCCCGCATATTCGATCGAGGTGATCTGGAACGGCCCCTCCACGGTGCCGAAATCGGGAATGATCACCTGAAAATCGGGCACCTCACCGTCGAAGAAGATCTGCCGGGCGCGTTCATCCGTGGTCTCATCGCGGAAGATGCCAGAGCCGCTGATCGCCGCCGTTTTCACGCCCGCGCCGCCCAGCAATTCCCGCCAGCCACCGGTCGATTCCAGGCTGGTCACATCCACCGTTTCCGCATTGAAGCTGAGCCGCGAGGCCCTGAGCCCCGCCATGGTCTGGAACGACCCGTTGCCATCCAGATCGACCTTCAGCAGAAGGTCCTTGCCATTTTGCGCTGCCATGTCATTCTCCAGTTAAATCAGAATATTGCACGTCAAAGCCGAAGCGGTATTCAGCTATCATCCTCGTCCAGGCGAGCCCGGAACCACATCTCGATCCGCCGATCCGCCCCACTGCGACCGGCCTGGGCGCGATGGAATTGCACCCGCCCCGCACGGCCCCGCGCCAGGCTCAGCCCGCCATTCAGAAGCGCGTCCGAAACGGCAGAGGCCGCCTGTTTCGCCTGGTGATACCCGGCGGCGCTGCTGGTCACGGTCACGCTGAAATCATGCAGCGCGCCGCCGAAACTGCCGTCAGACCGGTCGCGCACCTTCTCCGGCCCGATGGTCACGTAAAGCGGTGGCAGCGGCCCCTCGGGCAATGCGTCGAAGACATTTGCCCCGACGATCCCTGCAAGGGTCGCGTCACCGCTCAGCCGCCCGTAAACCGCCGTTTGCAGCGCCGCCGTCATGCCATAGCTCATGTCCCCTCCTCCTCGGTGGCGAAGCAGATCAGAAAGCGCCCGTCCGGGGCGCTCTCGGTGACTGCGTCGATGGTGAAGATCCGCGCGCCGTCCCGGAACCGCTGCGTAGGTTTGGGGCGCGATGGTGCGCCTTGCGGGGCCGAACGGAGAGTGATCTTGTAGCCCACCCGCGACAGCCCCGCCGCGTCGCGCCCCGTGCGCGGCAGCACCTCGGCCCAGACCGTGCCAAGCGGCGACCAGCTTTCGGTAAAGCCCCCCGCCCCGTCAGCGACCCGGACCGGCCCCTCCAACAGCAGCCGGCGCGTCAGTTTCGGATGCCCGTTCATCCGCTCAGCCCCCGCATGCGGACCGACCGATAGGGCTCGATCAGCACCGCCACGCCGCAGGCCATGCCTGCCTCGCCGGTGCCCTGCGCCTCGTAAAGCTCCGCCGCCTGCAACAGCACCGCCTGACGCAGATCCGCAGGGATGCCGTGCCAGTCCAGCCCATAGCCTGCCGTGAATTCGATCTCGATCGACCCGCCCGAGGACGGGTTCGGCAGGCTGCTTGCGGCCTCGATGGCCGGGCGGTGGCTGTCGGCCCGCAAGGAATAGCTGCCCGGATCCAGCACCGTTTCGGCCCCCGCCCGCGACACCAGCTTGACCGTATCGACCGACGCGACCGGGGCCACCGGCAGCACCTGCGCCGTGACCGATTGCCAGTGGCTCAGATGCCAGCTGAACCCGCGCCGGAACAGAGCCTTGCCGATCCGCGCCTCGATCGCGGCCAGCGCCGCCCGCAGACAGCTTTCCAGCTGCGCGTCCTGGCTGCCGTCATCGGCAAAGCCGGAGGACAGGCGCAGGTGATCGGTCAGCTCGGTTATCGGCAGAAGGGCACTGGACACCGAAGACATTTCGACCATCATCATGTTGTTTTTTCTCCGCAAAGGACTGCCTCTTAAGGGGTGGCATGGCCGGGCCCCGCACCGCTCGGGCGGAGGACAAAAGGGCTGGAGGCCGCAAAGGCCCGCCCATGCCGCCCGCCCCGAGGAACCGGGACGGGTTTCGTGCCTCTGACGAGGGATCAGGCGATGCCGAATTTCAGCAGTTTGATCGCGGCAAAGTCGCTCACGTCACCGCCGACGCGCTTGGTGGCATAGAACAGGACATGCGGCTTGGCGCTGAACGGGTCACGCAGCACGCGCAGGTCAGGACGTTCGGCGATGGTGTAGCCCGCACCGAAATCGCCGAAGGCAATCGCCATGGCATCGGTCGCGATATCGGGCATGTCCTCGGCAATCAGCACCGGATAACCCATCAGACGCGCGGGTTCTCCGGCGGCCAGACCGTCCGACCACAGGAAGCGGCCATCGGCATCCTTCATCTTGCGCACTGCGCCTGCGGTCTTCGAATTCATCACGAAAGACGCATTGGCGCGGTAGCGGGCCCCGAGTGCATAGACCAGGTCGACAATCGCATCCGCCGGGTTCAGCGCCGCGAAGTCACCCGCCGTGCCGGTGATGACATAGCCCAGGTTGCCCCAGCTCCAGCTGGCATCATCAACCGTCGTGTGGGTCAGGAACCCCGTGGGCTTGTCCACCCCGTCCCCGCTGACGAAGGCCGAGGCCTCGGCGCGGGCGAACTTGTCGGCGATGCGGCCCGCCAGCCAGCCCTCGATATCGAAGGCGGTGTCATCGAGCAGCCGCTGAGACGCCTTGGGCAGCGCCGAAAGCTCATGCAGCGGGATCGAAATGCGCTCGATCTGCGGGGTGTCGGTTTCCGTGGTCGCGGCGGTTTCCGTGGCCCAACCGGCCCCCACATCGGTATGGTCGACCAGCACGTCGAACGAGGTCGCCTCGACATTCACCACATTGGCGACCGCCCGCAGCGACGACGCGCCCCGCAGCACACCCTGGATCATCTCGGCGGTCTGCGGGTCGACCAGATAGCCGCCCTCAGCGTTCACAGCGGTGTTGAGCGCCTTGCCCTCCAGCTCCAGCCCGCGCAACCCGTCATCATCGCCGGTGCGCAGGTAGGCCCCGATGGCCTTCTTGTGGGGGGCACCGTCTTCGGTGGTGGCGGAAAGCGCGGGGCGCAGATGGGTCATGGTCTTGGTGTTCAGCATGGAAATACGCTCTTCCTGTTTTTGAAGCTTCGTGGTCATGTCGTCCTGGAACTGGCTGAATTCGTTCAGAAACCCTGCCAGCGCTGATTTCACTTCGGTGGTGGCATCCGGTGCATTGGGCACAGCGGAGCCGCCCGAAGACTTGGTCTCGGTCTCGGTCATCACATCGTCCTGATTGTTGAGAGAAATGCGGGGCCTTAACGCGCCGCCAGTTTGCGGCGGGCGTCCTGGAACACCGTCGCCAGTTCATGCAGGAAGTCGCCCTTGGCCTCGTCGGCCTTGTGGGCACCCACCCGCGCCTGCGGCAGCATCGGGAAGGTCACCAGCGACACTTCCCAAAGCTCCACCTCGTTCAGAAGCCGCTGGCCCCTGTCATCCTTGGTCGCGCGCAGCGTGCGGTAGCCGATGGACAGCCCGTCAATCGCGCCCGCCCCGATCAGCGCCGCCGCCTCGCGCCCCTTTTCCACCGAGTCGAGGATCCGGCCCTTGACCCACAGGCCCTTGCCGTCCTCGCGCAGCTCGTCCCACACGCCAATGGGCTGCGCCGGATCGTGCTGCCACAGCATCTTGACCCGGCGTCCCTGGTCCGACAGCCCTTTCAGGCTGCGCGCATAGGCCCCTTTCTGCACCACGTCGCCACCTTGGTCACAGGCCCCGAAAAGGCTCGCATAGCCCTCGATCACATGGCCGTCGCTCATCGTCAGCGCCTCGTCGAAGCGGCAGAACTTGGTCTCCAAACCGCTTGAGGAAAGTTCATACATTCCAATCTCCTATCCACCAGAGCTCATCTGAATGATCTCGTTGATCGCCTGTGCCAGCACCACGCTGACCACGCCAAAGACGGCCAGCCAGAGCCGCCGCTCGACCCGTTCCAACGCCGTCTCGATTGCGTTCAGCCGGTATTCCAGCGCCTGCCAGCGTTCCTCGGCCACACGTTCATTGGCCTCGATCCGGGCATTGGCGGCATCGAACGGGGCATAGAGGAAGCGCGATCCGCCCGCTTCGCCCCGCCCGCTCATTCATCCTCCGCCAGCCGCGGCAGCCCCAGCATGGCGCGTTTCTCGGCAGCGGTCAGAAACTCTGCCTCCGCCACCCTGCGCCACTGCGCGTCGCGTTCCGTGGCCAGTGCTGGCACCTGGTCGAGATCGGGCCGCAACTCCACCACCTCGCCGGAATAGCCAGCCAACCAATGCGCCAGCGAGGCCAGCACCTTGGAGGCCAGCGGCAGAACCGTCAGGCGATAGAACGCCCGGTTCGCCTCGGCATAATTGGCGTAGGTTGCGTCGCCGGGGATCCCCAGCAACATCGGCGGCACCCCGAAGGCCAGCGCGATATCCCGCGCGGCGGCGTCCTTGGTCTTCTGGAACTCCATGTCAGAGGGGCTGAACCCCATCGGTTTCCAGTCCAGACCACCCTCCAGCAGCATCGGTCGCCCGGCATTGCGCGCGCCCTGATGGTGGCTCTCCATTTCCGCCTGCAAGCGCTCGAACTGCTCGGCGGTCATCGTGCCCGCGCCGTCCGCCCCACGGTACACAATCGCCCCCGAAGGCCGCGCCGCATTGTCCAGCAACGCCTTCGACCAACGCGAGGCGCTGTTATGCACATCCAGCGCATTCGCCGCCGCCTGCATCGGGCTGAGCCCGTAATGGTCATCCTGTGGATGGAACAGCCGCACATGGCAAATGGGGCTCGCGCCTTGCACGTGGAACCGGTGTTTCTTCGTCCCGACCGCATAGTCATAGGCCACCGGCCAACCATCCGCCCCCGGCACCAGGCTCATCCGGTCGGACCGCAGCACATGCAGCTCTCCCGGCATCCCGCCATCAGGGCTCACCGCCTCCACATAACCGTTGCCCGACAACAGAAGCTGCGCGAACAGCGCCTCCAGGAACTCCCCCCGCCCCTGCGCCCCGTTGGGCTGCGCCAGCAGCGACAGCAGCGGATGCACCTCATAGCGGCGCTCCACATCCTGGCAGATCACCGGCAGCGCTGCGGCAGCCTCGGAGATCAGCTTGACCGACCGGAACCCCACCGGGTTGCCGGTAAAGCCCGTTTTCATCAGCGATACCGTATCGCGCGGGCTCCAGGCCACGCGCCCCGCGCCCGCCCAGGCCACCACCCGCCCCGTGGCCGAGGCTTTGGCCTCCGGCACCTCCGGCTGCGATCTCCGCAAGAAATCCAACACCATCCGCTTGTCTCCTTGGTCCATGTCAAAAGAGCGCCCCCGCGAAGCCCGCGAAAACGCTCCCAAAAGGGCGGATGAACGCCCCTTGCGTCACAAATTCAGATCTGCCGGATGCCCGGCTTGGCCAGCACCTCACGCGCGGGCAGGATCATCCCGTCCGTCAGGGCCCAAACCAGCGCGTCCACCCTGTCGGGGCTGCCACGCCCCTCGAACCCGGTGATCGTCATGCGGCACATCTGATCTTCAAGCGCCGCCAGCCCCGGCAGATGCGCCACCCGCCCCTGTTCGTACAAGGCTGCCACCGGCTCCGCCCGCGCGACCTTGCCGCGAGAGGCATGGACCGATCGCACATTGATCAGCGGATCGACCATCCTGACCGCGTCCAGCACGAGGTCGCCACCCTGATTGACCTCCGCGACCATCCGATCGGCCCCATGCCGGTGATAGGCCGCCACCGCCGCCTCCGCCCAGCCAGAAGCCGACACGCCTTGAACGGAACAATCCTCGATGACGATGCCATGCCAATCCCGTGGCGGCCCGTCCTGAATCACGCCAACCACCACGATCCCGCAGGCATCCGACCCCGAATGCCCCGTCACAGGCGGATCGACTGCCACCGTGATCCGCGCGCCCTCGGGTACCGCATCCACCCGCGCGCCATCCAGCACCCCTTGCGTCCACAGCGCGCCATCGGCCTCCTCGATCAGCTCGCCATCCAACTCCTGCCGGCCAAGCCGCGTGTCGCCATAGCGCGCCCGCACCTCCTCCAGAAACGAGTCCGCCAGAAACGCCCGGTTCGCCTCGGTCGGCGCATGGGTCATCACCGTGCTGTCCCGCCCCAACAGATCCTTCAGCACCCCCACGTTGCGCGGCGTCGTGGTCACGCAAACCTGCGGATGCTCCCCCAGCCGCAGCCCGAATTGCAGCATGTTCCAGGTCTCCTCCGCCTTGGGCCATTTCGCCAGCTCATCGGCCCAGGCCGCGTCGAACTGCGGGCCCCGCAGCGCCTCCGGGTCATGCGCCGAATAAAGCCGCGCCTCAGCCCCGTTGGGCCAGACCAGCATCCGTTCACCTGCCACCCAGCGCGGCCGCCGATCGGGGGGGGAGCAGGCCAAAAGCCCGCTCTCCCCTTTCACCATCACCGCCAGCGCCTGGTCATAGGTCTCGCCCACCAGCGCCACGCGCCGGGCGCGGCCGGGCGCCAGGGGCGTCGCCCCCTCGACCATGGACCGCACCCATTCGGACCCGGCCCGCGTCTTGCCCGCACCGCGCCCGCCCAGCACCACCCAGGCCCGCCACAGGCCCTCGGGCGGCAACTGGTGCGGCAAGGCCCAGAACTCGAAGAGCCAGGGCAGCGCCGCCAGGGCGTTGTCACTCAGCCCCGCCAGAAAAGCCTCCACCGCCTCCTGCGGCACGCAGGCAAGCGAGGCGGAGCCCGATCTCAGCCCGGGCCGCATCGAGGTCGAGCTGCCCTGCCCCGATCTCTCCCATCCGCTGTCCTGTCGCATCGCGTGCCTTCCCTTCCAGACCCATCGCAAAGATGAGTGCGTTATTCATCTCCCGGACATGCTTGGACACCTCCGAGGCGTCGACCGGTTCCTCGGCCTTCAGACGTTTCAGCGTCCCGCGCAGAACCTGGCGCGCCGTGGCAAACGCCTCCAGCGCACCGTCCAGCATTTCCTGAAACGGCGTTTTTTCTTCGTTCAATTGATCGGTCATTTGAAAATCCCCGTGCTTTCAAAAATGAACCCGCACGAGCAGAAATGAAAAAGCGACCTCCGAGGTCACCCCCGGGGCCGCTTGCCCAGTTCTTCCAGCATGTCACAAGTGATACACGGGACCGTTCGGAAAGTCAATAACTTTATTATTTTCAATTAGTTAACAAAACGATACCTCCGCAAGAAACCATTAACCCCCCTTCTTCTTTGCCCAAGTACCCCGGGGGAGTCGCCTCAGGCGACGGGGGCAGCGCCCCCTCAAACCTTGCCATCTGTCAAAAACGCAAAACGCGGCCCCTCGGGGCCGCGTGGGTCGACGCCAAAGGCGGCGAAATCCCTAGTTTTCCTGCGCCGCCCGTGCCGCTTCGATCGCCCGCCAGGCCTGCACGTTCTCGTTATGCTCGGCCAGGCTCGATGCAAAGGCATGGCCCCCCGACCCGTCCGCCACGAAGAACAGATAGTCCGTGCTGGCCGGATTCACCGCCGCCTCGATGGCGGCCCGTCCGGGGTTCGCAATCGGCGTCGGGGGCAGCCCGTCGATGCGATAGGTGTTCCACGGGTTGTTGTCATTGATCAGCTCGCTTTGCCGAATCCCCCGGCCAAGGAAGCCGCGCCCCTCGGATTCGCCATAGATGATCGTCGGGTCGGTCTGCAGCCGCATCCCCGCCTCAAGCCGGTTCACGAAAACCCCCGCGATCTCGCCGCGTTCATCGGCCACCCCGGTTTCCTTCTCGATCAGCGAGGCCATGATCAGCGCCTCCTCGACCGTATCATAGGGCAGGTTCTCGGCCCGCCCCGCCCAGGCCGCCAGCAGGATACCGGTCTGCGCATCGGCCATATCGGTCAGCATCTCGGAAATCAGGGTGCCGCGCGCCACCTCATAGGTATCGGGCGCCAGCGTGCCCTCGGCGGGCAGATCCTCGACATCATCTTCCAGGAAATCCGCGCCGCGCAGCCCTTCGACGATCTGCCAGACGGTCAGCCCTTCCGGCACCGACACCCGGTAGACAATCGGCGTGCCCGCCTCGACCAGAGCCACGTAATCGGCAGGCAGCTCCGCGCCGCCCTCGAAGGTCGCCAGTTCCACCTGCTCGCCGGTTCCCGGCACCCGTTCACGCAGCCGCATTTCGCCGCCGCCAGCCCCGCCCCGGATCACATAGGTGGCCGTATAGCGGAAGGTGGACGGCCCGCCGGAGGACAGGATCTCCATCACCTCGTCCATCGACACGCCCGCGGGAATTTCATAGTTCCCGAACCGCAGGTCCTCGGCCCGCTCCGTATAGCGCGCGCCAAGCCGGAAGATGGTGGCGCTGGAGATTACCCCCGCGGCCTCAAGGTTTTCCGACACCGAGGCCAGGCTTTCCCCCCGCGACACTTCGAAATAGGTCGGTTCCGCCAGCGGCCCCGCAGAGGTGAACTGACGCTGCCCCCAGGCCACGGCCCCCGCGAATGCGATGAAGCCGACGATGAGCAGGCTCATCCCGTTGGCAGCGACATGTTTCCACATCAGTCGGAGACCTTCCCCATGACCAGCGACGCGTTGGTGCCGCCAAAGCCGAAGCTGTTGGACAGCGCCACGTTGATCTCGCGCTCATGTTTGGCATTGGCGGCGAGATTCAGTTTCGGCTCAACCGCCGGGTTGTCGAGGTTGATCGTCGGCGGCGCCACCTGATCGCGGATCGCGAGGATCGAGAAAATGGCCTCGATCGCACCCGCAGCCCCCAGAAGATGCCCGACAGAGGATTTGGTCGAGGACATGGTAGCCAGCCCCGCCTTGTCGCCCAACAGCCGCTCTACCGCACCCAGTTCGATCGTGTCGGCCATGGTCGAGGTGCCATGTGCGTTGATGTAATCCACCGCATCGGGCGTGATTCCTGCGCGTTTCAAGGCCGCTTCCATGGCGCGATACCCGCCATCCCCGTCCTCAGAGGGCGCGGTGATGTGATAGGCATCGCCCGACAGGCCATATCCCAGGATTTCGGCATAGATCTTGGCCCCGCGCGCCTTGGCGTGCTCGTAATCCTCCAGCACCACGACTCCCGCGCCCTCGCCCATGACGAACCCGTCTCGGTCCGCGTCATAGGGGCGGCTGGCGCGCTGCGGATCGTCTGCGCGCTTGGTGGACAGGGCCTTGCAGGCGTTGAACCCGGCAATGCCGATCTCGCAGATCGCAGCCTCGGCCCCGCCCGCGATCATCACGTCCGCGTCGCCCCACTGAATGAGCCGCGCCGCGTCACCGATGGCATGGGCGCCGGTCGAACAGGCCGTGACAACCGCGTGGTTCGGCCCTTTGAAGCCGTAACGGATGCTGACCTGACCCGAGATCAGGTTGATCAGCGAACCGGGAATAAAGAACGGCGATACCCGGCGCGGGCCCTTTTCTTTCAGCAGAATGGCCGTGTCCGCAATGGATGACAGCCCGCCGATGCCGGACCCGATCAGAACGCCGGTGCGCAGACGGCTTTCCTCGTCCTCGGGCATCCAGCCCGCATCGCGCACCGCCTGTTCAGCGGCAGCCATGCCGAAGAGGATGAAGTCATCGACCTTGCGCCGTTCCTTGGGCGCCATCCAGTCATCGGGGTTGAACGTCCCGTCAGAGCCATCGCCAAGCGGCACTTCGCAGGCATAGTTGGTAGCCAGATGCGAGGCATCGAAGCGCTGGATCGTCCCTGCCCCTGATTCCCCGGCCAACAGGCGGCTCCAGGTTTCCTCGATACCAGAGGCCAGGGGGGACACGATCCCCAGACCCGTGACAACAACTCGACGCATATTCCTGCCCCTTCCGGATGAGAGCTTATCGCGGTTTGATAACGTCAAGCGGGGGGCTTGGGCAATCCCTTGACAGGGGTTTTGCCCCGACCCCGCGACCTGCCGCCAATGCAAAACGGCACCCTATCAGGATGCCGTTTGCGAATTCTGGACCTGAAGCGAAGGGCTCAGGAGGCGTCGGTGATGAATTTGCACGCGTCGCCGAAGGTCTGGATGGTTTCGGCCGCATCATCGGGGATCTCGATGCCGAACTCTTCCTCGAAGGCCATGACCAGTTCAACGGTGTCCAGGCTGTCTGCGCCCAGGTCGTCGATGAAGGAGGCGTTCTCGGTCACCTTGTCTTCTTCCACGCTCAGGTGCTCGACAACGATTTTCTTCACGCGATCTGCGATGTCGCTCATCTTTTCGATCCTCATCCAGTTTGGTCGAAAGCCACTTTCCAGCCCTCGATCTGTAATGCGCCGGTATCGGCGGTTTGACGGGACCGGCAAAGGCCCCATACCGTCTGGCGCAAGCGCCCCCCGGCAAAATCTGCGCCGCCTATAGCACATCCGCAATCGAAGGCAACGGGGTTTGATCCGTTTTTGCCATTTCCCGCAGCCCCCCGCCTTAACCTTTCGGAATGATCCGCTCGGTACACTGGCCTCGGATAACCCGTATAAACAATGGGCTGGAGGATACGTTGACAGAATTCATCGGCTACATCGCGCTGCTCTGGCGCGCCCTGCACCACATGTCCGGACTGCAGGCACTGATCTTCGGCATCGGTGCGTTCCTGCTGGGAATCGCCCTGGCACGCGCCGCACGGCGGCTCGGGGTACATCCGGGCCGCCGCTTGTGGCGGATCGTAACGGCACGGTTTGGCCGGTCAGACCATCGCCATGCCGCCATTCACATGCATCGTCGTGCCCGTCAGGTACCCCGCCTCAGGTGAGGCCAGGAACAGAACCGCGCTGGCGATCTCTGCGGGGCTGCCCATGCGGCCCGCCGGAATCTGCGTCAGGATCTTGGATTTCTGATCATCGGTCAGCTTGTCGGTCATCGCGGTCTCGATGAAACCGGGCGCAACGGCATTGACCGTGATGCCCCTGCTGGCCACCTCATAGGCCAGCGATTTCGACATGCCGATCATGCCGGCCTTGGAGGCGGCATAGTTACCCTGCCCCGGATTGCCGGTGGTCCCCACGACAGACGAGATGTTGATGATCCGGCCCCAACGCGCTTTCATCATGCCGCGCAATACGCCTTTGCACAGCTTGAAGGTGGAGGTCAGGTTCACGTCGATCACCGACTGCCATTCCTCGTCGGACATGCGCATGAACAGGTTGTCGCGCGTGATACCCGCGTTGTTGACGAGGATATCGACTGACCCCATGGCCTCGGCCGCCTGCTTGGGCAGCGCCTCGACCGCCTCCGGGTCCGACAGGTTGCAGGGCAGCACATGCGCGCGCTCGCCCAGCTCTGCGGCCAGCGCCTCCAGTGGCTCCACCCGCGTACCTGACAGGCCGACCGTGGCGCCCGCGGCGTGCAATGCGCGCGCGATATCGGCGCCGATGCCGCCCGATGCGCCGGTGATCAGCGCGTTTTTCCCTGTGAGATCAAACATGTCTCGTCCTTCCCTGATGTCGTGACGCCCGCCAGGGGCGCCAAATTTCTTCGAAGAAATCTGCAAGGCTCTTGCAAGAGCCTTCCCGCCCCGCTCAGCCCTCGGCCAATGCCGCCGCCGCGGCGCGCACCTCGTCGGGCGTGCCCACCTGCCGGGTCGCCAACGACCGGTCGATGCGCCGGATCATGCCGGTCAGCGCCTTGCCCGCGCCGATTTCCCATGCCTCGGTCACACCATGGGCGGCCATCCACATCACGCTTTCGCGCCAGCGGACAGATCCCGTGACCTGATCGACCAGATGACCGCGCAGCACTGGGGCCGCGCTTTCCGCCGCCGCCACCACATTCGCCACCACCGGCACGCGCGGCGCGCTCAGCTCCACATGGCTCAACGCCTCGGACATGGCGTCCGCCGCGGGCTGCATCAACGCACAATGGAACGGGGCAGAGACCGGCAACATCACCGCGCGTTTCGCGCCCTCTCCCTTGGCAATCTCGACGGCCCGCTCGACCGCCTCGCGGTGACCGGACACGACCACCTGGCCCGGATCGTTGTCATTCGCAGCCTGGCACACGGCCCCCTGGCTCGCGGCCTCTGCCACGCGCATCGCGGTCTCGAAGTCGAGCCCCAGCAGCGCCGCCATCGCGCCCTCGCCCACAGGCACCGCCTCCTGCATTGCCTTGCCGCGAATGCGCAGCAGCCGCGCGGTATCCGCCAGAGACAGCGCCCCCGCCGCACAAAGCGCCGAGTATTCCCCAAGCGAGTGGCCCGCCACATAGGCCGCCGCCTCGACCGTCACGCCCTCGGCCTCCAGCGCCGCCATCGCGGCCATGGAGGTTGCCATCAGGGCCGGCTGCGCATTGGCTGTCAGGGTCAGTTGGTCCTGCGTGCCGTCCCAGATCAGCGACGACAGGTTCTCGCCCAGGGCCTCGTCCACCGCGTCAAACACCGCTTTCGCAGCCGGGTATTCATCTGCCAGGGCCTTGCCCATGCCGATGGTCTGGGCCCCCTGGCCCGGGAAGAGGAAGGCTCGTGTCATGCGCAGTACCGCTCCATTTCAAGCTGTTGTTGCCCAAGGGGCTACCGCAACCGCTGGTCTGGCGCAATTGCCAAGCTCCCTGACGGGATCGCTAATGTTCCATGAAATGTGGAACGGGAGGCCCCTCGCCGGGAAAAAGCTGCACGAAGATCGTGGGGGCCAGGGCCCGCCAGCTGAGACTCAGATTGCCGAGAATCCATCGCGGACTGACCCGCGCGGGATGCGCGAGGACGTGATTGTACGGCGCCTCCGCCTCGGTCACGAAGAAGATTTCGGGATCGGCGGCAATCAGGAAGTCGCGTTCCCCCGCGGGCAGGCGAAACCCGGGCGCATCCACCCGGCTGTCCCACCAGGTCCACAGGCGGCCATGGGCATGCAGACAATCAAACCCGTCGCTGCGAATGTCCTCGTGGACATTCGGCAGATTCAGGCTGCGCGCCAATCGCTTGGTCTGGTTCCAATCCAGCATCGCCGTCGGCCCCATGTCTTCCCCCCCCGAAGGTAAGGAATTCCTTACTCACGTCAAAAGAAATCCCTGACGCTTCCTCAGGTTTACCTTAGGTCAATTTTGGAGAAAGTAAATATTACCGGCCATGTCGAGCGATTATTGCGGGCTGGAAGCCGGCATCCATGCAATCTGGGCGGATCGGGGCCAAGGGCAGAGGGTTACAGCCATGCCGCGCCCTTGGGCAGGTCAATTTCGACCGTTCCCATTGCCATTCCCGTTGCCATTCCCATTGCCGTTACCTGCGGGACCATCGTCATCAGTCGTGTCCCCCACGCATTGAGGCGCATTGCCGGGGTTCGAGGCATCACACCCATCGGCATCGTTACCATGGCCATTGTTGCCGTTGCCGTTTCCGTTGCCGTTGCCGTTTCCGTTGCCGTTGCCGTTGCCGTTGCCGTTGCCGTTGCCGTTGCCGTTGCCGTTGCCGTTGCCGTTGCCGTTGCCGTTGCCGTTGCCGTTGCCGTTGCCGTTGCCGTTGCCGTTGCCGTTGCCGGAGGAGCTTCCCGAGCCAGTCGTGATCGTCAATTCGCCAGTTTCTCCGCCAGAGCCGGAAATCAGGGTTCCTCCACCCGATCCGCTTTGCCCCGATCCGCTGCCGGAGGTAATGACCAGCTCCGCCCCGGACCCGCCGCCGGAGCCGTCCGTGATGATCAGAACCGGATCGTCACTGTCGCTGGAACCGGACGTGATCGTCAGCCCTCCGCCCGCGTTGCCATTGCCGTTACCATTTCCATTGCCATTGCCGTTACCATTAGCATTGCCATTGCCATTGCCATTGCCGTTGCCCTGCCCGCCAGAGCCACCGGAACCATCAGATGCATTCTCGGCATTGTTATTGGGTCCGGAATTCCCCGGCGCCTCCTGATCTCCATTGCCGAAACCGTTGTTTCCATGGGAATTTCCGCCACCAGCATTCTGATCGCCACCGCTCTGAGCGGACTCGCCCGAGCCGCCATCGCTCCCGGCGCCATCCCCCCCGGTGCCATCCGAAGCCGCGTCACCAGAGCCAGCCCCGTCTTCCGAGCCATCGCCCGCGTCGTCCCCGTCCGCCCCGTCTTCCCCGGACTCGGAGCCATCGCCCTCAGCCCCGGAACCGGAACCGGACTCATCGTCCTCCGCATCGGAATCATCGCCCTGCGCAGCGCTCGACCCGCCGGTCCAGCCGCCGGATCCCGCTGTTTCGTCGGAATCAGCCGCGCCCTGATCCTGTCCCCCGGTATTGAACGAGGTCACGATGATGGAATTGCCGTCCAGATGATCCGCCGTGTCGCGCGATGCGTCCGCAACGCCGGAAATGATTTCGCCCGAAACGACCAGCGCAAGGGCCACGGTCAAGAAAACCAGCGGCACCATGTCCACGGTCACGGCCCCGCCTTCATTCCTGACAAACTGCTTCAAACGACGCATGATCAGAGCCACTCAACGCTGAAATGGACTTGTATCGTCTATTTTACCCATCCAACCGGGTGCAAAATGCGGCGCTCCGATGGTCATTCCGTGCCAAAACGCTCAACCCGGGCTTTGCCGCGCGGACAGGACGACCCCGAGCCGTCAGCAGCCGAATCCCCCTTGATCCCCTGCCCCAACCGTCTATAAGGCGGGCTTCCTCCGCCGTTGCCTATGCACCGGCGTGGTCTCTCGTGGTCCGGGGGGCGGAGGACGAAGCCCCGGCCGTTGAAACACGCCTTGAACAAGACTGGAGATGACATGCCTCTCTACGAGCATGTGATGATCGCGCGTCAGGACCTGTCCAACGCGCAGGCCGAGGGCCTCATCGAACATTTTGGCGCAATCCTGTCGGACAATGGCGGTTCGGTCGTCGATTCCGAATACTGGGGCGTCAAGACCATGGCCTACAAGATCAACAAGAACCGCAAGGGCCACTATGCCTTCCTGCGCACCGACGCCCCGTCGGCCGCCGTTCAGGAAATGGAACGCCTGATGCGCCTGCATGACGACGTGATGCGCGTTCTGACCGTCAAGGTCGACGCCCATGACGAGGGCCCCTCGGCCCAGATGCAGAAGCGGGACGACCGTGACGGTCGCCGCGAGCGCCGCTAACCCATAGGGAAGGACTTTCAAAATGGCCGCAAAACCGTTTTTCCGCCGCCGCAAGACCGACCCGTTCGCGGGCGACAACGCGCCGAAGATCGACTACAAGGACACCCGTCTGCTGCAGCGCTACATCTCTGAGCGTGGCAAGATCGTGCCGTCCCGTATCACCGCCGTTGGGGCAAAGAACCAGCGTAAACTGGCCCGCGCCATCAAGCGCGCCCGGTTCCTGGCGCTGCTGCCCTACGCCGTCAAGTAAGGAGATCTGACCCATGGACGTTATCCTTCTGGAACGCGTGGCCAAGCTTGGTCAGATGGGCGATGTGGTTTCCGTCAAGGAAGGCTACGCGCGCAACTACCTGCTGCCGCAGCGCAAGGCGCTCCGCGCCAACCAAAGCAACATCGATGCTTTCGAAGCCCAGAAAGCGCAGCTCGAAGCGCGCAACCTGGAAACCAAGGCGGAAGCCGAGGATCTGGCGGGCCGCTTGGGTGGTCAGCAGTTCATCGTGATCCGCTCGGCCTCTGATTCCGGCGCGCTTTACGGCTCCGTCACCACCCGTGACGCTGCCGATGCCGCCACCGAAGCCGGCTTCTCGCTCGATCGCAAGCAGGTCGCCCTGACCCGCCCGATCAAGGAACTGGGTCTGCACACCGTTCTGGTGAACCTGCACCCCGAGGTTGAGGTCGAGATCGAACTGAACGTGGCCCGCTCGGTCGAAGAAGCCGAGCTTCAGGCGTCCGGCAAGTCGATCCAGGAACTGGCTGCCGAAGCGGAAGCCGCTGCCGAGTTCGAGATCGCCGAACTGTTCGACGATATCGGCTCAGCCGCACTGGACGATGACGCGGGCGACGCAGCCCCCGCCGCCGACGAATCGGAAAACGGCTCGGAAGAAGCCTGATCCGTCTCCCCTTTCGGGGACAGTGATGACCGCGCCCTTCGGGGCGCGGTTTTTTTTGTGCCAGACGCGGCAAAGAAAAAGGCCCGCCCCTTTCGGGACGGGCCTTTCGATGTGATGTGGCCGCGCGGGCTTACTTGCCGTCGTCCACCGGAGCCGGTGCCGGAGCGGGCGCAGGTGCAGGCGCAGGCGCGGGGGCCGGAGCGGGCGCAGGCGCGGGTGCCGGCGCAGGTGCCGGAGCCGGAGCCGGAGCAGGCGCGGGGGCCGGAGCGGGCGCAGGCGCGGGTGCCGGCGCAGGTGCCGGAGCCGGAGCCGGAGCAGGCGCGGGCGCAGGCGCAGGGGCCGGAGCGGGCGCAGGTGCAGGAGCGGGCGCAGGTGCAGGGGCCGGAGCGGGCGCAGGGGCAGGCGCAGGTGCAGGAGCGGGCGCAGGGGCAGGTGCAGGTGCCGGAGCGGGCGCAGGTGCAGGCGTATCAGCCGGGGCAAAGCCGCCACCCGGTGCGGGGGCAGCACCGCCTGCGACGGGCATCGTCTGGATGGTCAGCTGAGCGTTACAGCTGTTGCCACCATAGGTCCCGACCCAGACATCCACACGACCATTGAGGTTTTCAGCACCGGACACGGTCATGCGCGGATCGAGATTGCCGTTGGAATCGTCGTCAAAGAGCCAGGTGGTGTTGACGGTGTTGACCAGCAAGGTCGCATCGCATTCGGACACGACGCTCATTTCCAGCGCGTAATTGTCCATGCCACTCAGGATCAGCGAATAGGTGGGCACGGCAGTGGCATAGCCCAGACCGGGCAGGCCACAGGCCTGGACCGAGAACTGGCCGCCCGCGATCGTCGGGGCGGTCTGCGGCGTGGTCAGCATGTCGCCGGTGAATTCATAGGACGGGCCGGGCTGCATGAAGCTGGGGCAAGCCAGCGCAGCGGCGCTTCCAGCGAGCAGGATGGCGGCAGAGGTCAGCAGGGTTTTCATGTCGGGAAACTCCCATATCGGCAGTGAACGGGGCTTGGGAAATTGGCCGGGCGTCAAATGGGGCGCGGGCCGGGGAAAGCGGAAAGGCCGTAGCGGGACGGCCTTTCCAATCTCAACTCAGAGGAGAGCCTGGATCAGTTGTACCAGGTTTCCATTTCCAGCGTGGCCGAGCAGGTCGAGGGACCGTAGGTGCCAACCCACACATCGATGCGGCCCTGGGTGTTGGAGGTGCCGTACAGGTTGATGCGGGGGTTCGGGTAGCCGCCGGAATCATCGTCGAAGAACCAGGAGGCGTTGGCCGAGTTCACCAGCAGGACGGTGTCACAGGCTGCCTGGGACACTTCGATCTCCAGACGGCCATAAGGCGCCATGCCCGAGGTGTAGAACGAGAAGTCGGGCTGCGAGATCACGTAGCCGGTGTGGTTGAACCCGCAGTTGCGGAGGTACTGGCCACCGCCGGCGATCACGCCGTAGGAGCGGGGGGTGTACAGGTACTGACCGGTCACCGAGAAGGACTGGCGGCCCTGGGTGATGGTCGGACACGCCGAGGCGGCTGCCGTCAGCGAGATCAATACAAGGAAAGCTGAAAGAATGGTGCGCATCTGGATAACTCCTTAATTTGTCATGCACAGTCTGTATAGATCAGTCTTAGTGTCGTGTCTACACTTTTTTTGCTGATCCGGTGATTTTTTTGTCAGCCATCGGTTTCGAGGATCAGATCCCCATAGCAGGTCTGCCCGTCATAGCTGCCGACCCAGATATCCACGCGCCCGTTCAACAGGGCCGATCCGCGTAGATTGATTTCAGGGTTGTGGCCGTAAGGGCCGTCATCGTTATAGTGCCAGCTCCCGTCCGCAGCATTTACCAGCAGGACGGAATCGCAAGGGGCCTCGACCCGAATCTCCAGCGGGTAGTGATCCATTCGAGCCAGGCGGAAGGACATTGTCGGCGCGGCAGAGACGTATCCGGGATACTGGATGCCGCAGCTTGTCAATGCATAGTCGGTGCCGACCTGCACGCTGTATTCGCGCGCGCGGGTCAGGATATCGCCAGTGTAGCCGTAATCTACATCGCCCCCCATTCGGTAGTCCGGACAGGCTTGCGCGGCAGCAGCGGCGGCAAGCGTCAGGGTTGCGGCAAGAAAAAGAGGTTTCATCGTCAATCTCCGGGTATGGCAGGCGCAAATTGCCCCGGTGTGTCTGTCTGCCCCGATCTGCATGAAATCCGCGTCGGAGCCCTGAGGGGGAAAGGGCCACCCCGAAAGGTGGCCCCTGCCCTTATCTGTGCCGGTCTTAGTTGTACCAGGTTTCCAGCTCGACCACCGCCGGGCAGGAGGTCCCGTTATAGGTACCCACCCACAGATCGAGACGACCGTTCAGGGCACCCGAGGACGGGATGTTCAGCTCCGGCTGCAGGTTGCCGCGGCTGTCATCGTCGAAATACCAGGTGGTGTTCGGCGTGTTCACCAGAAGCGTGGTGTCACAGGAGGCGCTGGTCACTTCGATCTCGAGGCGGCCATAGCTTTCCATACCGGACAGCATGAACGAGTAGTGCGGGATCGTGTTGGCATAGCCACGGCCACCCACGCCACAGGACGAGATGTTCGTGTTGCCACCGGCCTGCACGTTGTAGCTGGTCGGGCTGTAAAGCTGCTGGCCGGTGATGTAGATCATCTGACCGGGCTGCTGCCAGGACGGGCATCCACCAGCAGGTGCGGGCGTCGGGGTCGGAGTCGGCGCAGGGGCCGGAGTCGCGGCATTGTGCCAGGTCTCCAGTTCCACCACGGCCGGGCAGGACGTGCCGCTATAGGTGCCCACCCACAGATCCAGACGACCATTGAGCGACGCCGAGGACGGGATGTTCAGCAGCGGCTGCAGGTTGCCACGGCTGTCATCGTCAAAATACCAGGTGGTATCCGGCGTGTTCACCAGCAGGGTGGTGTCACAGGACGCGCTGGTCACTTCGATTTCCAGACGGCCATACCCCTCCATCCCGGACAGCATGTAGGAATAATGCGGGGTCGGGTTGGCATAGCCACGACCACCCACGCCACAGGACGAGATGTTCGTGTTGCCACCGGCCTGCACGTTGTAGCTGGTCGGGCTGTAGAGCTGCTGGCCGGTGATGTAGACCATCTGGCCGGGCTGCGCCCAGGTCGGGCATCCGCCAGCGGGCTGCGGGGCCGGTGCGGGTGTCGGGGCCGGTGCCGGAGTCGCGGCGTTGTGCCAGGTTTCCAGCTCAACCGTGGCCGGGCACGAGTTGCCGCTATAGGTGCCCACCCACAGATCCAGACGACCATTGAGCGACGCCGAAGACGGGATGTTCAGCAGCGGCTGGAGGTTGCCACGGCTGTCATCGTCGAAATACCAGGTGGTATCCGGCGTGTTCACCAGAAGCGTGGTGTCACAGGACGCGCTGGTCACTTCGATTTCCAGACGGCCATACCCCTCCATCCCGGACAGCATGTAGGAATAATGCGGGGTCGGGTTGGCATAGCCACGACCACCCACGCCACAGGACGAGATGTTCGTGTTGCCACCGGCCTGCACGTTGTAGCTGGTCGGGCTGTAGAGCTGCTGGCCGGTGATGTAGACCATCTGGCCGGGCTGCGCCCAGGTCGGGCATCCGCCAGCGGGCTGCGGGGCCGGTGCGGGCGTCGGGGCCGGTGCCGGAGCGGGCTGGAAGCCACCGCCGCCAGGGGCCGGAGCTGGTGCGGGTGCCTGCGCGTACCAGGTTTCCATGTTCAGCGTCGCGTCGCAATAGGTGCCGTTATAGGTGCCCACCCAGACGTCAAGACGGCCATTGAGATTGTTGGCACCACGGATTTCCAGGCGCGGGTCAAGGTTGCCGTTGGAATCGTCGTCGAACATCCAGGTGGTGTTCGCGGTGTTCACCAGAAGGACGGCATCACACTGGCTGACCACATCGGCCACAAGGTAATACTGATCCATGCCCGACAGGTAGAAGCTGAAGTCAGGGGCGCTGGTGACCCAGCCGGTGCGGTTCACGCCCGGCACGCCACAGTTGGCAATATTGTTCTGTCCACCGGCCACAACGCCGAAGCTTTGCGGCGTGTAGAGCTGATCTCCGGTATAGGTATAGCTGGCGCCGGTCTGACTATATGTCGGACAGGCTGCCGCCGCCGTCGTCATGGCGATGAGGCCGAATGCGGCCGTTGCTAGGTATCTCACGGGTTTTCCTCCAAAGATACGGGGGTGATGATCATGAACAGAATGTGTCCCAAAGCGCCGGGCGGTCATGATCTTTTCCGACCGGCTCGGCCCTGCCCGTTCGGACAGGACCGTTGAACAGAGGCGGCGCGCGCCCCTGTCATTCGCAAAGACTGATTGGCGTTCCCGGATCACAGCGGCCTCCGGGTCGGGTGGTGATCGCGCGTGGCGCGGACCGGAACGGGTCGTGCATCAGGACGGATCAGGGGGGCGGAGAGGATCTGAACAAGGATAAAGAGACCTGCCGCGATGGCCGGAAGCAGTCCCGTATGGATCATGTTCATCGGCAGAACCGATCGCATGTCCGTTTCCTCCCTTTGGTTCCCTACAGCACATTCGGGGGCCGCTTGGGCCGTTTCACCTGTGAAACCGGTCAGGCCTATGGCGGGCCGAATCCGCTTTCCGATGTGCGACGGGACGCGTGCCCATCTGGGTGTAGGTGCCGCAAGCGGCGCTAAAGGTTCAAAAAAATCGTCACCAGCATGGCACAGGATTATGGCTCGAGCAAAGCATAACCGCGTTATGCGCGGCATGGCCAATGAAAACTCGGACCATTTGGCAAAAAATATTGTTTCCCAATCGGGACTTTGCGCGCATCAAATCGCAACAAGAAAAGGGCCGCGCCGTAGCGCAGCCCCCTGTTTCGGCCCGATCGGGTCGGGATTATTCTTCTTCCAGCGCCTCGACGGCGGCCTGAAGCTCGTCCTTGGTGACCTCTTTCTCGGTCACGGAGGACATTTCGAAGACGAAATCGACGACCTTGTCTTCAAAAAGCGGCGCCCGCAGCTGCTGCTGAGCGGCCTGGTTTTGCTGGATGAACTCGAAGAACTGACGTTCCTGGCCCGGATACTGACGCGCCTGGTTCATGATCGCCTGGGTCATCTCGGCATCAGAAACCTGAACTTCGTTCTTCTGACCCAGCTCGGCCAGCAGCAGTCCAAGGCGCACGCGACGCTCGGCCAGACCGTTATGTTCGTCGGTCGGCTCGATCTCGGGGTGATCATGGCCTTCGACCTCGGGGTTTTCCTCGTGCCAGAGCTGATGCGCGATCTGCTTGGCTTCAGCCTCGACCAGCGACGGCGGCAGGTCGAATTTCACGACTGCATCCAGCTGATCGAGAAGCTTGCGCTTCATGACCGCGCGGGCGGCACCGGCATATTCGGCCTTCAGACGCTCTTCGATCTGGCCTTTCAGGGCAGCGAGGTCTTCGGCACCGTATTTCTGGGCCAGCTCGTCGTCGATCTCGGCGGCGACGGGCTTTTTCACTTCCTTGACGGTGCAATCAAAGACAGCGGCCTTGCCGGCCAGATGCTCGGCGCCGTATTCCTCGGGGAAGGACACCTCGACGGCCTTCTCTTCGCCGGCCTTCACGCCAACCAGCTGCTCCTCGAAACCGGGGATGAAGCTGTTGGAGCCCAGGACAAGCGGGTAATCCTCGGCAGAGCCGCCTTCGAAGGCTTCACCGTCAACCTTACCCACGAAGTCGATCACAACCTGGTCGCCATCGGCAGCCTTGCCCTTCTTGGTGGCGAAGTTCTGCGCCGACTCGGCCAAGTTCTTCAGTGCGTCCTGCACGTCTTCCTCTGCCGGGGTCACGACCATCTTCTCAAGGCTCAGCGCCTTGTAGTCAACTTCCGGGATTTCGGGCAGCTTTTCATAGGACATGGAGACGACCACATCGTCGCCCTCTTTCCAGTCCTCGTTGACCATCTTCACCTCGGGCTGCATCGCCGGACGGTCGCCGGATTCCTCCAGATGGGCCTGCATGGCGCCATCGACGGATTCCTGCATCGCTTCGCCCATGACACGGGGGCCGAACTGCTTTTTCAGCAGCGCCATCGGCACCTTGCCCTTGCGGAAGCCTTTCATCGCCACTTCGGGGCGGGCTTCTTCCAGCTTTTCGTTGACTTTGGCTTCCAGCTCGGCCCCGGTGATCGTGATCTCGTAACCGCGCTTCAGCCCTTCGTTCAGGGTCTCGTTGACCTGCATGTTTTTCCTCGTTCGCCGGGCCCGTGCACCCCATGGGGACGCGACGGGATAAGAAAATCTGTGGCCTTCTAGGGTGGCGGGGGCGGGCATGCAAGCCCAAAGCCGGGGCCGATGGCCCGAATGGCAAGGAATCCCGCGCATTCCTGTTTTTCTTGGTGCCGAGTCGGGCTTGACATATCCGACTCTTTTAATCAGATTAAACCTGTCACCAGCCAGCCTCCCGCAGCCACTGACGCCAACAGGACCCGCGACAGATGCAGCATGCGAGCTGCCCGGAAACAGGAGTGCCCAAGATGACCGCCCAGATCCCCCTGCCCCAAAGCCTGACACAATCCGCCCCGGTCCACAGTGCTGACGATCTGCTCGGCGACAGCCGGGTGGCCTATATCGCGCTGGAGGATCAGGTCTATACCCTGCGCCTGACGCGGGCGGGCAAGCTCTTATTAACCAAGTGATCAGCCGGGCATGCGCCCGCCGCTGATCCGGGTGATCTCGCGCGCCGCACGGGCCACGGCAGTGCCAAACCCTGCCACGCTGCCCGCATCGAACCGCGCATCGGGGCCGGAGACGGAGACACCCGCGCAAGGCAGCCCGTTCTCGTCGTAGATCGCGGCCCCCACGCAGGACATGCCCTCGAACCGCTCCTCCCGGTCAAAGGAAAAGCCCCGCGCGCGGGTCAGGGCCAAGTCTTCGAACAGGGCGGCGGGGGTCGACAGCGTGTTATCGGTGAACCGCTGCAACCCCGCCCCCTGCAACAGTTTCTGCGCCTGATCCTCCGCCATCGCCGCCAGAATCGCCTTGCCGGTGCCCGAGGCATGCATCGGCGTGCGCGCGCCGGGCGGGAAGAAGGCCCGCACCGGGTTCTTGGTTTCCACCTGCCCGACAAAGACCACCTCGGCCCCGTCCGGCACGGCTAGGTTCGCGGTCTCTGCCGTCTCGCGCATCAACTGCGGCAGGATCACCTGCCCCGCCTCCACGATTCCGTTGCGCGCGAGGTAAGAGACGCCGGTGCGATAGGCCTCCAGCCCGATCATCCAGTCCTGCCGGTCCTCGTCGAAACTGACGAAGCCGCGTTTTTGCAGGGTGGTCAGGATGCGGTGCGTGGTGGCCGTGGGTACGCCCGCCGACAGCGCCAGATCGGTCAGCGTCGCGCGCTCCGCCTGCGCCAGCGTGGTCAACAACCCGAGCGCCCGGTCAAGCGAGTTCAATGTGCTGGCGGAGCTTTCCCTGAACTGCGACTTGGGCCGCCCGCGGGCGCGTTTCTGATCTGCCATATCGGGGCCTTTCTCGGGTGCGAATCCGGGTGTGCTGAGCAGGGCTTGCGCGCTCACTTTCCTATTATGGAATTATTTTCCATTTTTTGCGATAAATATTTTTCTATGTAATACAAATGGTTTGATCCATACAGATTCACTTCAAAAACCTTTTCTGAGAAAATTGCAAATCCCCGCGCCCTGCCCGATCCTGTGGGCATAGCGGAGGATACCCCATGTCGACCCAGAACCCGATCTTCATTCCCGGCCCCACCAACATGCCCGACCGGCTGCGCCTTGCGATGCATGTGCAGACGCAGGACCACCGCGCGCCCGATTTCGTCGAGACCTTCGCCCCGGTGCTGGAGGACACGAAGCGCGTCTTCGGCAGCTCGGAGGGCACAATCATCACCTTCCCCGCCAGCGGCACCGGCGGGTGGGAGGCCTCGGTCACCAACACCCTGTCGCCCGGCGACCGGGTTCTGGTGGCGCGTTACGGCATGTTCAGCCATCGCTGGATCGACCTATGCCAGCGCCACGGGCTGGAGGTTCAGATAATCGACTGCGATTGGGGCGCAGGGGCGCCTGCCGATGCGTTCGAGGCCGCACTGACCGCCGACAGCGCCCACAAGATCAAGGCCGTTCTGGTCACCCATAACGAAACCGCGACCGGCGTCGTCTCGGACATTGCCGCCGTGCGCCGGGCAATGGATGCGGCGAACCACCCCGCGATGCTCTTCGTCGATTGCGTCAGCTCGCTAGCCTCGATGCCCTTCGAATTTGACGCCTGGGGCGTGGATATCGCGGTGTCCGGCTCGCAAAAGGGGTTCATGCTGGCCACCGGCATGGCGATCCTCTGCGTCAGCCCCAAGGCGCTGACGGCGATGGAGACGGCCACCCTGCCCCGCACCTTCTTCGACTTCCGCGACATGATGACCGCCAATGCCTCGGGCGGGTTCCCCTACACCCCGCCCCTGCAACTGATCTACGGGCTGCGCGAAAGCCTGAAGATGCTGTTCGAGGAGGGGTTGGACAATGTCTATGCCCGCCACCACCGGCTGGCCGAGGGCGTGCGCCGGGCCGTCGATGCCTGGGGGTTGAGGCTGGTCGCGCAATCGCCGGAGCTCTATTCCGACACGGTCAGTGCGATCTATGTGCCGGACGGGTTCGACAGCAACGCCCTGACCGATCACGCGTTTTCGGCCTATGGCGTCAGCTTCGGCATCGGTCTGGGGCAGATGAACGGCAAGGCCTTCCGCATCGGCCATCTTGGCAGCCTGACCGATGTCATGGTGCTGTCGGGGCTGGCCACGATCGAAATGGCCATGGCGGATCTGGATTATCCGGTCACGCTCGGCTCCGGCGTTTCGGTGGCACAGGAGTATTTCCGCGCCAGCCGGGCCGGCACCCTGAAATCGGCAGCATGAGGAGGCCCAAGATGCTGGACGCAACCACAGCCGTTGAAACCCTGTCCATCGACGACATGCGCGCCGCGCATGAGCGGATCAGGCCGCATGTCCGTCGCACACCCGTCTTGCAGTCGGAATTCCTGAACGACCTGACCGGGGCCGAACTGTTCTTCAAATGCGAGAACCTGCAGGAGGCCGGGGCCTTCAAGGTGAGGGGCGCCTGCAACGCGGTCTTCGGGCTGTCTGAGGAGATGGCCGACGCCGGGGTCTGCACCCACAGCTCCGGCAACCACGCGCTGTCGCTGTCTTACGCGGCGGGTCGGCGGGGCATTCCCTGCAATGTGGTGATGCCGCGCACCGCGCCGCAGGCCAAGAAAGACGCCGTGCGCCGCTATGGGGGCATCATCACCGAATGCGAACCCTCGACCAGCAGCCGCGAGGCGGTTTTTGCCGAGGTTCAGGCCCGCACGGGGGGCGAGTTCGTCCATCCCTATAACGACCCGCGCGTGATCGCGGGTCAGGCGACCTGTTCGGCGGAACTGCTGGAGCAGACCGGCGGGCTTGATGCGGTCGTGGCCCCGATTGGCGGGGGTGGCATGATCTCGGGCACCTGCCTGACACTGTCGACCCTCGCGCCCGAAACCGCCATCTTTGCTGCGGAACCGGAACAGGCCGACGATGCCGCCCGCAGCTTCCGCGCCGGGCATATCATCGCCGATGACGCGCCCGAGACCATTGCCGACGGGCTGAAAGTGCCGCTGAAGGAAAACACCTGGCATTTCGTGTCCCGCTTCGTGACCGATGTGCAAACCGCCAGCGAGCAGGAGATCATCGACGCGATGAAACTGACCTGGAAGGCGCTGCGCGTGGTGATGGAACCCTCCAGCGCGGTGCCGCTGGCCACGATTCTGAAGAACCGAGACCTCTATGCCGGCAAACGCGTCGGTGTCATCATCACCGGCGGCAACGTCGATCTGGACCGGTTGCCGTGGATGGTGGGCTAACAGCCCACCCTACGCCCCCATCCAACGAAGGAGTACACCATGAAAGACCTGACCAATCTCGACGCTTACGACGTTGGCTTTGATATTCCCGCCAAGCCCGGCATGAACGAGGCCGACATCCAGACGCCTTGCCTGATCCTCGATCTCGACGCGCTGGAACGCAACGTGAAGAAGATGGGCGACTACGCCAAGGCCCACGGCATGCGCCATCGCAGCCATGGCAAGATGCACAAATCCGTGGATGTGCAGAAGCTGCAGGAAAGCCTGGGCGGCGCGGTTGGCGTCTGCTGCCAGAAGGTCAGCGAGGCCGAGGTGTTCGTGCGCGGCGGCATCAAGGATGTGCTGGTGTCCAATCAGGTGCGCGACTCCGCCAAGATCGACCGCCTGGCGCGTCTGCCGAAACTGGGCAGCCGGATCATCGTTTGCGTGGACGATCTGGACAATGTGGCAGAGCTGTCGGCAGCGGCAGAAAAGCACGGCACGGAACTGGAGGTCTTCGTCGAGATCGACTGCGGCGCCGGGCGCTGCGGCGTGACGACGACCGCGGATGTGGTGGCCATTGCGAAAGCCGCTGACGCTGCGCCGGGGCTGAAATTCACCGGCATCCAGGCCTATCAGGGCGCCATGCAGCACATGGACAAGTATGAGGACCGCAAGGCGAAACTCGATGCCGCCATTGCCATGGTCGAGGACGCCGTGCAGGGGTTAAAAGCCAGCGGGCTGGAGCCGGAACTGGTCTCTGGCGGTGGCACCGGGTCCTATTATTTCGAAAGCAATTCAGGCGTTTACAATGAGCTGCAATGCGGGTCCTACGCCTTCATGGATGCCGATTACGGCCGCATCCTCGATGAAAACGGCCAGCGCATCGACCGGGGCGAATGGGAGAACGCGCTCTTTATCCTGACCAGCGTCATGAGCCACGCAAAGGCCGACAAGGCGATTGTGGACGCAGGGTTGAAAGCGCAGTCGGTCGATAGCGGGCTGCCGGTCGTCTTCGGGCGTGATGATGTGGAATACGTCAAGTGTTCCGACGAACATGGCGTCGTCAGCGACCCCCGTGGCGTGCTGAAGGTCAACGACAAGCTGCGGCTGGTGCCGGGCCATTGCGACCCGACCTGCAATGTCCATGACTGGTATGTGGGCGTTCGGGGCGGCAAGGTCGAAGCGCTCTGGCCCGTCTCCGCCCGTGGCAAGGCGTTCTGATCTCTGCCCACACTGACACAGACGGGGGCGGCCCGACCGGCCCCGACCCCAATTCCCCAGAAAGCGCCTGCCATGATCATCGTTCCAGAACGCGCAATCCCCGACCTGCTAACGCGCGACGCCTCTTACAGGGCGGTCGAAAACGTCTTTGCCGCCATGGCGTCGGGCGATGCCTACAACTTCCCCGTCATCCGCGAAGCCATCGGCCATGAAGATGCGCTCTATGGCTTCAAGGGCGGCTTTGACCGCGTCGGTGGATCGCTTGGCCTCAAGGCCGGGGGCTACTGGCCCCACAATCTCGACACGCATGGCATCATCAACCACCAATCCACCGTTTTCCTGTTCGATCCCGATACCGGCATGGTGCGCGCCATGGTGGGCGGCAACTACTCCACCGCGTTGCGCACCGCTGCCGCGTCCTCGGTGTCGATCAACCATCTGGCCCGCAAGGATGCCCGCGTGATGGGCATGGTCGGCGCCGGGCATCAGGCCAGCTTCCAGCTGCGCGCCGCGTTGGAGCAGCGCCCGTTCGAGAAGGTGATCGGCTGGAACTATCACCCCGAGATGCTGGCCAAGCTGGAAGAGGTTGCCGCCGAGGCGGGGCTGCCCTTCGAGGCGGTCGAGCTTGACGGGCTGGTTGAGGCCGACGTGATCATCACGATCACCTCCAGCTTCGCCCCGATCCTGCTGGAACACCATGTCAGTCCCGGCACGCATATCGCCTGCATGGGCACCGACACGAAGGGCAAACAGGAAGCCAGCGCCGACCTTGTCGCACGCGCCACGCTATTCACGGACGAAGTGGCGCAGTCGATTACTATCGGTGAATGCCAGCACGCGATTGCCGCGGGGCTGATCACGGAAACCGGCATTTCCCAGATCGGCGCGGTGATCAATGGCAGCCATCCGGGACGCAGCTCGGCGGAGGAAATCACGCTGTTTGACGGCACTGGTGTCGGGCTTCAGGATCTGGCGGTGTCCGCAGCCCTGGTCGATCTAGCGGTCAAAAAAGGTGTCGCCATCGAGGTCGATCTGTAAGCGCGAGTCACTGGGGCCAGTTCCGGCGCAGATCCCAGGCCAGATCCCGGACCGACGCAACGCGAGATCCGCCACCCGGCGTCGCCTCGACATAGCCCACCAGATCGAAGGGCAGATCGCCCGTCAGCGCGCCCGCCACAATCGCGTCGATCAGGATCGTCTCGCGCCCCGGAACCGGGGTGCGGGGCAACTCGGCCTCGGCAAACATCAGCGCGATCAACTCGGCGCAGAAGAGCTCCGACGGGTCGTCCGCGTCGAAGCGCATGTCAAACGGCGTGCCCATCTGCGCCATGCCGCGCGACAAGGCCCGGGCCCGGTCGCCTGCGCGCGGGCGCAGGGCCACCACCGCGTCAGTATCCAGCACCACCTCGGCGGGGGCCAGCCGAACGCCCCCGTCCACCGCCTCCAGATAAAGGTTCCCCGCCCTGATCTGATCGTGAAACGGCACCAGCCCCGGCAGATGCCACAGACCTGCCGCGCGCAGTTGCGGTTCGGTTCCGATATAGGTCGCGCCATGGGTGAACTGACCGGGAATCAGCAGGCCCGAAACCCGGTTGTCGGAATGAAAGAACACCAGATCCATCGGGCGCAGAGCGCCTTGCAGCAATGCCGTGGCCTCTGGCTGCGTGGTCATGCGGCCGGGCCGGAGCTGGATCAATCCAAGCTGGCGCAGCGTCCCGACATTGGCATCGGCCAGCGCGATCATCCAGTCCGGGTAAGGTCCCGCGCCCTGACAGCATCCGGCGACAATCCGGGACGGATCGGCCCGCGTCGCATCGGGCGGCAGGGGCGCAGCGGCGCAGCCTGCCATGGCCAGAAACACCAGCCCTGCAACTATCCGTCCCATGCGCGTCAACCCCTGTCCGTCTCCAATGATGCGCAAGCTTGGCAGAGAACGCGCGCAAGGTCACGCCGCGCGGTGCGCTCAGGTCTCTGACCGTTTGTGCAGCCAGCCAAGCAGGAGCGGTGTCAGGTACATCGGGAATTGATAGCAGGCGATAAAGGGCAAAAGCGCGTCCACCGTGGCCGCTGGCAGTGCCACGAGGAACAGCGCCACGTTGCGGTTGCCCGCGATGATCGACAGCGCCACCTCCTGCGACGTGCGGGCACGCAGGGCCAGGAACACCGCCAGTTGCAGCCCGAAATTGGCGGCGAAGACCACGGCCAGCCAGAAACCGACCGCCTGCCAGCCTGTCTCGATCAACGGCGCGACCCCCGCCATCAGCCCGATCACGATAATGGCCAGCAGGATCACCCCCACCCCGTCCAGTTGACGGGTCTGCGCCGCATCGGGGCGCGGCAGGATCACCGCGCGGGCCGCAAAGCCAAGCGCCACCGCCAGCGCCACCACCAGCACCAGCCGCCCCGCAGCGGCCAGCACGTCGCCAGCCCCCGGCATCGCGCCCTGCATCAGCCACAGGATGGGCAGCACCGTCAGCGGGAACAAAGCCGTGCCGAAAATCAGGATCTGCATCGCGGGCGCCGGGTCCTTGCCCGCCAGCACTACGAAATTCGGGGCCCCGGTGATCGAGGGCGCCGCCAGCATCAGCATCACCGCCAGCGCCGGAACCCTGTCGATGACGCCCGCCAGCGTGAACAGCGCAAAGCCCAGAACCGGCATCAGCAATTGCAGCGCCACCACGTCGCGCAGGGGCCGCCAAAGTCGGGTCAACTGGCCAAGCGTCTCTGACGGGCCGATCCGAAATGCCGAGAAGAATAGCAAAACGGCCACCATCCAGGGCAGATGGGGCCGCATGGCCTGCGCCAGATCAGGAAGGGAAATCCCGGCCACCAGCCCCGCCACAAGGACAAGGCGGCCGTGGCGGGCGCAGATTTCCAGCGCCCGCCCGATTGTACTCATCACTGTGGAACCGATCGCATCGATTCCGGCAGCCACAGCGCCAGCTCCGGGAACCAGATCAGCACGAAGCACATCAGAACCATGATCGCGAACATCGGCAGCGCGGCCTTGGCGATATAGCTCATTTCATGCCCGGTCATGCCTTGCAGCACGAAGAGGTTGAAGCCAATGGGCGGCGTGATCTGGGCCATCTCGACCACGACGATAACGAAGATGCCAAACCAGATCAGGTCGATCCCGGCCTCCAGCACCATGGGTTCGACGACCGCCATGGTCAGCACCACGGACGAGATTCCGTCGAGGAACATTCCGAGGATGATGTAAAAGACCAGCAACATCATCAGCAGCTCGAACCGGCTCAGCTCCATCGCCGCGATGCCATCGGCCAGCGCACGCGGCAGCCCGGTGAATCCCATGGACAGCTTCAGGAACGCGGCACCCGCCAGGATCAGCATGATCATCGCCGAGGTGCGCGTGGCCCCCATCAGGCTTTCGCGGAAGCTGTCCCAATTCAGCGATCCCTGGCTTGCCGCCAGAACCAGTGACCCGATGACGCCGATGGCGGCGGCCTCGGTCGCGGTGGCCGTGCCGGTATACATCGACCCGATCACCACGAAGATCAGTACCATGACGGGAATGAGGAACCGGGAATTGCGCACCTTTTCTGCGAAGCTCATTGCCGTTTCCAAGGTCGGCTGCCAGCCCTTCGAGATGAAGGAATAGGCGGCGACATAGCCCATGAACATCAGGGCCAGCACAAGGCCGGGGAAGACACCGGCAAAGAAGAGCTCGGTGATCGACTGGTTCACGGCCACGCCATAGACGATCAGCGCCAGCGACGGCGGGATCATCAGGCCGAGCGTCGCAGCACCGGCCAGAGTGCCGATGACGATATGTTCCGGGTACTTGCGCGCGCGCAGTTCCGGGATCGACATCTTGCCGACGGTGGTCAGCGTTGCGGCAGACGAGCCAGAGACCGCCGCGAAGACCGTGCAACCCACGATATTGGTATGCACCAGCCCGCCCGGCAGCCGTGCCAGCCAGGGCGACAGCCCGCGAAACATATCCTCTGACAGCCGCGTTCGGTAAAGGATTTCGCCCATCCATATGAAGAGCGGCAAGGCGGTGATGGTCCAGCTGGATGACGACGCCCAGATCGTGGTGATCATGGTGTCGCCCACGGGGCGCGAGGTGAACAGCTCCATCCCCACCCAGGCCACGCCCATCAGGGCGACGCCGACCCAGACACCGGTGCCAAGCAGGAAGAAAAGAACCGCGAGGAAGATAATGATGGCAAGAAGTTCGGTCATGTCATCACTCCCCGAAGCTTTGATCGACGATGTTGCTGCCCAACCGGCTCTGCCCCTTGAAGAGGACCGAGATCAGGTTGTCGAGGAAGGCGATGGTCAGGATGGCGCCGCCAATGACCATGACCGACTGCGGAATCCACAGGGGCGTGGCGTCCTGCGCCTGGCTGACCTCGTTGAACTTCCACGACCAGTAGACGAACCAGTAAGCGTAGTAGACGAAATAGGCCGAGATGGCCGTGGCGACCCCGAAACACCAGATTTCCAGCAGCCATTTGATGCGTACCGGCACGGCGTTAAGAAGGATCGACACGCGAATATGCGCGCCGCCATTCAGGGCACTGGCAAAGGCCAGAAAGCTGGCCGCCGCCATGACATAGCCTGCATAATTGGGCGCGCCGGGAAACAGCTCGCCGGTCCAGCGGGCCACCATTTGGGCGACAATCAGCAGAAGGATGGTGACAAGGCAGAGGGCGGCCAGAACACCGGCAATCCTGTAAAGCCCGTCCAGCAGCCAACGCAACACTCCGAGAGTTCCGGTCATGGATCAGCCTCTTTTCGGAAGGGGAATGTCCTCGGGGGCACCGGACCACGGTCACAGCGCCCCCGAGGTGGGAGAGACAGCGTTACTGCTGTGCAGCCATCGCGGCGCGGTAGGCGTCAACGATCGCCTGACCGTCTTCACCGGCATCGGCCAGCCATTCCTCGGTCATCGTGGCACCGATTTCCTGAAGGTCGGCAACCAGCTGATCGCCCGCACGCTGCACGGTCATGCCACCGGCGGCCAGACCCGCGAGGGTGAAGCCGGTATATTCACGTGCGCGCCAGCTGCCTGCGTATTCCGCCATGCCGGCACAGGCGCGGATCACCGCCTGGTTGGCTTCCGATGTGTCGGACCAGACATCGGCGTTCACGAAGACGTAGTTGCGCGGCAGCCAGGCATCGACTTCATAGAAATGGCTCAGGCTTTCCCACACGCGGCGGTCATAACCGGTCGCACCCGAGGACACCATGGACGAGGCCACGCCGGTGGCAAAGGCCTGGCTGATTTCAGCCGCTTCGATGGTCACCGGCAGCATGCCGGTCAGTTCCGCCAGACGGTTCGTGGCGTTCGAGTAGGACCGGAAGCGGATGCCTTCCATGTCGGCGACCGAGTTCACTTCCTGGTTGAAGTAGAGGCCCTGCGGCGGCCACGGCACGGAATAGAGCAGCACGAGGTTCTGTTCGGCCAGAAGGTCGGTGATATAGGGCTCTGCGATTTCCCACAGCACGTCATGCTCTTCGAAAGAGGAGACGAGGAAGGGGATCGAGTCCACACCGAAAAGCGCGTTTTCATTCTGGTGGCCCGAGAGCAGACGCTCGCCGATCGGCACCTGCCCGGTCTGCACGGCGCGCTTGATGTCCGCGCCTGCGAAAAGCGAGCCGCCCGGATGGGTCACGATCTCGATCTCGCCGCCAGTGCCGGTGGTCACGCACTGCGCAAACTCCGCGCCGGTCACGGAATGGAAGTTGGATCCGGAATAGGCCATCGGCATATCCCAGGTATCCGCCAGCGCCGGGCCTGCCAGCACGGTCGCCGCAGCGGCGAGGGTCAGTTTGAAGGTCTTCATGTCAGTCTCCTTGTTGGTTGCTGCATTCTTGGTCTTGTTATCTCGGGTCACCCTGCGAACCGTTGCGGATCGTAAGGCGTCATGTCGATATTGGGCCGCTGGCCGGTCATCATCTGCGCCAGCCAGCGCCCGGTTTTCGGCCCGCCCGTCAGGCCGATATGGTGGTGGCCAAAGCCCGCGAAGACGCCGGTTCCCCGCACCTCTCCGATCAGCGGCAGGCTGTCGGTCGGGGCCGGGCGGTGGCCCTGCCATTCGATCTCGTCGGTGGCCTGAAGCTTCGGAAAGGTTTCCGCCACCTGCCGTCTCAGCAGCTCGAACGGCGCTTTAGATGGACCGGCCTCCAGCCCGCCAAACTCAACCACACCGGCACATCTTACGCCCTGCGCCATGGGTGTGGCGACAAATTTTCCACTCGCGACCATCACCGGTACCGTCGGCCCGCCCGTCGCGTTCTCGAACACGATGTGATAGCCGCGCTCGGTTTCGATCGGCACGGTGATGCCCAGCTTTTTCATCAGCGGTTTCGACCAGACCCCAGTGGTCAGCACCACCTGATCGCAGGCGATCTCACCTTCCGTGGTCTGCACCGCGCTGACCTTGCCACCTGTCAGGGTGAAATCCTTGACGTCGGCCTTGCGGAACGTGCCGCCAAGCGCCTTGAACTCCTCGGCCAGCGCCGCCACGTAACCGCCCGGATCGCGGATGAACCCATGGTTCTTCATCACCGCCAGACAGCCGACCCTGTCGGAAAAGCAGTCCTGATACTCATGCACCGCCGCGCCTTCGATCAGTTCGGGCACGAAGCCGCCTTCGCGGCGCAGGGTCCAGACATAGCTGTCCTTCTCGAACGCCGCACGGTCGGCATAGGCGAAGGTGTAATCGCTCTCGACCACCCATTCCTCGGCCCGCGTGCCCCGTGCCAAAGCCAAATGCTGATCGACGCTGTCACCGATCACGCCGTTGATCCCTCCGGCAATGCGCCGCGTGTCTCGGTCATTGGCATGGCCCAGATATTTCACCAGCCAGGGGATCATCCGCGGCACATAGGACCAGCGCATGAAGAGCGGGAAATTGGGGTCCATAAGGTAACCCGGCCCCTTGGCAATCAGCCCCGGCGTGGTCACCGGCACAATCGCGCAGCTGGCCAGAACCCCGGCGTTGCCATAGCTCGTCCCCTGCCCCGGATCGCCCCGGTCCACCAGCATCACCTCGCGCCCGGCGCGGCGTAGCCAGATCGCGGCGGAGACCCCGACAATCCCTGCGCCTATGACAACGATGCGACCGCTCATGCGGGACATCCTCCCATCCGGTTGCGGGCAAATGCGCCCGTTTCAGGCGATTCCCTCAGGTCAGCTTTGCCTTTAAGCGACAATACGTCAACATTTTGTTGACAATTTATCAGAAAGACGCAGTTTGAAGACATGTCACACACTGATCTTGGCCCCGTTGTTTCCTCTGCCCATCTCGCCGATGGCAGCTTCCCGCAGATCTCGGAATTCGAGTATGGTCTGACCCTTGCAAACAACGCCTTCCAACGCTGGATGATGCGGGCGATGGCGGCGTCTGGCCACCCGGACATGTCGGCGCTGGAGGTTCAGGTGATGCATTCCGTCCACCACCGGGGCCGCGCCAAGACGCTGGCCGATCTCTGCCTTGGGCTTGGCATAGAGGACACCCACACGGTGAACTACGCGATCAAGAAGCTCGCCAAGGCGGGGCTGGTGCGCGAGGGCCGGCAGGGCAAGGAAAAGACCGTGACAGCGACCGAGGCGGGGGCTGCGGCCTGCGAACGCTACCGCGACATCCGCGAGGCGCTGCTTCTGCGCGCCGTGCACGAACTTGGCTTCGAGCCCGAGCAGATCAGCCGCCTCAGCACGCTGCTGCGCCTCATGTCCGGGCAATACGATCAGGCTGCCCGCGCCGCGACGACATATTAGGCTCATCCCCCTGCCCTCCGCCGGTATTTCTCCAGCACATCCGGGTTCGGGTCGATCCCCAGGCCCGGGCCGGTCGGCAGCACGACTGCGCCGTTTTCTACCGGGAAGGGGCTGGTAAGCACGTCCTCGACAAGGAAATAGCTCGCCTGGTAGAACTCGCAGCCCAAGGTGATTTCTGGCGTTGCCGCGATCATGTGGGCCCCTGCCAGATGGGCAATGCCCGCCTCGAACATGTCGCCGCCATAGGCCGACAGGCCAGAGGCCGCCGCCATCCGCGCCACGGTCTGGGCCCGGCTTAACCCGCCCGATTTCATGATCTTGATCGAGACGCCATCGGCGATCCCCATCGACAGGCCAAGCGCCATGTCCTCCGGTCCGAAAACGCTCTCATCCGCCAGCAGGGGCACGTCGATCTCGCCCCGGATCCGCGCCATCAACTCCCGCAGATGCGCCTTCACGGGCTGTTCGATGAAGGTGGGCCGGAACGTCGCCACATCCCGCACGCAGGCCAAAGCCACGTCATGATGCAAACCCTGGTTATAGTCCACACGGATGTCGAACTCCGGGTAATCGGCCCGCAACCGCTCCAGCCGCATCATGTCGAAGGCATGATCCTTGAACCCGGTCTTGAGTTTGATGATCCGCACCCCATCGGCGCGCAGCCGGTCCATCAGCGCAAGGTCGCGGTCGAAATCGGGGTCGGCGATGGAACAGGACAGCGGAATGCGCGCCCGATAGGTGCCGCCCAACAGCTCTGACACCGGCAGCCCCGCTGCCTTGCCCAAAAGGTCGAGCAGGGCGGTTTCCAGTGCTGCCTTGGCCTCCGTGCAATGGGCCACGGCATATTGCGCATCGGCCATGATTCGCGCCCGGTCCGACAGCCTGCGCCCCAAGACAAGGGGCCTGAAATAGCGGTCGAGCGCCGCATATGTCGCCTCGGCAGAGCCGGTGAACACCACCCAGGGGCTCGCCTCGCCCCAGCCCTGCAGCCCGCCTTCGGTGGTCAGGCGCAGGATGACAATATCCACCGCATGCTCGACCGAGCCAATGCCATGGTCGCGCCGTGCGTTCACCGGCAGCGCGAGATGCCACAGGTCAACTCCCGTGATCGTCTGGTCCCAGGCCGACATACTGTCCCCATATTTCCCTTGGTCCACCCTGCCGCCCCTATTCCATCATTTCCAATATTCATTTATCTATTCTTCATCAGATAAAATGATGAGGTGAGGCATGTCCCTCCGCTTCCGCCAGCTTCAGGCCTTTCACGCCATAGTTGAGACCGGCACGGTCACCGCCGCCGCCGACCAGCTCGGCATTTCCCAGCCCGGCATTTCAAACCTCCTGTCGCAACTGGAACGCCAGACCCGGTTCAAGCTGTTCGAGCGGGTGCGCGGCCGGCTGGTGCCGACGCCGGAGGCTGAAGTGCTCTATCAGGAGGTCGACACCGTGGTGCGCGGGCTCGACCATGTCAGCCAGGCGGTCGTCGATTTGCAGAACAAGCAGGCCGGGCAGCTCCAGGTTGCCTCGCAGCATTCCATGTCCTTTGGCTTCATGCCCCGGCTGATTGCCCGTTTCGCCAGGGACCGGCCCGACATGTCGATTTCATTCCAGTCGCAATATTCGGTGAAGATCCAGGAATGGGTGCAGTCGGGCCTCTTTGAGATCGGGATCTGCGAATTGCCGCTATTGCATGACGCGCTCAACGTGCATCCGCTTCAGATCGAAACCCTGCTGGCGCTGCCCGAGGATAGCCCGCTCGCCCGCCATGACGTGCTGACGCCGGAACTGCTGGATGGCACGCCCTTCATCGTCATGGGGCCGGAACACATGACCCACAGGCGCACGCGCGAGGCGTTTCACAACGCGGGCATCCCCCTGCGGACGCGCGTTCACTCGCATCTGTTCAAGAACCTGCTCAGCTTCGTGAAAGAAGGGATGGGCGTGGCGATACTTGACCCGTTCGCCCTGCATTTCGACTTCGAAGGCGGGTTCATCACCCGGCCCTTCCGCCCCCGCATCCTGATGGACATGGCGGTGATCACCTCGCGCACCCGGCCCATGTCGGCGCTCGGGCAGGAGTTCCTTGCGCTGCTTCTGGAGGAGCTTAGGCCCTACGATTGCAGCCCCGGCGCAAACGGTTGATCTGGGCGCGGGGGGAAGGGCCTTGCAAGGCCCTTTCAAGCGGCTTGCAAGCCGCTTCCCCCCGCCCGGCTCAGCCCATCCACCGACGCACGGGCGCGGCGGCTTCCTCCAGCGGTTGCACCACCACATCGACCAGCGTCGGTCCGTCATGGGCAATCGCCTCGGCCAGCACCTTGTCCAGTTCGGCAGGGTCGTCCACCCGCCAGGACTTGACCCCGTAGGCCGCCGCCACCGCCGCATGGTCCACGGTTGCGAAGTCGACATTGTAATACCGCGCGCCCTTGTCGGCCATCTGGCTGGCCTTAATCCATCCGAAATTGGCGTTGGAGAAGACAACGAAGGTGATCGGCGCGCGGTGACGCGTCACGGTTTCCAACTCGCCCGCCGTAAAGCCGAAAGACCCATCCCCCATCAGCGCCACGGTCTTGGATGCAGGCCGCCCATACCACGCACCCAGAGATGCCGAAAGCGAATAGCCAAGCGCCCCATGCGCCCGGTTGGTGATGAAGAAACGCCCCGGCAGGTCCTGCTGGTAATAGGCCGACATGTAGGGGCAGCTTGTACCGGGGTCTGACACGATGGTCGCATCAGGCGGCAAGAGTCGGTTCAAAGTCGCAATCACCCGCTCGGGCCGGATCGGGGCCGCGTCGCTTTCGGCCAGGGCCCGGAACCGCGCGAATTTGCGCGCCTTGCGCTCGGCCACCGCCCTGGCACCACCGAACCCCGCCCCCGCGTCGCGTGCATCAAGAACCGCGTTCACCTCGGTCAGCGACAGGCGCAGGTCGCCCACGACGCCCACCTCGGTCGGGTAATTAGCCCCGATCACCATCGGGTCGCTGTCGAAATGCACGATGCGCGTGCCGGGCTTGGGGGCCTCCCATCTTGCCGTGGTGGTGGACCCGGCCCGGATGCCCATGAACACCACCAGATCGGCGGCTTCCATCGCCTCCCAGGTCTCATCCGTGCCGCCGTTCGACCCGACCACGCCGAGGCAGTTCGGGTGGCTGTCGGCAAGGCTGCCCTGCCCCGAAATCGAGGTCGCCACCGGGATGTCCAGCCGCGCGGCCATCCTTGCCAGTTCCTCCCACGCGCCCGAAATCACCACGCCGCCACCGCAGACGATCAAAGGCTGTTTCGCTGACAGGATCGCGTCGACCGCCGCCTCCGAAGCGCCGGGTTCCGGCCCCTGCCGGTAGGCGGGAAAGACATGCGTCGCGGGATCGGCCCAGATATCGGCAGGGTCGACGGGATCGTACTGGATGTCATAGGGCAGACCCAGATGCGCCGCGCCGGGGCGGCCCGTGGTCATCGCCCGGAACGCACCGCGCACCATGCGGGGAATGTGGGCCGCCTGCTTGATGACCGTGTTCCACTTGGTCAGGGGCCGCATCAGCGCCTCCTGATCGACCTCCGTCAGCGGGTATTTCCCATAGGTCCCGACCGAGATATCAGAGGTGATCGCCAAGACCGAATAGCTGCTTTCCGACGCCTCGATCAGCCCCGGCAGGATATAGGTCGCGCCGCCGCCCGACGGCCCCTCGCAGATGCCGGGCCGCCCGGTCACGCGGGCATAGGCATCGGCCATATAGGTGGCGGATCGTTCATCGCGAGTCAGCACATGGGTGATGCCGTGATCCATCCCGCGCATCGCGTCATAAAACGGCAGGCTGGTGTCGCCGCACAGGCCGAACACATGCCGCACCCCCTGAGCCTCCAGCATCTTCACCAGCGCTTCGGCCCCGTTCATCTGGTTGGTCATCGACTCATCTCCGCGGATTCATATTTCATGCTGTATACAGCTCAAAATATCTTGCAAAACTCAACCCAAAATATCACTATGCCGACAGATCGCCGGAAAGAGCCGCTGAAATGACAGACCCCGCCCCTAAACCCGAAAGCCCCAGACCCGAAAGCAATGTCGACCGCATCACCGCGCAGCTCCGGCGCATGGCGGCGGAGTTCGAGATCAAGCCCGATGAACGCATTCGCGAAGGCGATATGGCCAAGCGCCTCTCGGTCAGTCGCACGCCTCTGCGTGAGGCGCTCAACCGACTGGTGTCAGAGGGCTTTCTGACCTTCACCGGCGGGCAAGGGTTCTTCTGCCGCTCGCTGACGCCTGAGCGCATTCTCGACCTCTACGAGGCGCGCGCCGCCGTGGAATGCGAGGCGATGCGGCTGGCCATTTCCCGCGCCCCCGATGCCGATATTCGCGCGCTAAAGGACGAGCTGGACCGCACCGAGCCTCTCTACGAAACCGCCACCGACCGGATCGCGCTGCTGGAGATGGACGAAGCGTTCCACATGGCGCTGACCCGGCTGTCGCGGAACGCCGAGCTGACCAATATGCTCGACAACATCAACGGCCGCATCCGCTACGTGCGCATGATCGGGCTGAACATGGCGCGCAGCGACGCGCGGCGGCTGTCGGCGCACCGCGCCATTCTCGATGCGCTGACCGACCGCGACGAGGCCCGCGCGCTGGCGACGCTTCGTGCCCATATCGAACTGCGCAAGGAAGACGCGACCCGCGCGGTGCGCGAGGCATTTTCTCACATCTACGTTCAGGCAGGCTGACATGACCACACGCGGCGGCAAGACGGTTTACGGGGCAAGCGTCGGCATCCTGATGCTGGAAACGCAGTTTCCCCGCATCCCCGGCGATATCGGCAACGCGCTGACCTGGCCTTTCCCGGTGCATTTCCGGGTGGTGCGCGGGGCAACGCCCGACAATATCGTGCGCGGCGCGCCGCTGGACCGGGTGCAGGATTTCATCGACGCCGCGCAGGATCTTGTCGCTATGGGCTGCGACGGGATCACCACGAATTGCGGGTTCCTGTCGCTGTTGCAGGGCGACATGGCGGCAGCCCTTGGCGTGCCGGTCGCAACCTCGTCGCTGATGCAGGTGCCGCTGGTGGAACGGCTGCTGCCACCGGGCAAGCGGGTCGGCATATTGACAGTCTCGGCCAGCACGCTCAGCCCCGATCACCTGAAAGCGGCGAGCGTGGCGCTGGACACCCCTGTGATGGGCACGGAAGGCGGGCGTGCTTTCACCCGCGATATCCTTGGCGACGCGCCAGAAATCGACTTCGAGGCCTGCCGGCTCGACCTGCTCGACGCCGCGAACGAGCTGACGGGCAAACACCCGGACGTCGGCGGCATCGTGCTGGAATGCACCAACATGGTGCCCTATGCCGCGGATATCCGCGCCGCCACCGGCCTGCCGGTCTGGTCGATCTACAGTTTCGTCAGCTGGTTTCAGGCGGGGCTGATGCCGCGCCGCTTCTGTGGTGGAATCGACGACCCCCGCTGGTAATCCCGAGCGCGAGTCAATCCGTTGACCTGAGCAGGCCGGGCCTATTTGGCGGCCGTGGCCCGGGGCTTTTTCGGCGCTTTGGCAGGCTTGGGCGCGGTCGCCTCGACCGCTGCCCCTTCCTCTTTTTCGAGACGGGCCTTGCGAAGGCGCGATGTCTTGACTTTGCGCTGTTCGGTTTCCTCGTCAATGATCTGCTTCACCACGCGCGTGGTCTTGTCCATCAGCGTTTCCCTGATAGGCGTTGAGCACTTGAACAAGCTGTTCTTGGTGGATCTGGTCATCTTGGTGCCTCCTTTGCAGACATTCCCGGAACGGTCGCCCTGAGCGGCACAGAGGGGCGACCGACGTATTGGGCACCCGGTTTGCGGGTGCCGCTCTGCCGGTCGCGCAACGGCATGCCGCCCCGCCTCAGCAGGCGGCGGCCAGATCGGTGCCGTAGGCTTTGAATCCGGCCGTCCGCGCGGCCGAGATGAACGCCCTGCGGGCTGCACCAGCCGGAACCAGGCAATGCATTGCGGCGTCAATCTGGGCGAGAGCGAAATCCCTGTCCTGATTGGCAACCGGCCATTTCTTGCGCAGCCAGTAGGAGGCTTGCTCGATCGTTGTGACTCTTTGGGTGCCGCCTTCAGGTGACAGGACAAGTCTGATGGGATCTCCCCAGTGGGTTTCTATCATGATATCGTTTCGTTGAAATTCGGGAATGAACCGCCCTGTCAGGGGCGTGTCCTCTGAAAAGAGGAGACGAGAGCAACGCGATGGCTGCTCCCGCCCTTTGGTTTGGTCCGACGCAGCTTATGCCAGCGCAAGATTGGTCGCAGATTCGCGACCATCGCGCCCGCTTTCGACGTCAAAGGTCACAGCCTGACCATCGTCGAGCTGATTGAGCCCCGCGTGTTCCAGAGCGGATACGTGAACGAAGATGTCCTTCGATCCCTGCTCCGGGGCGATGAAGCCAAAACCTTTTTGAGAGTTGAACCATTTCACGGTGCCATTGGCCATCGTGATGTCTCCTGATTTGATTGCCATCCGCACAACGCGATGGCCCGGCCCAGTGTCTTCGTATGAACAACTGGGGCCGTTAGGAAACAGAAGATCGTAGGAATGTGCTTTGCTAGACACAGGTGGGTATCCGTTGGTGCCGTTACAAGGGGCCGATCACGGAATAGGGAAAGAAAACCTGCAGGCTGCCTGCCGCGTAGGCCCGTTTGCCGGAAATCATGAGCGGTGGCGGCCGCGGGTAGGCGACCCGGCCCATCCAACCGGGGTCCGTCTTTCGCGTGGAATTGTCTCGCCTCTGGGCGCAGCGGAACGACGGGGCGGGATATCTGGAACGCGATCATCCACTGACACCCACGATCCTGTGCCGTGCTTTGCGGGCGCGCACCCAATTCGGTGAAGACATGCGGCGAAAGAGGACATCTTTTACAAAACTGTAAATATGATGACACGAGACTGTCACGGCATGCAGACACAAGGGCCCCGAAAACGCACAGGGGGTTCAGGTGCTCGAAGTCCGCAATGTCACGCGCGTGTTTGGCAATCGCAAGGCGGTGGATGCCGTCAGTTTCTCCATCGACCAGCCGCAATTCGTGGGCATCATCGGGCGCTCGGGAGCTGGGAAATCGACCTTCCTGCGCATGATGAATCGTCTTCTACAGGCCTCATCGGGCGAGATCCTTGTCGAGGGCCGCGATATCCTCGCGCTCAAGGGGGCCGAGGCGCGCGCCTGGCAAAGTCAGTGCTCGATGATCTTTCAGCAATTCAACCTGGTTCCGCGACTGGACGTGGCGTCGAACGTGATGCATGGCCAGCTCAATCGCCGCTCGACACTGGCGACGATGTTCAACCTGTGGTCCCGCGAAGACATCCTGAAGGCGCTCGATATCCTCGACCGGCTTGGCATCGCAGAGCAGGCCCCCAAGCGGGCCGAAGCGCTGTCGGGTGGCCAGCAACAGCGCGTCGCCATCGCCCGGGCGCTGATGCAGGACCCCAAGATCATCCTCGCGGATGAACCCATTGCCAGCCTTGACCCGATGAACGCGCAGGTGGTGATGGACACGCTCAAGAAGATCAACACCGAGGATGGCCGGATGGTCATCGCCAACCTGCATACGCTGGACACCGCGCGCCGCTATTGCGACCGGGTGATCGGCCTGCGCGACGGTATTCTGGTTTTCGACGGTCCGCCAAGCGACCTGACCACCGATGCCGCGCGAGAGATCTACGGCGCGGACGAGAGTTTCAATGAAGAAGCGACCTCGACCGCGATTCCCGGCAAGACCGCGACCCGTGTTCGCGAATTGGCCATGGCCGCCCAGTAACCACGTTTATCAAACCCCGGGCCCCGTCCGGGGCCGCTCATCGCAATGGAGAGACCCGATGAAGAAGCTTGCTGCCGCCCTGATCATGTCCACGGCCCTGACCGGCGCGGTCTACGCCGATGGCCACGCCATCACCGAATTCAACATTGGCCTTCTGGGTGGCGAGAACGCCCAGGACCGTCTGGCCAATAACGAGTGCTTCCGCGCCTATGTCGAAGAAGCCCTTGGCGTCCCGACCCGCCTGTTTACCCCCGCGGACTATAACGGCGTGATCCAGGGCCTCGTTGGCGGCACGCTGGACTTCGCATGGCTTGGCGCGTCGTCCTATGCCGCGACCTACCTTGCCGACCCGGAAGCAGTCATTCCGGTTCTGGTCAAGACGAACCTCGATGGCTCGTTCTCGTACCACTCGATCGGTTTTGCCCGCGCCGACAGCGGTATCACCTCGCTGGAAGACCTGCAGGGCCGCATCTTCGGCTTCGGCGATCCGAACTCCACCTCCGGCTTCCTGATCCCGTCGGTGGAAATCCCGCAGATCACCGGTGCCACGATGGACTCGGGCGACTATTTCGGTGAGGTCGTGTTCACCGGCGGCCACGAACAGACCATCATCGCTGTCAACAATGGCAGCGTCGATGGCGGCGTGACCTGGGCCGACGGCCTGGGTGCCTGGGAAGACGGCTACAACTCCGGCGCTCTGCGCCGCGCGGTTGACGCCGGTCTGGTGGACATGAACGATCTGGTTGAAATCTGGCGGTCGCGCCCGATCCCCGAGGGGCCGATCGTGCTGCGCGCCTCGCTGCCGCAGGACGTTCGTGACACCGTGACCGACCTGCTGGCCAACCTGATCGACGTCGACCCCGACTGCGCCTATGGCGTCGCCGCTGGCGAAACCGCAGGGTTCGAGCCGATCACGCATGAAGCCTATGAGACCATCATCGCCGTCCGTCAGGCACAGATGAACTGATCCCTCGCCGGGTCCCGCCACCCATGCGGGGCCCGGCCCCTTTTTTCCCGGCTCTCCCATGACCCTCAGCGACTCCGCCCCCCAAGGCACAGATTCAATCCGCGAGTCCTATCTCGCGATGACCCGCCGCAAGCGGATGTATTCCGGGATCATGCTGCTGATCTTCGTGGTCCTCTTCATTTCGGGCTTCCAGATCGCGCAGGACCGCAATGCGGGCGGGTTCATCGACGGGCTGCCGCAACTGCCGGATTTTCCAGCCTCCGTCCTGTCCGAAGCCATCGAGAAGGCGGCGAACCTGCCCGGCCATATCGTCGATGTGCTGCCTGCCCTGCTCGAGACCGTCAATATCGCCGCGGTGTCCACCCTGACCGGCACGCTGGCCGGTATGATGCTGGCCCTGCTTGCGACGCGCGGGCTGGCCCCGTGGCCGCGCCTGACCGGTGTGTTTCGCCGGCTGTCCGATATCTTGCGCGCTGTGCCCGAGATCGTCGTGGCACTGGTGCTGATCTTTGTCCTGGGGGGCGGTCCCGTCCCTGCCGCCATCGCCATCGCGCTGCACACGGCAGGCGCAATGGGCAAGCTGTTTTCCGAGGTCAACGAGAATGTCGACCAGAAACCGCTCGAAGGCCTCGCCTCGGTCGGCGCGACCTGGGGCCAGCGCATGTGGCTGGGTGTGATCCCGCAGGTCGCGCCCAACTATTTCAGCTATGCGCTGCTGCGTTTCGAGATCAATATCCGCGCCTCGGCAATCCTCGGCTTCGTCGGGGCCGGTGGCATCGGCTATGAACTCAAGAACGCCATGACGTTCGGCCAGGGCAAGCTGGACGAGGCGGCTGGCATCTTCATCGTGCTTTTCGCGACGATCGTCTTTTTCGATCAGATCTCCAGCCTGATCCGCAACCGACTGACCTACGGAGGCTGACATCATGGCCGCAAGCGCAGCAATGCGGGACGAGGTTCTCGCGCATTTCCGTGGCAAGCGCATTCAGGCATTTGTCATTCCGGGCGTGATCCTTGCCTATTTTGTCTACATTTTCTTCGCCTTCGACATTTCCGGTATCGCCGCGCGCGCCCGGCTGGACAACGCTGCAATCCTGCTGAGCGATGCCGTCTCGCACCGGGTCCATGTCACGCGTGACAACCGGCGCGGCGAGATCGAGGCCTCCATCGAAGGCTCGCGCCGCATGGTCTTCAGCGAGGACCAGCGCCCCGACTGGATCACGATCGACGGCGATGCGGCGCGGATCGAGCTGCCTCTGGGCCATTCGGTGACCTATGACGGACCGAACGTGACCTACGATCACCCGGACTATGGGCAGATCCGCATCTGGTCCGACGATGGCATCCAGCTGGAGCTGCCGACCGACAACCTGCCCGATTGGATCAACGCCTCGAACACCCGCGTGTCGATCACGACCGAGGCCGGGCGCCTGTCGATGACCCGTTCAAGGACCGAGACCCTGCGCTATGTTCCGGGGTGGGAGTTGTTCTTCTTCGACCTGTCCAGCCCGTTCTGGGGTCTGAGCGTAGGCGAAGTCGTTTCGACGGTGCTGCAGGGCGAACGGATCGACCCGGCACGCAGCAACCTGTCGCTGATGGTACGCGACTTCTGGTATAATAGTATCTGGCGGCATGGGGACGTGATCTGGGCGCTTGGCGAGACGATCCTCATGGCGTTCCTGGGCACCTTCGGCGCGGCGATCGTGGCATTGCCGCTGGCCTTCCTGGCGGCGGGGAATTTTGCGCCGTCGAGGGCCGTGCGCTTCGTCGTGCGCCGGATTTTCGACTTCGTGCGCGGCGTCGATGCGCTGATCTTCACCATCATCCTGAGCCGCGCTTTCGGCCCCGGCCCGATGACCGGCGCGCTGGCGATCCTGACCACGGACACTGGCAGTTTCGGCAAGATGTTCTCGGAAGCGCTGGAGAACGTCGATGACAAGCAGATCGAGGGTGTGCGTTCAACCGGTGCGAACGCGGTCCAGGGCTACCGGTTCGGGGTTATCCCGCAGGTGATGCCCGTGTTGCTGAGCCAGGTGCTGTATCTCTTCGAATCCAACACCCGCTCGGCCACGATCATCGGGGCCATTGTCGGCGGCGGGATCGGGCTGTTGCTGACACAGGCGATCCAGACCACGGCGGATTGGGAAAAGGTGACCTACTACATCATCTTGATCGTGCTTATGGTCATCGCCATGGATCAGCTCTCGGGCTGGCTGCGGCGCAAACTGATCAAGGGTGACGCGTGATCGAAAAAGACCTCTCCCCGGCGACTCATGTCGTCATCACCGGCGGCAGCCGCGGCATCGGCCGTCACATGGCTGAAATGGCGCTGGACCGCGGCTGGCGCGTTACCGTGACAACCCGCGACGGCAACGCGCCCGAGGGCGCGGCACAGGCGGTGATCGACGTGACCGATCATGCAGCCCTGGCGGATTTTGCCGCCGCTCTCGGCCCGGTGGATATCCTGATCAACAATGCCGGCATCATCGGCCCCGCGCGGCAATCGACACTGGACATGGATTTCGCAGGCTTTGCGCAGACACTGGCGGTCAACACGCTGGCCCCACTCGCAGTTGCACAGGCCCTTCTGCCCAATCTGCGCGCCGCACCGGCAGCGCGCATCCTGTCGGTGTCCAGCCAGATGGCCTGGATGGGCTATGCCAAATCGGACCGCATCGCCTATCGCGCGTCGAAGGCGGCGCTGAACAAGGTGATGCAGGGGCTTGCGACCGATCTGTCCCCCGAGGGCATCGCCGTTGCGCTGGTCGATCCGGGCTGGGTGCGTACCGACATGGGTGGCCCCGAGGCCGATCTGGAACCAGAGACCGTGGCTTCGGGAATCCTGACGCTCGCCGAGCGACTGACCCTTCAGGACACCGGGAAATTCTTTCGCTACGACGGCCAGCAGCGCGAATTCTGACAATGACCAAGCTTACCGCCAACGAACCGCATATCCACCCGGATTGCGAGATTTCCAACAGCAGTTTCGGAGCCTATTGCGAGGTCGGGCGCGGCAGCCGTGTCCTGAACTCGGAATTCGGCGACTACGCCTATTGCGACCGCTATGCGGATATCGCCAATTGCACCATCGGCAAGTTCGCCAATATTGCCGCCTTTACGCGGATCGGCCCCACCGATCACCCGATGGCCAATGCCGCGCAGCATCATTTCCTGTATCGGTCGGCGGACTACTGGGACGACACGGCGAACGATGCGGCCTTTTTCGACCATCGCGCCTCGCGCCGTTGCAGTCTGGGACATGACTGCTGGATCGGCCATGGCGCGATCATCATGCCCGAGGTCACACTGGGAATCGGGGCCATTGCCGCAGCGGGTGCGGTGGTCACCCGCGACGTGCCGCCCTTCATGATCGTCGCAGGGGTTCCGGCGCGGCCGGTCCGGGCACGGTTCGCCGACTCGGTGATCGAGCGGTTGCTGGCACTGGCATGGTGGGACTGGTCCCACGATCGCCTGCGTGCGGCGCTCGATGATTTTCGCGCCCTGCCCGCAGAGGCTTTCCTGGAGATCTACGGCGGGTAGAAAAGCCCCGCGCAAGCCCGTGCCCTTCAGCACCGCGCCGGAGGGTGATCGCGGTTACTGCGCCGCCATTGCAGCACCGCCCATCAACCGGCGCGCTGCCGCACCCTGGGCATGGGCCAGCCGTCCACCGGTGATCGTGGCCTCGATGGCATGTGTGTCGGGATCGACGACGACAATGTCGGCACGCTGACCCGGTTCCAGCCCGCCCCGGTCAAACAACCCCATCGCCCGGGCCGGAGCCCCCGACAGCAGGTCCCAGGCCTGCGCCAGGGGCAGCATGCCCCGATCGGACAATGCGAACGCCGCCTGCGGCAAGGCCGGGTAATAGTAGTCCGAAACAAGCGCCGTGCAGAGCCCGTCTGCGATCAGCCCCTCAGCCGCAATATTGCCCGACTGGCTGCCGCCGCGCACCACGTTGGGGGCTCCCATCAGCACCGGCTCACCCGCCGCGATGGCGTCGCGCGCCGCCTCGACGGTTGTCGGAAACTCGCAGATCGGGGCCCCGATGGAGCGGAACCGCCCGCGCGTCATGGCATCACCATCGTCATGCGACCCCATTGCAACGCCCTGCGCGGCCAATGTCATGGCCAGGGAAGACAAGGCCTGCGGCACCCGGTCATCCATTTGCCCGGCCCTCTCGATAATGGTCAGCAATTCCTGCGGGCTACGCCCCTGCTGTGCAGCCCATTGCGCGAATCGCTGCGGGTGGTCCTGCACCATCTGCTGCGCCTCGGGCAGGTGGTTGTTGAACACCACGTAGTCGACCCCATGGCGCGCAATCGCCCGCAACAGGCGCGCGTGCTCATCTGGAACATGGGTTTCCAGCCGGATCTGCACGCGGATATCCGGCAACAACCCGGGTCGGGCATTGTCCAGCGCGGTAAGCAGGGCCTCGGTCGCGTCGGCACTGCGAAATCCGCCTTCCCAGCTCCAGCTTTGCGCCAACCAGGCGGTGGTGACACCATTCGCCGCCAGCTCTGCCGCGACCGAACGCAAGGCACGGGTTTTGTCAAATGGCGCGGCGGGACGCGGGGAAAGATGTCGTTCAAACCCGTCCCCATGCAAATCGACGATGCCGGGCAGGACGAGGTATCCCGACAGGTCGATCTCGCCCGCGGGACACTCGTCGATGATGCCATCGGCCAGCGTTAGAACATCGTCGCAAAGATCGCCATCGCGCAGAATGCGCGCACCTGTCAGGCGGAGAGGGGGAAGCAGGGGCATGATGGGCTCCGAGAAACTGCCCCTCTATCCCTCGCTCCCATGACAGTTTGGTGACGATCAGTCGGGTGTTACGGTCAAAGTGACTCTTTCCCCGGCAAAATGCCCCTCCGCGTATTCGACGGGCGTTCCTTCGGGAGTGATGTTGAGCGCCTCGGCCCGCATCACCGGATCGCCGGGCCGCAGCGACAGGTGCCCGGCCAGGATCGAGTCCGCGGAGCGGGCGGACAGGCGGGTCCAGGCGCGCAGATAGTCGTCGATCCCGCAGGCCGCCAGGGCATCGGTGATCCCCAGCCCCCTGGCCAGGGCGTCAGACATGCCCGCAAGACGGTCGCCCGGAAAGGAAGACCGGAAATGCCCGATCGTGACGCCATCCGACAGGGTCAATCCTTCGACCCGCAACACGCGGGCCCCGGCGCTGATTTGCAGCGCTTTTGCCTCGGTATCGCTGGCCGGCGCCGTTAGAGTGCCCAGGATGCGCCGGCCGGGCACCCGTCCGGTTGCGGACACCGCCCGATGAAACCGCACTCTTCGGGACAGCGGATATTCGGTCGGACGCGCGGTGACGAAGGCCCCCGCGCCACGGCGGGTATGGATCAGTCCCAACTGGGTCAAACTGGCCAGGGCGCGGCGGACCGTATGCCGGTTCACCCCGAAACGCGCTGCAAGCTCGGCTTCCGTCGGCAGCTTGTCGCCCGGACCAAGACGCTCTTCGATGTCCCGGGTGATCGTTTCGGCGATCTGACGCCAAAGGGCGTTTTCCGTGCGTGTCATAGAAACTTCACGTGAAGGATTGGATATGGCCTGCTAAGATATGTCGAGTTGTATAGTAATGTAGACAAATAAGCAAGATGTCCAATCCACAGACCTTCGACCGCGCACAGTCCATGGGGTTGCTCGCCCGGGCCCCGGCCGACCGGCTTGCGGCGCTATACCCCGATATCGCCGAACATGCCGTGCTGCGCGGCCCCGAGACCGGTGCAGTCATGGTGCGCGGTCGGCAAGGCGGCACCGGCGCACCGTTCAATCTGGGAGAAATGACCGTGACTCGGTGCTCGGTGCGCCTTCCCTGCGGCAAGGACGGGCATGCCTATGTTCAGGGGCGCAACAAGGATCATGCGCGCCGGGCGGCGGTGCTGGATGCCCTGCTGCAAACCGAGGCGATCGACGAAGTGACCGCCCGGGTGCTGGCCCCTCTGGCCGAGGCTGAAAGCGCGCAACGCACAGCGCGCGCGTCGAAGGCGGCGGCCACGAAGGTCGAGTTTTTCACCATGGTTCGCGGAGAGGATTGATGACGCCTGACGCCATGACCGGCGGTTTCGCCGATGCCCCGGTGCAATCCGCCTGCGGATTCCGCGCCATCCTTCACGCGCTGTCGCAGCCCGGCGAAATCGTTGCGGTTTCAGGCGTGCAGCCCCCCGCGCCGCTGTCCGCGGCCGCTGGTACTGCGGCGCTGGTGCTGCTGGATGGCACCACACCGGTCCATCTGGCAGGGCCTCATGCGTGTCAGTCCGTGCGCGACTGGATCACCTTCCACACCGGCGCACCCCTTGTTGAGGCCGAGCATGCGATGTTCGCCTTTGGGGGCTGGGATGCGTTGAGGCCGGTGGCGCGCTTCGCCATCGGCACCCCGGAATATCCCGACCGCGCCGCGACCCTGATCGTCGAGATGGACCGGCTGGACAGCGACGGACCGGTCCTGCGCGGTCCCGGGATTGAAACGACCGCGCGACTGTCCCTGCCCGAGATTCAGGCCTTCAAGGTCAACCGCGCGCTCTTTCCCCTTGGGTTCGACACGCTGCTGGCCTGCGGCGATCGGCTGGCAGGCCTGCCGCGCAGCACGATCGTGGAGGATGTATAATGTATGTCGCCGTCAAGGGTGGCGAACGGGCCATCGACAACGCACATGCCTTCCTGGCCGAGGAACGTCGCGGCGATCCGGCGGTCCCGGACCTGTCCGTTGCACAGATCCGCGAGCAAATGGCGCTGGCCGTGAACCGGGTCATGACCGAGGGCTCGCTCTATGATCCCGATCTTGCGGCGCTGGCGATCAAGCAGGCGCGCGGCGACCTGATCGAGGCGATCTTTCTGATCCGCGCCTATCGCACCACCCTGCCCCGTCTGGGATATTCGACCCCCGTCGACACCGGCAAGATGGCCGCGACGCGGCGGATTTCGGCAACCTACAAGGACTTGCCGGGCGGGCAGATCCTGGGGCCGACCTTTGACTACACCCACCGTCTGATCGATTTCGCGCTGGCGGCCGAAGGGGATGCACCGCCCGCGCCGCAAGCCTCCCCTCTGGGCGACGTGCCGCGCGTCACCGGCTTTCTGGACCGCGAAGGGCTGATCGAGGAGGAACCCGCCTCGGACGCCACGCCGGGCGACCTGACACGCGAACCGATGGAATTGCCCGCCGACCGGGCCTTGCGCCTTCAGGCCCTGACACGAGGGGACGAGGGTTTCATCCTGTCGCTGGCCTATTCCAGCCAGCGTGGTTTTGGGCGCACCCATCCCTTCGTCGGGGAATTGCGCATTGGCGAGGTCGCGGTCGAGATGGACATTCCCGAATTGGGGATCGCCGTAGAGATCGGCGAAATCACCGTCACGGAATGCGAGACCGTGAACCAGTTCACCGGTTCCAAAACCCAGCCGGCGCAGTTCACCCGCGGCTATGGGTTGGTGTTCGGGCAAACCGAACGCAAGGCGATCTCGATGTCGCTGGTGGATCGGGCGCTGCGCTGGAAGGAACTGGGTGAAGACGACACCGGCGCACCGGTTCAGGACCAGGAATTCGTCCTGATGCATGCGGACAATATCCAGGCGACCGGGTTCCTCGAGCATATCAAGCTGCCCCACTACGTCGATTTCCAGTCCGAGCTGGAACTGGTGCGGCGTTTGCGGGCGGGCATGACGGAGGCGGCGGAATGACCGGACCTGTCTTCACGTCCCTGCGGTCCGTCATCGCGAAAGGGCCTGCAAGGGCCGATCAGCAACCCGGAGACGCGGCATGAGCGACTATAATTTCGCCTATCTCGACGAACAGACCAAGCGGATGATCCGCCGCGCGATCCTCAAGGGGGTGGCGGTGCCCGGCTACCAGGTGCCCTTTGCCAGTCGTGAAATGCCGATGCCCTACGGTTGGGGCACGGGGGGCGTGCAGGTCACGGCTGCCTGTCTGACGCCCGATGACAGGCTCAAGGTCATCGACCAGGGGGCCGATGACACCACCAACGCCGTCAGCATCCGCAAGTTCTTCCAGCGCACCGCCGCCGTTGCGGTAACCGAGCATACGGGCGCCGCAACGCTGATCCAGACCCGCCACCGCATCCCCGAACGTCCGCTGATCGCGGGCCAGATCCTGGTCTATCAGGTGCCCATTCCCGAACCGCTGCGCTTTCTGGAACCGCGCGAGACGGAAACCCGGCGGATGCATGCGCTCGAGGATTATGGGCTGATGCATGTCAAACTCTACGAAGACATCGCCCGCAACGGCGCCATCGCCACCAGCTACGCCTATCCGGTCAAGGTCGAGGGTCGCTATGTCATGGATCCCTCGCCGATCCCGAAATTCGACAATCCGAAACTGTCCGGCACCCCCGCTCTACAGCTGTTCGGGGCCGGACGCGAACAACGGATCTACGCGATCCCGCCCTTTACAAAGGTCGTGAGCCTCGACTTCGAGGACTACCCGTTCGAAGCGACGAAGGCCCCGCATCCATGCGATCTGTGCGGAGATGAGGGCAGCTATCTAGACGAGGTGATCACCGACGATCGGGGCGGGCGCATGTTCGTCTGTTCGGATACCGACCATTGCGCCAGCCGCCAGGCCGAGGGCCATGGCGGACGGCTGTCGACACAAGGGGACGCGGCATGATCGAACATCCGCTTTTGCAGGTTTCCGACATCACCAAGACTTATGGCGGGCGGATCGGCTGTGCCGATGTGTCCTTCGACCTCTGGCCCGGCGAGGTGATGGGCATCGTCGGAGAATCCGGCTCGGGCAAGTCGACGCTTCTGAGCTGCATGGCAGGGCATCTGATCCCGGACACCGGCCGCGTCATCTTCGACACCCGTTCTGACGGCCCTCGCGATGTGTTGGCGATGAGCGAACCCGAACGCCGCATGCTGGCGCGCACGGACTGGGCATTCGTGCACCAGAACCCCCGTGACGGCTTGCGGATGGGCGTCAGTGCCGGTGGCAATGTCGGTGAGCGGCTGATGGCGGTCGGGGCGCGACACTATGGGTCGATCCGCGAACAGGCGATCGACTGGCTTGGCAGGGTCGAGATCTCGTCCGACCGGATCGACGACCGGCCGCGTCAGTTTTCCGGGGGCATGCAGCAACGCCTTCAGATCGCCCGGAACCTCGTGACCGGCCCGCGCCTGGTGTTCATGGATGAACCGACAGGGGGTCTCGATGTCAGCGTACAGGCCCGGCTTCTGGACCTGTTGCGCGGGTTGGTGCGGCAGATGGGGTTGAGCGCGGTGATCGTCACCCATGACCTGGCGGTCGTGCGACTGCTGGCCGACCGGCTGATGGTGATGAAGGACGGGCGCGTTGTGGAACAGGGCCTGACCGATCAGGTGCTGGACGACCCGCAACATGCCTATACCCAGTTGCTGGTCAGTTCGGTTCTGCAGGTTTGAGATTGATGCCGATGGCCCGCGGGGCATGAGGTTCGAGAGAAGGATGAAGGATCCAGGATGATTGCGGTCGCGAATGTGTCAAAGAGCTTTACGCTGCACAATCAGGGCAGCGCCGTGTTGCCGGTGATGGCAGGCGCGGCTTTGCGCGTCGCTGCGGGCGAATGCGTGGGGCTGATCGGAGCTTCGGGGTCGGGAAAATCGACGCTCATGCGGATGATCTGGGGCAATTACCGCACCGATGGCGGCTCGATCAGGGTTGGCGAAACCGAAGTCGCGGGGGCAGAACCGCGCGAGATCATCGCGCTCAGGCGCGGAACCCTGGGCTATGTCAGCCAGTTCCTGCGCGTGGTGCCACGGGTGCCGACCATCGAGGTCGTTGCCGAACCGCTCATGCGGCTCGGGGTGGCACCGGATGAGGCGCGCGCGCGGGCCGAGACGGTTCTGACCCGTCTCAACATCCCGGAACGGCTGTGGTCCCTGTCGCCGACGACGTTTTCGGGTGGCGAGCAGCAGCGGGTCAACATCGCGCGCGGGTTCATTCACGACTGGCCGGCGATGCTGCTTGATGAACCGACCGCCAGTCTCGACGCCGGTAACCGGGCCGTCGTGCTGGACCTGATCCGCGAGGCCAAGTTCCGGGGGTCGGCGATCCTTGGAATTTTCCATGACGAGGACGCGCGCAACCAGGTTTGCGACCGGCTTGTCGATGTCACCGGCTTTTCGGAGGGCCTATGACCGGACGTTTGTTTGCCGTGGTCGGCCCGTCGGGCGCAGGCAAGGATACGCTTCTGGCCGGGGTCTGTGCTGCCGACGGGCCCTACTGGGTCCGGCGCGCGATCACCCGCCCCGAAAGCGCAGGGGGCGAGCCCTTCGAGGGCATCACCGATGCGGAATTCGAGCGACGAGAGGCACGGGGCGACTTTGCCCTGACGTGGCGTGCCCACGGCCTGGCCTATGGCATTCCGCTCCGTGAACTGGCGTCTCTGGATACGGGGCGGGATGTTCTGTTCAATGGATCCCGTGCCGCGCTTTCCCAGGCGGCCAGCGTGTTTCCGGATCTTGCGGTGATACATATTTCGGCCCCCGCACAGATCCTGGCCGAGCGGCTGAAGGGGCGTGGCCGCGAAACCCTCGGGCAGATCGAAGCGCGGATGGCGCGGGAAGTCGCGGCCATTCCGGCGGGGCTGCCGGTGATCGAGATTGTCAACGATGCGACGATCGACGACGGGGTCGCACGGTTGCGCGCGGCCCTTCGACCCGATGGGTCATGAGAAAGCCGATGGAACATGCCCGGCCCGAAGTGCTCATAGACCGCGATCCGTTTGAACCGGATGGGAGTCACCCGGATCGTTTTCCGCGTCGCCACGGCCTGCGGACCGGGCCACGGGACGACAGGAAGAGACTGGCGTTCCACCGCGCAATGACGCGCAGTTTGCGTCACGGTTTCGTGACATCCCCACGATATTCGCAGGCCGACAGGCCATTACTCACCCCACAGGACGCAGCATGACCATGACGACGATCCTAGCCAATGCAACGCTCGTGTTGCCCGAGCGCACCCAACACGGTGCGATCCATTTCGAGAACGGGCTGATCAGCAGGATAGACGACAGCGCCGCGATTCCCGCCGGAGCCATTGATTGCGAGGGCGATCTGGTCATCCCCGGCCTGATCGAACTGCACACCGACAATCTGGAACGGCATATCCAGCCGCGTCCCGGAGTCGACTGGCCCCATACCCCCGCCATCATCGCCCATGACGCCGAGCTTGCAAGCGTCGGCATCACGACGGTTTTCGATGCACTCCGCGTCGGGTCACTGGTTTCGCGCGAGCGGGGCGCGCGGGAATATGCGCGCCAGATGGCCGACGAGATCCTTGCGGCGCGAAAAGCCGGCGTTCTGCGCGTGAACCATCTGATCCACTTGCGGGCCGAAGTCTGTTCGGAAACCCTGACGGCCGAGCTGGAGAAATTCGGGCCGGAAGACAGCGTCGGAATCGTGAGCCTGATGGATCACACGCCGGGGCAGCGCCAGTTTGCCGATCTTGCACAGCTGCGGCGATACATGCGCGGTAAATACGGGCTGACCGAGGAAGAATTCCTGGCCCATGTCGACATCCAGACGGCTTTGGGCAACCGGGTTCGCGGCGCTCATGAACAGGCCGCGGTCGCCACCGCACAGCATCTGGGCGCCACATTGGCCAGCCATGATGACACAACGGCGGATCACGTCGCAGAGTCTGCCGCACATGGCGCCACGATTGCCGAATTTCCGACCACGACCGTGGCCGCGCGCACCTGTGCCGAGCACGGGATCGCCGTCATGATGGGGGCGCCGAACCTGATCCGGGGCGGGTCTCATTCCGGCAACGTCGCCGCAAGAGACCTTGCCAATGACAACCTGCTGACAATCCTGTCGTCGGACTATGTTCCCTCGTCGCTGCTGAGCGGTGCCCTGATACTTGGTGAAATCTGGGGCGACCTCGCGCGGGGGATCGCGACGGTTACCCGGACGCCCGCTGAAGCCACGGGACTGGCCGATCGGGGACGATTGGAGCTCGGCGCACGTGCCGACGTGGTTCGGGTTCACCGTTTTGGCACCAGCGGCGCCATTCGTGGCACCTGGGTCGGTGGCCAACGGATTGCATGAGGTCGCAACCGCCTTCCTCTGCCGTGCCTGTGGACCGGATTGACGCGCTTCGGAAGCGGCCACGCGTCTGTTTCTGACGGCCGGCCAGCGGTGTGACATTATCGGCGCGGGAATTGCCGGACGGCCTGCCTCCCGCCGAACACCTCAGGCGGACCATGTATACGATTCAGACTGGCGGCGCGAAGCCCTTGAAGACAGGGGGACCACCCCCTGAATCCCGTCACGGAAAAGCCGCAACAGGGCCAAGCCATGGCCGCGGGCTCAAAGCAGAGCAGGTCATTGGACAAAGCCCCGCCGGGCAATGATCGAGATCATGTTTGGCAGGTTCACGGACTGGCGGCGTTTGGCGACCAGATACGATCCCTGTCTGACGATCGTCCTCTCTGCCATTGCTCTCGCAGCAACCGTCATTCACTGGTGATAAGACCTGAGCCTAGCTGATCTGGCCTGCGAGGCTGGTTCCTCCACAGACGAAGAGCACCTGCCCGGTGACGAAACTCGACCTGTTATCCAGAAAGAACAGGGCCGCGTTCGCAATATCCTCTGCGGTGCCGATCCGGCGCACGGGGATGCCCCCTGCGATTTTCTTCTGCTGCTCGCCATCCTTGGGTACGATGGCCCAGAAGTTTTCGGTCAGCACCGGGCCGGGGGCGATGACGTTGACGGTGATGCCCTTCGGCGCAAGCTCCAGCGCCCAGGTCCGCGCCAGCCCGTTGATCCCCGCCTTGGTCGCGGAATAGGCAGACCGGGTGGGCATGCCCTGCATAGACCGTGAACTGACGAAGACGATCCGCCCGGAGCCGCGTTCGACCATTCCCGGCAACGCCGCCTGGGTAAGGGCCATGGGGGCGGCGAGATGCAGTTGCGCCAGCTTGAGCACGTCGGCAGGATCGGCATCTTCCAGCAGATTGGGCAGGATCAGGCCGGCGTTATGCACTATGGCGTCGATCTGGTGGGCGGCGCAGATCCGGGCCGCCACATCCGCCGTTTCCGCCGCGTCGGTCAGGTCGGCGGTGTAGCCGAACAGGTCATCATGCCTGTCGTCGGGCATCTCCAGCCCAAGCGACACGACCGCCTCTCCCTCGGCCAGCAACGCCCGTCCGATAGCCGCGCCAATGCCGGAATTGCCACCGGTGATCAGTGTTGTGCGCTTGCTCATGCCGGTGTCCTTTCTACCAGTGCAATGACCCGGAGCGGGCTGCCGGACCCGCCCTCGATCTTGAGCGGACAGGCGACGATCACCGCGCCGAAGGTGGGCAGCTTGTCGAGGTTTGTCAGGCATTGCAGCCCGTAGCGCCCGTTGCCATGCAGGATCGAATGCGCCGGAAGCGGCGGGTTGAAGTGAAAGGCTTGGCCCGCATCGGTCCCCACGGTTTCCACCGCCAGACCGACGCAGTCCCGCTCATGCACCAGAAACTCCATCGCGCAGCCATCGGGGCCGGGCGAATGAGCGCCATCCTCTTTCAGGTTCAGATAGTCAGGCGTGCCGACGCGCTTGTACCAGTCGGTGCGCAGCGCGATCCAATGGCGCTTCGGGATTTCTCCGTGCCGTGCCTCCCAGTCTTCAAGGAAGGCGCGGGTTAGTACGAAATCGGCATCCACCGCGGCCTCTTTCGATATGTCGATCACCACGGCGGGGGCCACGAAATCCTGCGCGGGAACCGCATCGACGGTGTTGGAGGGCAAGTCTTTCCCCGTCACCCAATGCGCCGGGGCGTCGAAATGGGTACCGGTATGTTCATTCATCGAGATATTGTTCCAGTACCAGGCCGGGCCATTGTCGTCGTAGCGAGACACCTTTTCCATCCGGAACGGGGCGCATTGGCCGAACTCGGCGGGCAGTACGATGACAGGGAAATCGGGGCTGAGCGTGTTGGTCAGGTCGACGCATTCCACGGTGCGGCTCGCAAGCGCCTCGGCCAGCAAGGTCAGGGGTGAGCGGGTCATCGGTTTTCCTCCCTAATGGACAGAAGCGGGTTGGCCTGCCAGCGGGCAAAGAGATCCTTCGCGACATCTCCGGCGCAGGTGATTTCCTGCCCCTCGGTCAGGGCGTGAACGACCGCGCGGGCCAGTTGGACAGGCGCGACTTTCGGTTGCGGCAGGTCCTGGTGCCAGTCGTCATCGACGGGCCCTGTCAGGACTGAAAGCACACGGATGCCGGTCTGCTGCATCTCGCCGCGCAGGCCGCACAATAGCGACAGACGCGCGGCAGCGCTGGCGGCGGCACCGGCATAGCCGGATTGTCCGCTGAGGCCCGACACGGATACGATGTCCAGAAATGCCGCGGCTGAATTCACCCCGTCATCGGATCGTGCGCTCATGGCCGGGGCGAAGCCCTGCGCCAGCCGCACCAGCCCAACGGCACCGAGATCAAACGCAGCTTGCAGATTCGAAAGCTTGGCCCCGAAGGCCACGCCGCCCGGGCGCACGAACCCGGCGGTGTTGACCACGATATCCACGCGCCCGCCCAGTTGCGCGGCAAGCTCCTGCACGCTGCCGCTGTCGGTCAGGTTCAGGGAAACCGGCTCGATGCCCTCCTGTGCCTCAATCTCCGCCTTGCCGGGATAGCGCATCATGGGGTCGGCATCGCCAAGAAACACCGTCTGCGCCCCGGCCTTGAGAAGCGCACGCGCGATGTCCTGCCCGATGGCGGTTCGCCCGTCCGTGACCAGAATCCGCCGGTGTTTCGGATCGGCCGTGAAACAGCGTAGCTGGGGATCGTCCTGCATGTTCGGGGTCTCCTCCTGCGGCATGGCGAACAAGGCGGGGTTGCCGCCCCGATCCAGCCGGAGTGTCATGCGAACCCGGTCGCCCTGTTGCACATCGCCATGAAGATGCACGATGGCGACCGGTCCCGCGTCCAGGCGAACGGTTCCGATCCGCCAGGGCATGTGGTTGCGATAGAAATTGTCGGTGGAGTGGCGGATCGTGGTAACGGCCTCAATGCGCGCGCCGCAGTCCTGATCCGCCCAGGTCAGCGTTCCCCAGCACGAAGGGCAGCGGTCGCGTGGCGGGTACGTGACGGACCGGCACCGGTCACAGCTTTGCAGAACGAAAAGCCCCTGCGCGGCATAGGTCGCCATCTCGGTCGCTGCGCGGCTGCGCAGACCGGGGGGCACAAGACCGAGCCTGCTGCGCTTCAGCGGGTCCTTGCGTTTGGGTGTGGGAAGCGGCTCGGTCATCTCAGGGCCTGCCTTTCCAGCACCGCAGCCCCGGTGCAGACGCCACGGTCGTAATTCACCAGCCCGAAACCGGACACCAGGGCGCGGGCCGCGTCGGGCACCTGGTCGCCAAGCGGGCATCGCAGGATCTGCCGCAATCCCTCGGTCAGGTTCTGAAACCCGCCAGCGGCCCCGGCCTGCCCGGCAGAAAGCTGCCCGCCATTGGTGTTGAGCGGCAGGGAGCCCGGTATGGTGAAGTCATTGGCGGCGATGAAATCCGGCAAGTCCGGTTTCTCGCAGAACCCGAGATCGGCAAGCTGCATGGCGACGATCACCGGGTAATCGTCATAGACCTGCACACAATGCATATCCTTGGGCCCGCAGCCCGCGCGCTGCCACAGGGCCTCACGATCACACTCCCACCCGCCACGAAATTGCACACTGTCCTCTGCAAAGGCGTTGTGGCGTTCGATCGTGGCAAGAACCCGTGCCGACGAAAGCCCCAGCTCTTCGGCCTTTTCGGGGGTCGTGACCAGAAACGCCTCCGCCCCTGCGCAGGGCATCACGCAATCGAACAGATGGACCGGGTCTGAAATGGGCCCGGCGCTCATGTATTGGTCCAGTGTGAGCGGCTTTTTCATCAGCGCCAGCGGGTTGGACAGGGCATTGTGCCGCTGCGCCACGCAGAGCTTGCCGAAGGTTTCGCGGGTCACGCCGAACTGGCGCATGAAATTGTCGGTGATCAGCGCGAAGGTCGCGTTCGGGCCGCCGAACCCGTAGGGATAGGTTGCGTCCTGGGAAAACCGCGAAAACCCGGCCAGCGTCTGACGATAGCTGTCGATCTGGTTGGTATCGGCCGCCACGCAGGCCACCACCTCGGCGTCACCACATTGCACGGCCCGCGCCGCGCGCCTGAGCGCCATGACCCCGCTGGCGCCGCCTGTCGGGATATGGTCCATCCAGCGCGGGCTGAGGCCGAGATGCTGGACCATGCCCACGACCGTATCGGGTGCGGCGGAGAAGCTGGCAAAGCAGAAGCCGTCGATATCAGCAGGCCCAAGACCCGTCGCCTGCGCCAGCGACTGAAGGGCCGCTCCGGCCCACCAATGGGCGCTCTCGGGCGAGAAGCGGACATAGGGCACCGTCACCGGCGCACAGACCGCAACGCCCTCATATGGGGATTGCAGCCCCATCAGCGTTGCCGTTTCTTCAGGTGGCGGGTGTCGATGAAACCGCCCTGTGCGATGGTCTCTTCCAAGAGCCCTTTCAGCTTTCCACGCAGGATTTTCTGGGTGGCCGTCAGGGGCAGGTCTTCCACGAAGGCGATCCAGCCCGGTACCTTGTAATAGGCCATCTGGTCCAGCGCCCAGGTGGCAATCTGATGCGCTTTCTGCGGGCTGCCGCCGCCGTTTTCGAGGATCAGGAAGACCGCGACCTCATCACCGCGCAGCTCATCGGGATGGGCTGCCGCTGCCGAAATTCGGATATCCTCGTGCCGGTTAAGGATGCCTTCGACCTCCACGGCGGCGATGTTTTCGCCCGACCGACGGATGACGTTCTTCTTGCGGTCAACGAAGTGAAGCGATCCGTCTTCGTCCTGAAAGACAACATCACCGGTGTTCAGCCACCCGCCTTTCCAAAGCTCTGCGGTGGCTTCGGGGTTCTTCAGGTATCCGGCACAAAACCCGTAGCGAGGATTGGCGCCCGCCCGGCGAACCAGCAGCTCTCCGGGCATTCCGGTAGCGGCATCCTGCCCGGCATCGTCCACGACCCGAACCTCAACATCGGCACAGGGCCGCCCGAAGCAGGAGGTGCCCACCTTGCGCGGCTCCTCATGGGCGCTGATGACGCCGCCGCTGCCGGTCTCGGTGCAGGCCCAGGCCTCGATCAGCGGAAATCCGTAACGGGCTTCGAACTCGGCATGTAGTTTGGGGTCGACCCCCGCGCCAAAGCCGAACCGGACAGTGTGGTCCCGATCGGCTGGCGATGGCTCCGCCCCCATCAGCATCGGCGGCATGACCCCCAGGTAATGCACGACCGTCGCCCGCGACTTGCGCACCGAGTCCCACCAGCTGCGCGGATGGAACCGGTCCAGCAGCGTCAGGCAGCCGCCGGTGGTGATCATCGCCATGACAGAGACCGCCATGGCGTTCATGTGGAAAAGCGGCAAGGGGGTCAGCATACGTTCCGCATCGCGGCGCAGGCTGATATGGCCGCCTGTTTCGGCGTACCAGTCACCCGAATGCAGGAAGTATTCATTGGTCAGGATGCAGCCCTTGGGCCGCCCCGTCGTTCCCGACGTGTAAAGCAGGGCGCACTCGGTCCCGGCCCCCAACTCTTCTGCAGCGGATGCCGGGACTGGGGCCTTGGGAATGAAGTCATCGGGCGTGATTACCCGCGCAGGCGACCCCGCATTGGTCACCGCATCCGACATTTCCGCCACCCGGTCCGGCAGGACGATAGCCAGCACCATTTCGGAATGTTCTGCCAGGTATTCCAGTTCCGCCAGCCGCAGATCGGGATTGATCGGAACAACCGATGCACCAAGGCTGTTCAGGGCGAGCCAGATTTCGATGAACACGGGCCGGTTCTGCAAGAGCAGCCCCACCCGGTGCCCATGGCCGACCCTGGCAGCAGCAAAACGATCTTCCCAGTCGGCAACGCGCCGGGCCATTTCAGCATAGGAGATGTCGCCTGCGGGAATGCCATAGATCGCTGCGGTTTCTTCCAGCACATGCAGGAAAGGCGCGTCCCCGCGCCGGTTCGCGGTTTCAGCGAAGCGGCCACATACGGTGCTCATTCTGACAGGCCCCTCAAATGAACAGCTGAAGATTGCCGAAGGGCGCGTCGAAATTGATCAGGTCAACGCGTTTGAGCATGATCTTCAGTACGCCTTCGACCTCCACCAGCTCATGACTGACCCAACCCGAGTAGCGTTCCAGGTTGTCGCCACGGGTTTCGGTGTAGATGAAGGAGGTGCGCAGCCTGTAGATGCCATCCTCCTGCCCAAGCGACACCACGCGGGGGCGCTGCATCAGGTGATGACAGCGGCTTTTCGGTTTCTGGCTGAAGGTGCGTTCGCCCGACAGCCGTTCCACCCGGACCGTCAGCAAAAGCTGGTCTTCATACATAAGCGAGGGTTGCAAAACCGGGTCTTGCTGCTGCCATTCCAGTGGCATCCAGTAGCGCCCATCCTCATGGAACAGCGCCAGCCAGTCCTCCCACCGCATCTCGTCCAGCGTGGCGGCCTCGTCATAGACGAAATCAATCAGTTGCTCGGGGGGCATGCGCCGGCCTCCACTTTCCGGTCCATGCCCTGAACCATGAATTTCCGCCACGCATAGAAGGTGTTGCGCATCTGCCGTTCCGAGGTGCCGTTGACGACCGCGGTCACATCCTCCGGTTCCCCGTCCTCGTAGAGCCTGCGCAGGTTGATCCATTCGTTGGCGTCCGACAGCAGGCCTTCCTGCGCGCGTTCGTACATTTCCAGATCGTCATGCCCGACGATGGATGTGGGCGCATTGATGAAGCGGTTATACATCAGCGCGCGCTCGTAGATTTTGTCGGGCGCCCCCACCAGCCTGAAGGCCCAGCTTTCCACCAGGGTCTTGTCGACCGCTATCGGGATGAAATTGCGCAGGATGCCGACCGGCCCCTTCACCATCACGTTCGGGAAGTAGAGCGTGTTGTGGCGGATATCGCCGAGAATTTCGCGGGCGCGGGTTTCGCCGTAAGCCTCGACCATCATCTCAAGATAGCCGTCAACATCGTCATAATCCTGATGGATCGACCCCGATACGCCGGAATGCCCGTGCCCGTTCGGCCAGACGCGGATACCCGCACCTTCGTAGAACTCGTAGGGGCTCATGAAGGGCGCATAAAGCTGCACCGCCATGGGCGTTTCGGCAAAGCGGTGTTTCTCGCGTTCCCACACGCTGACGGCCGTTCCCGCGCTGCTTTCATGGGCCACCATCGGGTGGCAAGTGTCGGTCTGGTTGTCGACCAGCATCTTCCAGTTGCAGGTATGCATGTAGCGGATCGGTGCGGCGATGATCTCGACCTCGCCCTGTGGTGAGCGATCCACCATGTTGTCGATCGTCGAGAGGGAGTCTCCGAAATACGCCTCGAAGCTCAGCCCGGTCTCCGACAGGCGGGCAAAGATGAAGCCGCGATAGATCTGCACATTCTCGACCCGAGGCAGCCCCTTCGACGCCTTATCAGTGTCGAACCCGGTGCCCTCGTAGCCCTTCTTCAGCGGGATCGCCAAAAGCGAGCCGTCGGTCTTGAAGCTCCACGCGTGATAGGGGCAGCGGAAGAACTTGCCGGTGTTGCCGCAGGGTTCAGAGGCGATCTTGACCCCCTTGTGCGGGCAACGGTTGTGCAGCACGTGGATGGTGCCGTTCTTGTGCCGCGACACCAGAATGGGCTGATGGCCGATCTTGCTGGTGATGTAGTCGCCGGGGTTCTTCAGTTGGCTTTCGTGCCCGACATAGACCCAAGAATTCGGGAAAAGCTGTTCCATCTCAAGATCGAAGATTTCGCGGTCGACATAGACATCACGGTGTACGGCATGCCCCTGAACCAGGTTTTCAACGGCTCTCGGGTTTCCACGGTATCGGTCCATGTTGGTCTCCTTTGGCTGTTGGTTAAAGGTCGAGGACGAGTTTCGGGGTCTTGGACCGCGACACGCAGATCTGCATGACGGTATTCGAGGCTTTCTCGGCATCGGTCAGGATGACGTCCCGGTGGTCTGGAATGCCGTCGATCACATCGCACTGACAAATCCCGCAATCGCCGCGCTGGCAGTCGTAAAGCGGGTCGAGCCCGGCCTCTTCCAGCGCCTCGATAATGCTTTTGTCGGCGGGCACGTGGATTATCTGGCCGGTATCGCTGATTTCGACGTCGAAGGCGGTGTTCTCGCTCTCGTCCGCATCGGTGGTGAACAACTCGTAGTGAATGCGAGCCTGCTCCCATCCCAGGGCTGAGGCGCAGGTTTTCACGGCCTCTGTCATGCCAGCGGGCCCGCAGAAATAGACGTGCGACCCGGTTGGGGCAGCTCTCAGGATCGCCCTAATATCCATGGCACTGGGCTGGTCGTCATAGTGCAAATGCAGGGCATCCTTGCAGATGGCAGCCATTTCGGGAACGAAGGCCAGCGCGCCCTCGGTCCGCCCCGCAAAATGCACTTCGAAGGGCCGTCCCGCCGCAGCCAGATCCGCGGCCATGGACAGGATCGGGGTGATCCCGATACCGCCCGCGATCAGCACCGCATGTTCGGCGTGATCACCAAGCGCGAACTGGTTGGCGGGCGGCGAGATCTTGATCGTGTCGCCGGGTTTCAGCGCATGCATGAATTTGGAGCCGCCGGTGCTTTTCTGTTCCAGTAGCACGCCCAGTGCCACCTGATCAGGGGCCAGATCGGGAAGGCGCAGTAGCGAATAGGCGCGGCTGCCACCACCAGTCAGCTGCACCCGCAGATGCGCCCCGGCCTGCCAGTCACCAAATCCATCCCCCTGCGGTGTCAGCAGAATCCGTTTGATGGCGGGCGTCTCTGACGAAACAGCAGCAACTTCAGCGTGAACAATCGACATCGGACTTCCAGTAGAATCATATTTAATGCGTTTGCATAATTTTATATATAAAATGTATGAAGTCAATCAAGTCGAGAAAACCCGAACACGTGCGCACCCCATTTGATGCAGGATGTTCCAGTCGGACCAGAAAAGAGACCCCACCCCACACCCCCTCCTCGCAGCCAGATTATCAGCAAGGGAGTCTGTCAGACCGGGTCAGCAAGGTCGAAGTTGAATCGCCGGCAAGAAACATGGACCGTGGCGGCCGAAGGGCGTGTGTCAGTCTTTGCTGCGCGACAGGATCCGCGCGATCTTCTGCCGCCCGGCCTCAACCTCTTCCTCGTCCCAATACCCGATGATCACCCCCGCCACGAGATCGGGGTCGCTTTCCCGTAGAACCGGATCCATGGCCCTGTAGGCCTCGTCGCTTTTGGTGATGCGCTGGCGGGTGTCGCGGTGCCATTTGTCCAGTGCAGACCAGAGCCGCATACGCACGTCTTCCTGCGCAGGATCGTCGCCCAGATCAATCAGCTCATCGGGATCGGTCTCCAGATCGAACAGGATTGGCCGCATTCCCTGCACTTCGATCATCTTGAACCGCCCGTCAAACACCATGGTCGCGCGGCACTCCTGCACGTCGCGTCCCAGTTTCAGCCGGGCTGGCAGGTTGGAATAGTCGAGCTCTGAAAAGACATGGGTTCGCGTCCAGTCCGCAGTGCTGTCGCGCAGCAGCGGCATCAGGGATCGTCCTTCCAGGATATGCATGGCAGGGGTGCCGCCCGTGTAGTCCACGAATGTCGGCGCCAGGTCGATCATCTCGACCAACCGATCTGACACCGTTCCGCGCGTCGCATCCGCTTCGCTTGACGGATCGACCACGATCAGGGGCACCTTCGCCGCCTGCTGGTAGAACATGTATTTTTCGCCCATCCAGTGATCGCCCAGATAGTCCCCATGATCCGAGGTGAACACGATCATGGTGTTGTCCGTCAGCCCGCGTTCGTCCATGAAGGCGAAGAGCTGGCCAAGCTGGTCGTCGATCTGTTTGATCAGCCCCATATAGGCCGGGATCACCTTTTCACGGACCTCGTCGCGGGAGAAATTCCTTGAATAGACCTCTTCGGTGATCGCCTTGAACAGGGGATGGGCGTTTTCCAGCTCTTGAGTGCTTCGCACGGCAGGCTTCACATCCTCGGGGCCGTACATGTCATGATAGGGCGCGGGAACGATATAGGGCCAGTGTGGCTTGATATAGGACAGGTGCGCGCACCACGGTCGCCCGTCCGCTTCCGCTGCCTCCATGAAAGCCATGGCGCGGCGGGTCATATAGGCAGTCTCTGAATGTTCTTCAGGAACGCGGGCGGGCTTGTCCGCATGGGTCAGCAGCCAGCCGCTCTGGTTGGTTCCGTCCGCCCCTTCAGCCGAGTTCGCCCAGAATTCCCACGGGTTTTCCGCCTGAAACCCGGCATGGCGCAGATAGGCGTTATAGGCCGGTTCCTTTTTGCGATAGCCCGTTGGGTGAACCCCGTCATCGCGGTCGAACGCCTCGAACCCACCTTCGGCAACGCGCGCCCCGATCTCGGATGCGGGGTCGATCCCGAGCCGCTTCATCCCCTCCAGGTCGGGCCGCATATGGGTCTTGCCGATCAGGACGCAGCGGGTTCCAGTCTCAGCCAGATGATCGCCAAGCGTCGGCTCCCCTACCCTGAGCGGAACGGCGTTTTGCGTTGACCCATGAGACCGCATGTAGCGCCCGGTATAGGCCGACATCCGGGACGGGCCGCAGACGGTCGCCTGCACATAGGCATTGTCGAACCGCACGCCGCGTGCGGCGAGACGGTCGATATTGGGTGTGTGCAGCCGGTCATGACCATAACAGCTGAGGTAATCAAACCTCAGCTGGTCGCACATGATCCAGAGAATGTTTCGCTGTGTCGTCATTGGCCCGGCTCATGGCGAGGAATATGCCACCGGGAAGCACACCCGGTGGCATCAAGCTTAGTTGCCCTCGACCAGCGCGTCGATAACGGCAAGCGTCTGGATGTCGCTTTGGATCTGGGCCGCGGCCTCCTCGGCTGGCATCCAGTAGATGAGTGCCCCGGTGTTTTCCGCCAGTTCCAGCGCTGCGTCAGAGCTCATCGCACTGATGGCCACGGCCTCGATCATGTCGCGGATCTCGGCCGGGGTATCGCGGTGAACGAACAGCCCGTTCCAGGTCGACAGGTCGAGTTCCGGTGCCAGTTCGCCCATGGTCGGCACGTCCGGCATGATCGAGATCCGGTCATTCGTTGCCGTGGCAAGAATGTTCAGATCATCGAGACACGGGAAGATCAGCTGTGCCGTGGTCGAGATGACATCCGCGTCGCCAGATGCAAGCGTATTGCAGTCCAGCGCATCGAAGCCGGCTTCGGAGGAGAATTCGAACCCAAGGTGCCGTGACATCGCAATCATATGGCGACGCGGAATGCTGCGCTCTCCGAAATGTCCGAAGAGAACGTCGTTGTCCTGAGCATACTCGGCCAGCTCTTCCATGGTGGAATAGGGCGCATCGCCATTGGCCGCGACGACGAACGGATATGTCAGGAAGATCCCGATCGGCTCAAACGGATCGGGGGTGAGATCGGGGATGCCGATGGTCGGCCCGACAACGGGAACGCCGATCACGAAAGACCCGATCGTGTAGCCGTCAGCCGGGGCGTTGGCCACCGAGATCGCGCCGGGGAAGGGCCCGCCGCCGCCGCCGGGGCGGTTGATGACCGCCGCGGGAACGCCGTAGGTCGACTGGAACTCGTCGGCGATGATCCGCGTCAGCAGGTCTTCCAGATCGCCAGGCGGGAACGGAACGACAAACTCGACGGGCCGTTCGGGGTAATCCGCGACTGCTACGGTTCCCAGCATACTCGTTCCGAGTGCAAGTGCAGTCAGTAGTTTTTTCATCATGGTTTCCTCTCTGCCGGTGGTGTGGCGTGCAGATTCTGCGAGCTTTGCCATCCACTTTCTGTTCGTAGCTCAGGCATAGCATTTTTTATTTTATATGTAAACCGTTTCATTTGCATACATACTCATCTCTGCACTCAGAACCCTTCAGGAGCGACCGGCGCCTCCCCTTCCCGGCCCTTCAGTTCGCCGTCTGCCGCGCGCTGTACCCGCTGCCGGTGTTCCAGCAGGACGGCCCGGTAATGGTTGCCCACCACGAACAGGAGCAGCAGGATCAGCACCACCGAGATCGGCCGGTTGAACCAGTCCAGCGGCTCGTTGATTCGGGCGATCGCGCTGCGCAGTTTCACTTCCATGATCGCGCCCAGAACGACCCCAAGGACGATGGGAACAATGGGCAGGTTCAGCCGTTTCAGGATCAGACCGAAGACACCGAACCCGGCGGCCAATGCGCAGTCCACAGCAGAGTTTCGCAGGGAATAGACCCCCACGAAGCTGAGAACGAGGATCATCATCCCAAGGAAACGCGTCGGGATCTGCGTGATCTTCAGCAGCAGGTTGGTCGATGACAGCAGGAAGACAATCACGATCACGTTCAGCAGCAGCATCGCCATGTACAGCGCCATCACGAAGTCCAGCTCGTTCTGGAACAGCTGCGGCCCCGGAATGACGTTGTGCACGTAGAACACCGACAGCATCATCGCCGTCAGGGCCTCCCCTGGGACACCAAGCGCCAAAAGCGGGATCATGGCAGCGGCGGGCACTGCGTTATTGGCACATTCCGAGGCGACAAGCCCCTCGGGCGAGCCGTCACCGAAGGCTTCCGGATCTTTCGAGGTTTTCTGCGCATATGTGTAGCTCAGGAACTGCGCGGTAAACTCACCCACGCCGGGAATGGTCCCCATCATCACCCCGAGACTGGAGGCAACGCCGGCGACGCGCTTCAGCCCCAGAAGCTCGACAAAGCCCCCCCACAGGCTGCCCTCAACTCGGGCCGATTCCGGTTTGCGTTCCTTGTCCAACAGCAACAGCAGCGCCTGGGAAATCGCAAACAGGCCAAGCACGATCACGATCAGGTTGATCCCACTGGTCAGCCAGCCCTGCCCGAAGGTGAAACGATGCGTGTACCTTGCCGGTTCCAGCCCGATCGTGCTCAGGAATATCCCGAGAAACGCCATCATGCCCGCCGCCATGATCTGACCGCGATGCGCGAGGATCACAAGGATGATGCCCAGAAGCGCCGCCAGGAAAATCTCGCGGCTGCCGAAGTTGGGTGCGACCCATGCCAGCACCGGCGCAAAGAGGATCAGACAGATGATCGCGAAGACACCGCCGAAGAAACTGGCGGAATAGGCAAGGGACAGTGCCCGATGCGCCTGCCCCCGCTTGGTCATGGGGTAGCCGTCATATGTGGTCAGCGCATTGACCGGCGTGCCGGGTGTATTGAGCAGGATCGCCGGGATCGAGCCGCCATACATCGCGCTGCCGTAAATACCCAGAAGGACAGTGAGTCCGACAATCGGTTCAAAGGCAAAGGTTGCGGGAAGAAGGATGGCAATGGCCACCGCGGCCCCCACACCGGGGATCGCGCCGATGATCACGCCCCCGACCGATCCGATCAGCAGGGCCACCAACACCTGCCAGGACATCAGGATTTGAATTCCACCTAGGATAGCTTCCATTGTTCAGGCCCTCACAGATAAACCATGGCAAATGTACGAATGCTGTCGGGCAGGTACTGATAGATCTGCCCGGGCGGGATTCTCACCTGCAACCCGGTGCGGAAGACCAGCACGACCGAAAGCCCGAAGAGCACGGCCATCCCGATTGCCATCGGGCTCCGATATCCAAGTCGCACCGTCAGGAAGACAGAGAAGACGATGGTCGACAGCAGATAGCCGACAATCGGAACGCTCCAGACATAGATCAGGAAGTAGATCGCGTATTCGGCCGAGCGCAGCCAGAAGATGCCCTCTTTGAGGCGCCCGGGGATGCGCGGCGACACCATGGACCCGATCAGGTGTAGACCCGCGAAAAAGCTCATCCCGATCACGGCCACGGTAGGCCAGAAAGCGGGTTGGGCGACGGTAGCCGTGTTGTCCAGCCACTGCGCCTGACTGCGCAGGTTGGCCAGCAGAAACAGGCAGAATCCTAGGAACAGAACAGCGAAGACCAGATCGCCGGGTCTGCGGTCCCTTTTGAAAAGCTCCTGAAAGGTCTTTAGTCTTGTCATGGTCCTTCTCCTCCCTGTTGGAGATCCAGGCGGTCCGGTCAGGCGTAAGTCCCTGACAGCAATTGGCCGCAATTCTTGACTTCGGCCCGCAGCCCCAGTGACTTCAGCATCTGGTGGGTCGTTGCGACGGAGGCGGACAGCACGGGGATGCCGCATTCGTCTTCGACCTTCTGAATGGCTGCGAGAGATGGCATCTGCACACAGGCCGACAGAACCAGTGCGTCGATGTTCTTGCGATTCACGCGCTTGTAGATGTCCAGTAGGTTCAGCGGATCCTGTGCTGCAACCTCAAGGTTGTCGGGGATCTCCAGCGCGATGCTGTCGGTCACCTCGACGCCTTCGGCCTCGATATAGTCGGCCACCATATTGGTCAGCGGGCGCATATAGGGGGTGATGATCGAGATACGTTTTGCCCCCATAAGGTGCAGCCCGTCCACAAGCGCGCCGGCAGAGGAAACCACAGGCGCGGGATGGCCATTGTCCACCGTCACCTGGTGCAGCCGCGCCTGGCTTTCGCGGTGATAGCCCTTGCCCATCGACATGATGGCGACAAGACAGGCATAGCCCATCACATCGACGGCGCCGTCCGACAGCTCCAGCGCGCAGCGGTCGCTGTCGCAATCCATCGCCTTCAGCTCTTCCGCGGTGACCTTCTTCATCCGCATACGGCTGGAATGGAACGAGAAGCGCTCGGGAAACTGCGCCTCCCGCGCGCGCAGCATGGCAGGAATTTCGCGTTCCATCGTCAGGTTCGATGACGGAACGATCTGTCCGATCCGAATGGTCTTGTGCATGTTGTCCAGAGAAACGCCCATCTCAGCCCCCGATCTTCACGACCGGGTTGCGCAGAACCCCGATGCCCTCGACCCCGCATTCGATGATGTCGCCCGGCCACATCCATTCCTGCGGATCGCGGCCCGCGCCGACGCCCGCAGGGGTTCCGGTGGCGATGATGTCGCCCGGTTCCAGCGTGATGCCAGAGGAGATGTCGGCAATCAGGGTCGGGATATCGAAGAGCAGATGGCGCGTGTTCGAGCGCTGCTTTTCCTCGCCGTTCTTGGTCAGCCACAGGTCCAGATTGTGGGGGTCTTCCACCTCGTCCGCGGTCACGATGGCCGGGCCGAACGGGCAGAACGTGTCCTGACCTTTCGAGAAAATCCACTGCCCCGCTCGGCGATTGTCGCGGGCCGAGATATCGTTGATGACGGAATAGCCAAAGACATGGCTCATCGCGCCCTCCTTGGCGATCCTGGTGGCGCGCTTGCCGATGATGACTGCCAGTTCGACCTCCCAGTCGAGTTGCTGGGTCATCGCGGCGTTGTGCTGGATGCCCTCGCCGGTGGCGATCACACTGGTGGGCGGTTTGGAAAACACCACAGGCTCTTTCGGCAAGTCCTTGGACGTATCCAGCGACTTCGCGGATTCCGCCACATGTTCCACGTAGTTCAGACCGATCCCGAAGATGTTCTTGCGCGGGCGCGGAATGGGGGCGAGCAACCGCACATTTTCCTGCGGCACGGCCAAACCGGCCGGACGCGCGTCGGCGGTGGCGGCAAGCGCGCGCCGGACCGCCTGAAGCGCATCGGGGCCAAGATCGATCAGATCCAGCATCGTGGTGGGCAGCGCCTCTCCCACTGCATCGCCAAGCAGTTCCACATCCACGATCTGGCCGTTTTCCACGACGCCAAGCCGGCCTTCAGCGGCCGCACCGTCCCGATAGGTTACAAGTCTCATTCATCCGTTCCTTGTGTTCAGTCCGCGACGATCTGATGGCCGTCATTGTCCACGAGCGCCTGTTCGGCCCAGAAGCCGAGCTTCTCCATCACCGGGAAGTCGTTGAACGAGAACAGGCAGGCATCATCGCGCTCCTGGGTGTTGCAGTGTTCGTGCCAGGTCCAGGGCGGGACGCAGAAGATATCGTGCTCGGACCAGTCGAAGCGTTTGCCGCCGATGATCGAGTAGCCCTGCCCCTTGGCCACGTGGTAGATCACGTTGCCGGTATGGCGATGCGCCTTGGTATGCTGCGACGGGCGCAGCATCTGCATGCTGGCCCCCATGGTCAGCATCGGGTGGCCGCCGGTCTGGGGGTTGGTGTAGCGCATGATCAGCCCGTCATAGGGCGAACCATCGCTGACCTTCGCGTAGCGCAGCAGCGCCTCATAGGTCGGTTCCCAGGAATATTTCAGCAGCGGCGAATAGGGTTTGTCCCATTTGTCGGTCTGCGGCAGCAGGCCGGGCCCGCCATAGGTTGCGGGGCTTCCATTCCACGGCAGGTCCGTGGTCTGGTAGTCATCCGCGTGAACCTCGTAGAAATTCGCCTCAAGGCAATTGGTCAGCGGGATGTCCAGACCATCCTGCCAGATGCAGGTGGTGCCGTCCTCGCGGATACCGTGTTCATGCCAGGTGCCGTTCGGGGTCAGCACGAAATCATTCGCGCCAAGTTCCACCTTGTGGCCATCGACGATGGTATAGGCGCCCGACCCTTCCATGATGAACCGCAGCGCCGAGGCCGCGTGGCGATGCGCCGGGGCCCGCTCACCCGCTTTCATGGTCTGGATGCCGGAAAACAGCCAGCCACAGGCGGCGCTGACATCTTTGCGCTGAGGATTGCGCAGGTAGACAACGCGCCTCCCCGCATCCTCTGGCCGGACCAGATCAATGGCGCGCAACACCTCGCGCCGCAGATCTGACCATTTCCAGCGGACGGGGGCCGATTTCGGCGTCGGCTCCCACGGTTCGATGTCGTTCGCGACGGTCCAGAGCGCACCGGTCTCGATCTGCGCCAGGTCTTCGTAATAGGCCTCAAGCTCGGGCGTGTCGCGCACGCGGGCGCGGCCAAGGATATCGTCTTCGGGCCTGATCTCGGTCTGTGCCATGGGGAGCCTCCTTCGGATTATTCGGTGTCCGGGGCAGTGATCTCTGCCGCCTCGTCGGATTGCTGGGGAACGGCGGCGGTCTGCCCCGAAAGCGTGACCGGGGCCTGGGGCCGCTGGTTCACCGCCAGATTGAAGATGTCGAACCGGTTGTAGTGGCCGGTGATGTCATGCATCTGCTTGGGCTGGATGCAGCGGCCCAGGTCGATTTCGGCATAGACGATGCCCTCGTCATCGATCAGCCCCGGCACCACTTCGCGCCCGTCGGGTCCGATGACCCCGGAATAGGCGCTGGATTTGCGTTGCAGCAGTGCGCGGGCATCGGGGCGGATCTCTTCCATTGCCGCGATGATCTCTTCCGACACGGTCGAGGTGGCGGTCACCGTAAAGACCTTGCCCTCAAAACTGTGCGACATGCTGCGCAGCTTGATGGCTTCGGCCATGTCGTAATCCTTTGGCGCGACGGGCAGCGAGATATAGCTGGCCGTGTGCACCAACTCGCCCTGTGCCAGCAGACTGAACCGGGCCAGCGTGTTGGTGTTCTCGCCGCAGGCCAGCCCCCCAAGCGGGCCAATCGCGGTGTCATAGACCTTAAGGCTCGATCCGTCCCCGCCCGCCCATGTCAGTTTCTCGGCCCAGGTCGGCACCAGCTTGCGGTGCTTGCCGATGATGCCGCCATCCGGCCCGATGAAGAGAAGCGTGTTGTAGAGCGCGCCCAGAGATACCGGGCTGCGTTCGTTCAGACCGATCACCACATGGCAACCATGGGCCTTGGCAGCGTCGCGGATCACGCCGATTTCCGGGCCATCCGCAAAGACCGATGCACGCACCAGTTTTTCAAACCATGCCCCGCCGGTGACCGGGTCGGTGATCCAGTTCCAATAGGGGTAGCCGGGAATGAACACCTCGGGGAACACGACCAGCGATGCCCCGTTCGCAGCCGCCTCGGCAATCAGGCCGGCGGCTTTCTCGGCGGTCCTGGGCGCATCCAGAAAGACCGGGCTTGCCTGCACAGCGGCGGCGGTGAATTTCGGAAAGTCCTTGCCAGGCAACATCGCTATTTCTCCTGTTCGTACCGGCGCAATGCCTTGATCAGCCCATCGACGATCTTGTCGGTTTCATCCTCAGAGAGTGTCAGGGGCGGCGAGATGATGATGACCGGACCGGCGGGGCGCACGATCACGCCCTCGTCACGGGCGAAGGTCGCCACCATTTCCCCCTGCCCCTTTCCGGGGTCGATGGGTTCGCGCGTGTGCTTGTCGACCACCAGATCAAGCCCGACCATCAGCCCCTTGCCGCGCACTTCGCCCACCAGCGAGGACCAGTTCGGCACGTCGCGCAGCCCGTCCAGCAGCCGCTTGCCCATCCGGGCGGCATTGCCGGGCAGGTCTTCGTCCTCGACGATCTTCAGCGTGGCGTTGGCAGCGGCGCATCCCAGCGCGTGGCCGGTGGCCGTGTAGCCGTGCATGATGAAGCCCATCGGATCGATGCCCTTCTGCCAGGCTGCATAGATCCGCTTGTTGATCACAGTCGCGCCGAGCGGGATGTAGCCCGCCGTGATACCCTTGGCGAAACACATGATGTCGGGTTTCACGCCCCAACCACGAGCACCGAACATCGCGCCGGTGCGCCCGAAACCGGTCACCACCTCGTCCGAGATCAGTAGAATGCGATATGTGTCGAGCAGTGTTCGCAGACGTGGCCAGAAGCTTGCGGGAGGAACAATAACGCCCCCGGCCCCCTGCACCGGCTCGGCAATGAAGACAGCGATCGTATGCGCGCCCTGATGCCGGATCAGCCGGTCGATTTGCGTGATGATTGCCTCGGTCAGCTCTTCGGGATCTTCGGAATAGGGATTGCGATAGGTCCAGGGGCTGTCCACCTGATAGCAACCGGGCAACAGCGGGCCATAGGCAGACCGGTAGAGGCTGGACCCGTTGACCGAGGTGCCCCCGAACTGAATGCCGTGATAGCCCTGCTTGAGCGAGATGAAGCCGGTCCGTTCCGGCTCTCCCTCCAGCTTCCAATACTGGCGGCTGAGCTTGAGCGCGGTTTCAACCGCGTCTGACCCGTTGGCAGAGAACAGGACCTTGCTCATGTCCTCCTCTGCCGTCATCTCGATGACCTTGGCCGACAGCTCGATGGACGGGGGCGTCGCGGTTCCTGCGAAGCTGGAATAGTAGCTGATCTCCTCCATCTGGGCAGAAATCGCCGCTTTCACCTCGGGCCGGTTATGTCCGACATTGACGTTCCACAGCCCGCCGACACCATCGACATAGGTGTTGCCGTCGATATCGGTGACGTAAGACCCCTCGCCCTTCACGATGATCCGCGGCGGGCGCTGTTCGATGATCAGGGGATGCACCATCGGGTGCAGCTGGTGACGCCCGTTATGTTCGCGCAGGAAATTGTCATTGCGCTTCGGGTTCTCGTGTTTCGTGCTCATTGTTCTTACCTCACCGCCACACAGACGGATTTCGTTTCGAGATACGCATCCAGCGCAGCCCGCCCGTGTTCGCGGCCAATGCCGGATTGCTTGTATCCACCGAACGGCATGTTCGCGTCGGGCAGGTTGTGGGCATTCACCCAGACCGTGCCCGCCTGAATCTGCGGCACGTAGCGGTGCATCGTGTTCAGGTTCGTCGTCCAGATCGACGCGCCAAGCCCGTAGCGCGTGTCATTGGCCATGCGGATCGCGTCGTCGGGATCATCGAAAGGCGTGATCGTGAAGACCGGGCCGAAAACTTCGTCCTGCATGATCTTCATGTCCTGCCGGACATCGGTGAAGATCTGCGGCGTCACGAAGAAACCATCGCCCTGATAGGCATCGCTGCTCAGCAACGGGGTTGCGCCCTGGTCCAGACCGCTGGCGACACAGGCGTTCACATGGGCCTGATGCTTGGCCGAGACCATGGGGTTGATGGCATTCGCCGGGTCAAGCCCCGATCCGATTGCCATGCCGCCCACGGTCCGCGCCATGACCTCGCACACCTGATCGTAGATCCCCTTTTGGGCATAGATACGGGTCCCCGCACAGCAGGTCTGGCCAGAGTTGAACAGCACCCCGACACCGGCGGCCATAGCCAGTTGATCCATGTCCATATCGTCGAACATGATCATCGGGGCCTTACCGCCCAGTTCCAGCGTGACCCGCTTCATGTCCTGCATGGCCTGAATGCCGATGATCTTGCCCACCTCGGTCGAACCGGTGAAGGTCAGCTTGTTCACGCCGGGATGCGAGGTTAGCGCTGCGCCTGCCTCTGCCCCGGTGCCGGTCACGACATTGACGACGCCCGGCGGCAGCCCCGCCTCAAGACACAGCTCACCCAGCCTCAGCGACGTGAGCGGCGTCTCCTCGGCAGGTTTCAGAACCACCGTGTTTCCGCAGGCCAGCGCCGGGGCAATCTTCCAGATCGCCATGTTCAGCGGGAAGTTCCACGGCGTGATTGCCCCCACGACGCCCACCGGTTCCTTGCGCGTATAGGCCTGGTATTTTGCGCCGGGCGGCACCGCGATGGATACGTCGATGGTCGAGCCTTCGATCTTGGTGGCCCATCCCGCCATGTAGCGCAGGTAGTTGGAGGAATTGCCCACCTCGACCAGCCGCGACAGCATCACCGATTTGCCGTTGTTCAGAGTTTCCAGCTGCGCCAGTTCTTCGCCATTGGCCTCGATCAGGTCCGCCAACCGGAGCATGATGCGCTGACGCTCCACCGGGCGCATCCGACCCCAATCGCCGCCAAGGGCCTCGCGTGCGCGCTTTACGGCCAGGTCGATTTCATGGGCGCCGCCGCAAGGGACTTCAGCGAGTTTCTTGCCGGTCGCCGGGTTGAAAACATCGAGCGTCCTACCATCCGCCGCACCGACCTTTTCTGCCCCGATAACCAGTCGCGGCGGCGAATCAAGATAATCCGAAACCGCCGGGAGAATCTCCGAGACCAGACTATCGGGTCGGGCTACATGCATGTTTTTCAACCTCTTTTCACTTCGCTTCCGCTTCAGGCAACCATCGCCAACGCGAAACGTCTTGACTTACTTTACATATAAAATTATCCATTTCCATATAATTTTTGGGAGACACAAATGGCCGAACGCTCATTTGCCAGGGAAGTGGAACATCTGAAGCTGGGGGACGGAGACGTCTTTCGCGGCGAGGGAATTCTGGCGATCACCAAGGCGCTTCTACAGTCCGGCATATCCTATGTGGGCGGCTATCAGGGCTCGCCGATCTCGCACCTGATGGACGTGCTGGCCGATGCGAATGACATTCTCGACGATCTTGGCGTGAACTTCCAAAGCTCCGCGAACGAAGCGACGGCGGGCGCGATGCTGTCAGCCTCGGTCATGTATCCCCTGCGCGGGGCGGTGGCGTGGAAATCGACGGTCGGCACCAATGTCGCATCCGACGCGCTGGCCAACCTCGCCTCGGGCGGGGTCAAGGGCGGCGCCATGGTCATCGTGGGTGAGGATTACGGCGAAGGCTCCTCCATCATGCAGGAACGCACCCACGCGTTCGCGATGAAATCCCAGATGTGGCTGCTCGATCCTCGACCTGATCAGGAATGCATGGTCAATCTGATCGAAAAGGGGTTTGAGCTTTCTGAGGCTACGAACACGCCCGTCATGCTGCAGGTTCGGGTCCGGTCCTGCCACATGACCGGGCAGTTTGTCTGCAAGGACAACAAGCGGCCCGAGTTCACCCTTCAGGACGCCCTGAACAGCCCCAAGCGCGACCTTGACCGGATCGTTCTGCCCCCTGCGGCCTATACCCATGAGGTGGAGAAGATCGAACACCGCCTGCCGGCGGCCATCGACTTCGTGAAACAGGCCGGGCTGAATGAGCATTTCGGCCCGACGGGTGCGGACAAGACCGGAAAGACCGGGCTGATCGTGCAGGGCGGCATGTATAACAGCACTATCCGGGCGCTGCAGTTCCTCGGCCTTAGCGATGCCTATGGCGAGACAAAGCTGCCGATTTACGTGATGAATGTCTGCTATCCGACCATCACCAGCGAGATCGAGGCGTTCTGCGAGGGGCTGGATGCCGTTCTGGTCGTGGAAGAGGGACAGCCGGAGTTCATAGAGCAATCCATCACCACGACCGTTGCGCGGTTGAAGAAGCAAACGCTCGTGCATGGCAAGAAATACCTGCCCATGGCGGGCGACTACACGGTCACGGCGCTGACCAAGGGCATCGGTCAGTTTCTGGAGGACTACGAAGCGCAGCTTCTGGGCAATCGGGCGCCTACGCCAGACCCCGTCCCGATCCTGCGCGATCCCAAGGTTGCAGCGCTGACAGAGGTGGTGCCCCCACGCCCACCGGGCCTGTGCACCGGCTGCCCGGAACGTCCGATCTTCGCAGCCATGAAACTGGCCTTTGAAGAGCTTGGGGAACATCACGTCTCTGCCGATATCGGATGTCACCTGTTCTCGATCCTGCCGCCCTTCAATATCGGCGCGACGACAATGGGTTACGGGCTTGGCGCCGCGTCCTCTGCCGCCTTCAACGTCAAGGGCGCGAAACGGTCGATCTCGATCATGGGCGATGGCGGGTTCTGGCATAACGGGCTGACCAGCGGCATCGGTCATGCGGTCTTCAACAATCATGACGGGGTCTTCCTGATCGTCGACAACTACTATTCCTCGGCCACTGGCGGGCAGGACATCCTGTCATCGCGAGCCCTGAACAAACGCCGGGTGACCAACAACTCGATTGTCGATGCGGTTCGGGGCGTGGGGGCCAAATGGGTCCGTCAGATCGACCGCACCTATGACGTGAACCGGATGCGAGACGTTCTGAAAGAAGCGCTGACGACAGAAGCGGAAGGCCCCAAGATCATCGTCGCCTCGTCGGAATGCATGCTGAACAAGCAACGCCGGGTAAAGCCGCAAGTGGCAAAGGCGATGAAGGACGGCAAACGGACGATCAAGGAACGATTCGGCGTTGATGAGGATGTCTGCACCGGCGATCACGCCTGCATCCGCCTCTCCGGCTGCCCTTCCCTTTCGGTCAAGCAGCTTGATGACCCCCTGCGCGATGATCCGGTTGCCTCGATCGACAGCACTTGCGTTGCCTGCGGCAATTGCGGAGAAGTGGCGGATGCCGCTGTGCTGTGCCCGTCCTTCTACCGGGCCGAGGTGATCCACAACCCCGGCCCCCGGGATCGTTTCAAAGCCGGGCTGTCAACACCCGTGATCAGGTTTCTTCAGAACCGCCGGGCGCGCCGTGCTGTTGATTTCGGAGACATTGCAGGATGAAAGACGACACCGTCAAACTCCCCCTTGCAGCAGAGGCCGACGCAACCGAACGCCCCCTGTCCATTGCCATCGTGGCCATGGGTGGACAGGGCGGCGGGGTGCTGACCGGCTGGATCGTCGATCTGGCTGAGCGGCAGGGCTGGATTGCGCAATCCACCTCGGTCCCCGGCGTGGCGCAGCGCACCGGGGCCACGATCTACTATGTCGAGATGATGAAGCCCGGCAAAGACGGGCGCAAGCCGGTGCTGGCGCAGATGCCGACACCGGGCGACGTGGATGTCGTGATCGCCGCCGAATACATGGAGGCCGGACGCTCGATCCTGCGCGGGATCGTCACGCCCGAACGCACCACCCTCATCGCGTCGAACCACCGCGCCCTGTCAACCATCGAGAAAATGGCGCCGGGCGACGGCATCGCCGACAGCGGCGCGGTGTCAGAGGCGATCGGCGTTGTCGCCAAACGCCGGATCGTGTTCGACATGAACCGGATGGCGGTCGAAAACGGCTCGGTGATTTCCTCGGCGCTGTTCGGCAGTCTTGCCGCCTCGGGCGCGCTACCGTTTACCGCGGACGATTATCGTCTGGTTATCAACGCCAGCGGCAAAGGGGTGGCTGCGAGCCTGCGGGCTTTCGATGCGGCCTTTGCCCGGACAGAGGCGGGGGAAACAGGTGGCGGCGAGAGGGCGGGTGATCTCGACACCCCATCGCCCCCTGCACCGCCCGCGACACTTCCCGATGCACGGGCCAATGCGCTGTTACAGCGGCTGAGGTCGGACCTGCCGAAACCCGCCCGTCACATGGCGTTCCTCGGCCTTCGCAAGGTCGTCAATTTTCAGGACGCCGCCTATGGCGGAGAATACCTGGATATCCTTCGGGACATCGCCGCGCAGGATCTTGACGCAGGCGGTGCGGCCAACGGGTTCCGCTTCACCGAAACCGCCGCGAAATATCTGGCCAATGCCATGGCCTATGATGATGTCATTCGGGTCGCCGATCTGAAAACCCGCGCCGCCCGGCGGGCGCGGATCGCGGAAGATATGAACCTCGGCAAGGGCCAGATCCTGAGCACAACCGAATTCATGCATCCCCGGCTGGAGGAGCTTGCCTCGACCATGCCCGCAGGCCTTGCGCGGTGGCTGCATGGAAAGCCCCGGCTCTACGCCTGGCTCGACCGCCGCATCGACAAGGGGCGCCGGGTGCACACCTATTCGCTTCGTGGCTTTCTGCTGCTCTACGTGATGGCCGGGCTCAAACCCCTGCGCCGTCGCTCGCTGCGCCATAAAGACGAGGTTGAACATCGCACCGCCTGGCTGTCAGAGGCCACTCAGGCGCTGTCGCACAATTACGATCTGGCGGTGGCCATCCTGTCGGTGCGGCGGCTGATCAAGGGCTATTCCGACACCCATGATCGCGCGCATTCCAAGTTTGACCGGGTCATGCAGACGATCCGCGCCATCGCGCATCGCGATGATGCCGCCGAATGGGCGGACAGGCTGCTGCGATCCGCCCTCAAGGACGGCAATGGGGACGATCTTGACGGAACCATTCAGACCATCCGCTCATTTACCGAGGAGACACACGGCCCGACATGAACTTACAAGATAGCAGACGCCCCCTGACCCGAAACGACCTGCCCGCCGGGCTGTGGTCGACGAGGACGAAATTCCGGCACGGGCAATGTGACCCGGCGGGGATCGTCTATACACCCAAGTTCTTTGACCTCTTCAACCGGGTGATCGAGGAATGGTTCGATGACGTGCTCGGCATTCCCTATCAGGAGGTGATCGGACCCCGCCGCACGGGGCTGGGATATGTCTCGGCATCGGCCACCTTCTTCACCCCCTGCATGATGGGCGAGGAGGTGGACATCCTTGTTGCGGTCAACAAGGTCGGAACCAAGTCCTACGGGCTGACCCTTCATGCCTTGAAGGATGAACAAGAGGCGCTGCGCGGGCATTTCGTCACCGTCACCACCGGACTGGATACGCACCAATCCATTGAAGTTCCCGCAGACATCCGTGACGCATTGCTGATCTATGCAAAAGCAAATACCGTGCTGACCGACTGAAGCGACATTCCTGGATGACATGGGCGAGACCGGCAAAAGCGATGCGAGACAACTCAACCAGACACGGTTCTGGCTAAGCGTCCTTCGGCTGCACAGCGATATCTTTGCTGAGTTGAACAAGCGAATGCAGGACGAGGTCGGGCTAAGCCTTGCCAAGTTCGATGCCATGGCCCAACTGGCGCGCACCCCCGAGGGCATCAGCATGGGCCAGCTGTCAAGCGCGTTGAAAGTGTCCAATGGCAATGTATCCGGCCTCGTGACCCGGCTGATCAAGGACGGGTTGGTCATCAAGGCCATGTCGACCGAGGACCGCCGGTCCTTTTCAGCCAGATTGACGGAAAGCGGCGAGCAGAAATTCTTGATGGCACGCGATGCCCATAACAGCATCCTGGCCGACATTCTTCAGCAGGTTTCCGATGAAGAACTGACCGCTGCCAACACAGCACTGCGCGAAATCCTGGAGGAAATGCACGCGGGTGACACCCTTGGCTAATAGGAACACCACCGTCAATCCGAGCTTTCCGTTTCACAAGGCGGATGAGCTCGATTCCTTTCTCCCCTATCTCCTGACCCGACTGACCCATATCTGGAGCTCGGAGCTGAACGCGATGCTGGCGGATCAGAAACTGCCCACCCCCAAGCTGCGGCTTCTTTCCAGCCTCTCTGCGCATGGAGAACTGACTGTCGGAGAACTTGCCGCCCTCGCCGTGCTGGAACAATCCACCGCAAGCCGTACCGTTGACCAGCTGGTAGATGCCGGTTTGGCAGACAGGAGCATCTCCGAAACGGACCAGCGAAAGCGGACAGTCGTCCTGACCAGGAAGGGGGAACAAAAGCTTAGTGAAATCGCCCCATTGATCAACGATTTTCATGCGCGGTTGGTTGGGAGTATTGATCCCGATGATCTTTCGAAATGCGTTGATGTCCTGAACAGAATCCTGAATGCAAAGAAAGCCGAAGACACGATTGGAGAGTCGGGGTGAGAGCCCATCACTGACCTCTTGATGTTGATATCCCGGTGTTCGGTGTACTTGATCGTCAGGTGTTCGAAGCATCAGTCGCCATGTCGGACCAAGCCTGTCTATGGCTGTCTCTGGTGAACAGCCCAGTCCGGAGCCTCCAGTGCGAAACACGCGCTGCTCTTCCGACGGCCCCGCGTGCTCATGTTCGTGATGCTTGATTCTTCCCGGCGGTTGGATCCCACAGAAAACCCGGCATGGGTCACCCGGTTGATAGACCTCTTTCAGGGGGCAAGCCTACGTGAGCCGCTTGGCTTTCCAAACGAGAGTCTCGCCGCGATCAGAGTATCAAGCTGTCCGGACCGTACATATGTGCAAATCGGTGCCCCACAGTTTCATTGAAATGCCAATGGGTGGCCGGGCGGGTGGTTTGGCAACCTGCGGAAAATCTCCGCCTCTCAAAGCAACCGGGTAATTCTGCGAGAAATGGTGCGGGTGGAGGGCGTTTAAACAGTGCTCCATAATGTTTCATGTTGTATTTAATAACCATTAATTTCAGTGCTTTGAGCGCTTTATCGCGTTCCAACCTGTTCCAATCCATACTATCATATACCATATGTTGGGGTGGATTGGGGGGTGGTTACGATGACCCGTGCATTGAACAAGCTTTCAGCTTCCCAGGTGAAGAGCCTTGGGCCCGGCAAGTACTCGGATGGGGGTGGTCTCTGGCTGCACAGGCGTGAGGACGGCGGGGCCCAGTGGTTCCTGCGTGTGACGGTGCACGGCCATCGTCGCGAAATGGGCCTTGGGGCTTTGAGGGATGTCAGCCTGAAGGAAGCGCGGGAGACTGCCGTCGAATGGCGTGCGGTTGCACGGCAGGGCAAGGACCCGATCAAGGAGCGGGAGCGACGCCGACGTGAGGCGGCGAAGGCGGACCACACGCTGGCTGCGGTTGCTGAGGAGGCCTTTGAGGCCCGCAAGGCGCAGCTCAAGGGGGACGGCAAGGCCGGGCGCTGGTTCTCTCCGCTGGAACTGCATGTCCTGCCGAAGCTCGGCCGCGTGCCGGTTGAGGAACTCGACCAGCAGGACATCAGGAATACTCTGGCGCCGATCTGGCACACGAAGGCAGACACTGCCCGGAAGGCGATGAACCGTCTCGGTATTGTGATACGCCATGCGGCAGCCATGGGCCTCGATGTCGATATGCAGGCGACCGAGAAGGCGAAGGCTTTGCTCGGCAAGTCACGGCATCAGCCCAAGCACGTCCCCGCCATGGACTGGCGCGAGGTGCCAGATTTCTACCAGAGCCTCAACGAGGGTACGATCACAAATCTGGCCCTGCGCCTTCTCATCCTGACGGCCAGCCGATCCAGCGAGGTCAGGTTCTGCCATCTGGACGAGATCGAGGGCGACCTCTGGACGATCCCGGCCGCGCGCATGAAGGGTGGCGCCGAGCATCGAATTCCCCTGTCTGGTGAGGCACAGGCCGTGATCGAGCAGGCGAAGGCCTTCGAGCGTGGCGGATACCTGTTTCCGAACGTGCGTAAGGGCGTGATCTCGGATGCGACCATGTCCCGCTTCATGGAGCGGCGGGGGCTGGAGGCCCGGCCCCACGGGTTCCGCTCCAGCTTCCGGACCTGGTGTGCAGAGGCGACCGAGGTGCCGAGAGAGGTGGCTGAAACCTGCCTCGCGCATGTCGTTGGAGGAAGCGTAGAGCGGGCCTACCGAAGGACTGACTACCTGGAGCAGAGACGTGACCTGATGGAGCGCTGGGCGAATTATCTTAGAGGAAAAACTGCAAATGATTGAAAAAGACCCATTGCCAATCCTTCAAAATGACGGGTTCCCAGTAGAACACCCGGAGTGCATGCTTTTTGCAGCCACTCTTGAAGCGGAGATACCAAAAATAAAAGCGACATATGCTGCCTTCTGTGGGGAAATGAACAATAATCCTAAAGTTCTGGGAGGCGCAGACAAAGGCAAATCATGGGTCGGTGAAGCATTGACCCATCGCCTAGAGAAGGGTGATTTTGAAAGGCGTTTGCATGCCGGTCATGTGGTGCTGGAGCTGTTCAGAAACTGGTTAAACACAGGGAAAGACATTGGTTTGGAGGAAGCATACAGATTGGTCGCGAAGCAACATCTGGAGGAAGTCGGCAAGCCACCGCAACAGTTGAAAAACAGTGCGGACACGGTTCGAAAGGCTTTCTCAAACTATCGTCCAGTTTCTCACATTCTCGGGGTTTGGGCAGGGTGGAACCAGCTGTTCTGGGAATCTGAGAATGACTATGAGGCACTCGAAGAAGTGCTTAGAAGAGCCAAGACGCTAGAGCTTTTTCTAGAGCGCTACTTTGAGAAGAGGCGCCATATTAAGACCGTTCGACTGATTAGCATGCCAGCGGTTTTGGAACCATTTCCAGAGGATCAGTTCGGTATTGTCCTCGACCGGAATCCATAGGGAAAAAAATTTTCCCCCACGACAGATGAACATCCCAGCCGTACCCATGGTGCACGAAGAAAAACGTGAGGGCATCATGAAATATCTGAATTTCAATGATTTAAGAGCGAAACTGGGAGGGCGTGGGCGCAGCTCGATCTACAGGGATGTGGAATGTGGCCGGCTTCCGCCACCAATTAGGATTGGTGGGCGTCTCTACTGGTTGGAGGAGGACGTCGATGCCTGGCTCCGCAAGTAAAGTGATCCATCGAAAGGCAGAGGGTCCTCCCTGCAGGGACTGGAACACTCAGCGCTGGGCTTGGCTTGATGCCGTACATTCGGATAGCGGGATCAGCGACAGCGCTCGCCTTTTGGCGGATGTTCTCTGCCGGCGATTGGCGAACAACCAGACAGGTCTCTGCATTCACACATTGGACTATGTCGCCGCTCAGCTTGGCAAATCGAAAAGAACGACACAGCGCGCATTACGGGAACTGGAGCAGCGCGGATGGGTGCGTGCGGACCGTCGATGTGGTCGCAGCGGATTTGTTCGATTTCACTTCGAGAAGGTTGCAGAAGCAAACCAAATCACCCGCAGGAAAAAGGTGACAGACCTGTCGTCTCGCAGATCAGAAAAGGTGTCAAATCAGACGCAAAAACATGACAGATCTGACGCCCCTAATATAGAATCAAATATAAACCAACCGCACGAGGGCAACACGCCCTTGCGGAAACCGATCTGTCCATACCCGACGCTTTTCGTTGCCGAAGATGATGATCTTGCGATCGCCGACTGGAACAAATGGCTGATTGCAAATGGCTTCGAACCGCTGAGTGAGCTTGACCTCACCGCTGAACAAGACGGGCAGCAAGGCTTCATGCTCCCCTCTCGCTACGCGCCGAACGTCCTACACACAGATCGTGTCGACTACGCGCGGGGCCATTTCCAAGATGCACGTGATCGGGCAGGAGAGCCACGGTCGAAGCCCAGCCAAGGCGATGCCCATGAATAGCCAAACTTCCCAAATGATTTGTGACAATGCGCAAGCGATGCGTGTCAGCGATTTCGACCTTTCGGGCGCGCTATCGGTGTATGTGCTTGGCCATCGAGTGGCTGTCGAAACCACGCCGTGTCATTTCGGCGGAGTCCGATATTGGTTCCTCTGTCCGTTCTGCGAGAGACGTTGTGCGGTCATCTACAAGAAGGGCTGCCGGCTTTGCGCAAATGGAAGATATCGCAGTGAAAGCCTATCCCCAAAAGCGCGGCTCCTGCACAAAGCCCTGAAGCGGCGCAGACGGCTAGGTCAATCCAGAGGTGGCCTGACGGTTCGGTTTCCACCAAGGCCGAAGTGGATGCATGAGATCACCTACCAACGGTTGCGAGAAGAAGCCGCGCAGGAAGAAGGCGACATACTGGCCGATCTAATGGCCCAGCTCTCCGCTCTCAGCGCGAGAGCGAGGTAACTGTTTCCCGTTCTAACAGATAGCGATGGTAATCCCCCGGATCTTATGGAGATGCAGAAGTAGAATTTTCTCGGCAGGATGATCGAGGAGATTCTGATAAAGAAGGCACGTTTCACCGAAGCCCAGATCATGGGCGTGCTGTGACTGAACCGCGCCGGGTTTGCCGGAGGCTGATTTGTCTTAATTATGCGGCCATGTCTGATCTTTCCAGAGCCGCATAGAAGTTTGTCTCGGCTTCTGCTGGCGGGATGTTCCCAATGGGTTCCAGCAGTCGGCGGTTGTTGAACCGATCGACTCATTCCAAGGTGGCGTATTCCACGGCGTCGAAGCTGCGCCATGGGACGCGTCGGTGAATGATCTCTGCTTTGAACAGGCCGTTGATCGTTTCTGCCAGGGCGATGTCACAGGAGTCCCCAACGCTGCCGACAGACGGAGCGATCTTCGCCTCAGCCAGTCGTTCAGTGTACTTAATCGACAGACATTGCGACCCGCGATCCGAGTGATGCACCAGCTGGTCCTGTGCGAGCCTGCGTTGATGAATCGCTTGTTCCAATGCATCGAGGACAAATCCGGCAGTGGCCGTGCGACTGACACGCCACCCAATGATGCGGCGGACAAAGACATCAATGACGAAGGCCACATACACAAACCCCTGCCAGGTTGCGACACAGGTAAAATTGCTGACCCAAAGCACATTCGGCGCAGGCGCATGGAACTGGCGGTTTACCTTGTCCAATGGACACGGCAGCGCCTTATCCGGGATCGTTGCCTTTGGTTTCTTGCCGCGCACAACGCCTTCGATCCCAATATCCTTCATCAAGCGGGCAACGGCGCAGCGCGCAATATCAAAGCCTCCTCTGCGCACTTGGTGCCAGACCTTCCGCACGCCGTACACGCTGAGGTTTTCCTCGAAGACACGCTCAATCTCGGGCTTCAGTGCCTCATCACGCCTGGCGCGATCAGAAAGGCGGGACGGATCAGAGCGCTTGGACAAGTGATCATAGAACGTTGCAGGGGCAATCGGCAAAACCCCCTCTCGGGACATTGCTACGCAATGCCCTGCCGGGCAGCGGGACAGATTGGCTCGACCCCATGATCAGCGCGGTGATCTTCTATGAACTGGATCATCGTTTGAATGGGCGGTCGAGCTCCGCCTGGGCAAAATATGCGAATGCTTTTCTAAGGATCTCATTGGCCTGCTTCAGTTCGCGCACCTCCCGCTCAAGCGCCTTCATCTTCTCAGCCTGTTCGGGTCACGTCCACGGAGGTGGTGTAGCTTTCGGTGGGCATCGGGTTTCCCGGTAGGGTCGGGTTGCGAGAACCAACCTGAACCAAGGATTACACCCGATGACCAAACCCATGATGGACCTGCGCGCGCTGGTCGAAAAGAGTGCCGATGCGGACCTGCTGCGTGAGATGATCGGCTTTGCTGCCGAGCGGCTGATGGAACTTGAGGTCGGTGCCAAGACCTGCGCTGACTACGGCGAGAAGAGCAGCGACCGGCTGGCGCAACGAAACGGCTACCGGGATCGAGACTGGCAGACCCGGGCAGGCAGCGTCGAGCTGCGCATCCCGCGGCTGCGCACAGGGTCGTATTTCCCGTCGTTCCTCGAGCCGCGGCGGTCCGTCGAAAAGGCGCTGACGGCAGTCATCCAGGAAGCCTATGTCCATGGCGTGTCGACCCGCGCCATGGACGATCTCGTTCAGGCAATGGGCGGGACCGGCATCTCAAAGAGCCAGGTCAGCCGGTTGTGCGAGGAAATCGACGACCGTGTCGACGCTTTCCTGACCCGCCCGATCGAGGGAGAATGGCCTTATCTTTGGATCGATGCGACATGCCTGAAGGTGCGCCAGGGCGGTCGCATCGTCAGCGTCGCTGTCACGATCGCCGTGAGCGTCAACACGGACGGCAGGCGCGAGGTGCTGGGCATGGCGATCGGTGCCTCCGAAGCTGAGCCCTTCTGGACCGAGTTTCTCCGGGATCTCGTCAGACGCGGCCTATCGGGCGTGAAACTCGTCATCTCGGATGCACACGAGGGCATCAAGGCGGCCACGGCCCGCGTCCTGTCGACCACTTGGCAGCGCTGCCGCGTTCACTTCCAGCGCAATGCCCTGGCCCATGCTGGCAAGAGCAGTCGTCGTGTTGTCTCGGCTTTCATCGCCACGGCCTTTGCTCAACCCGACCACGCGGCGGCCAAGGCCCAATGGCGCCAGGTCGCGGATCAGATGCGCCCGAAGCTGCCGAAGCTCGCGACGCTCATGGACGGCGCAGAGGAAGACGTCCTCGCCTACATGACCTTCCCCCAGCAGCACAGGACGAAGTTGCACAGCACAAACCCGATCGAGCGCCTTAGCGGCGAGATCAAGCGGCGGACCGATGTTGTCGGGATCTTTCCGAATGAAGCATCCATCCGCCGCCTCGTCGGCGCCATCCTGATGGAGCAGACCGAAGAGTGGACGGTGCAGCGCGGCAGGTACATGACACTGGAAACGCTGGCCCCGGTCTGCGATGATGTCTTGGTCAGCCTGCCTGCGGCGCAGCGCAACTGACAAGCTCGGCCCGCTGGTAAGCGCCAGGCCCATGGCGAACTACACCATCAGTTGGGACGTCACCCCTGTTCGGTGGTGATGCCTCCGCGCTGGCCAGCATCAACTTCGACCTTCTTGACCCATTCATTCAGCGTTTGCGGCGCGCAACCGATCTTCGAGGAAATCGACACAATCGCCACCCAACGGCTCTCATGATGCCCGGCGCCATCCAATACCATCCGCACGGCGCGTTCGCGCACTTCTGATGAATACTTGTTCGTTGTCTTTATCATGATGCTCCATCCTACTCATGAGTTGGAGCCTCCGGCAAACCCGGCGCGGTTCAATCCGGCAGTGTGTCGCCTGTTCATCGTCGACGGTGCTAAGGCGCTGACGAAGGCCATCCGCCGCACCTTCGGGGCGGATACCCCGATCCAGCGCGGCCAAGTCCATAAGGCGCGCAACATCACCGAGCGGCTTGATCCCAAGATTCACGCCGCTGTGCGCCGCGCCCTTCGGCAAGCATGGAAACTGAACGATGCCGACAAGGCCGAACGGCTTCTGCGCAATCTGGCGCGCCGGATGGAATTGGAGGCCCCCGGGGTCTCGAAGAGCATCCTCGAGGGCTTGGATGAAATCCTCACTGTGATCCGTCTCGGCTGCCACTCGAACTGCGCCGCTCGCTCGCCAGTACCAACATCATCGAGTCGATGAACGCCGTGTTCTGGCAAGTCTGCCGGAACGTGAAGCGGTGGCGTGACGCGAAGATGGCGCTGCGCTGGACTGCATCCGGCATGCTCGAGGCCGCCAAAGGCTTCCGACGTCTCAAGGCTCACAAGCAGCTGCCCGTCCTCAAGGCCGCGCTTCTCAAGCACCGCGACCCGGGTGTCGCCGGCGTTGACCAAACCGCAAAGGCCGCCTAACCATAATCCCAGCGACGCTGCACAGACCCGATTTCAACATTCATCGGGACATCCCCGGGACGCCTTTCCTGAAATCTTATTGCGATTCATCTTCCCAATACCGCGCTGCACCCTCTAGCATAAATAACCTCTTCTTGCCCAAAACGAGCTGGCTTCGCGCTGGAATCGCATTTGCTTCGAGCCGTCGAGACCCACCGGGCGGCCAGGAACGAATTCAGTGAAAGCTCGTTGCCGAAACCGCATCGATGACCTGGTCGCAGGCAGAGGCCGCTCGATCATACTGTTCCTTAGCTCACGCGGGCACGAACAGGTCCTTGTAGGTATCTCGCAGAATGTTCTTTTGCACCTTACCCATCGTGTTCCGCGGCAACTCGTCGACCACCACCAGCTTGCGGGGATGCTTGAAACGCGCAAGCGAGGTTCCGGCGGCCTTGGCAATAGCGTCCAGGTCAGGGCTTTCGCCCGGGGCCGGAACGATTACACCCAACACAGTTTCTCCGAAGTCCGGATGGGGCACGCCCACCACGGCGCTTTCCAGCACGCCGGGCTGGTCATCCAGCACAAGCTCGATTTCCTTGGGATAGATGTTGTAGCCGCCCGAAATGATCAGGCCCTTGTTGCGGCCGACGATGTGGACATAGCCGTCCTCGTCAATCTTGCCGAGATCGCCTGTGATGAAGAACCCGTCGGCGCGCAGCTCGGCGGCGGTTTTCTCGGGCATTTGCCAGTAGCCCTTGAACACATTAGGCCCGCGCACTTCGATCTGGCCAACCTCGCCATCGGGCAGGGTTTCGCCCGTGGAGGGATCGGTGATCTTCAGCTCCACCCCCGGCAGCGGGAAACCCAACGTTCCCGCTCGGCGGTCTCTATTACCGTGAAAACGAGAGATTCCACGCGATTCTTTATCGACAGTCCGGCAACCGCTTCCTCGAACAGGAATGCCTGCGCCTGCACCGCCGCCTGCAACCCTTCCGCCGCCTGCAACTGCGCCTTCGTGGCAGAATGCGGCAGTCGATGGGTGAACATGAGGCCATCGTGAAAGCGCTGGAAGCCGGCGACGGCAACCGCGCCTCTGCCGATATCCGCGGTCACGTGGCGGTTCAGGGCGAAAAGTTCCACCACCTCATTGCCAACCTGAAACCGGCCGCGGAATAGCCTCTGGCAGGCGGTTCAGCCCATCAGGTCTGGACTCAGCGTTGCGGGAAGATCCTGATAGCACACTGGGCGCAGCCAGCGGCGGATCGACAGGGTTCCAACCGAGGTGTGGCCAAAATTCGTTGAGGCCGGGTACGGGCCGCCGTGGACCATGCTATCGCAAACCTCGACACCGGTTGGAAACCCATTGAACAGGATTCTCCCGGCTTTGCGTTCCAGAATGGGCAGCAGGGCGCAGGCCGTGCCCGTATCGGCATCATCCATATGCAGGGTGCAGGTCAGTTGTCCCTCCAATTTCGCGGCGATCTGTTTCATCTGCTCTTCCCCGTCCGCCTCGACGACCAGGCCGAGCGGTCCGAACACCTCATGTTGCAGGTTGGGACTGTCTAGAAACGCAGCACCGGTCGTGCGGTAGAGGCAGGGGGCGGCCTCTCGGCTCTGGCGGGAGGATACCAGAAGCCCCTGCACATCGTCCCCCTGCCCCATTTTCACGCACCCGAACCGATAGGCGTCTGCGATTCCGTCGGTTAGCATCATCTGCGCCGGCATTCGGGAGAGCGCCCCGGCAGCTGTCTCTGCGAATGCGTCGGCATCGGACCCGGCAGGCAGGATCACGACACCCGGGTTGGTGCAGAACTGTCCCGCTCCCATGGTCAGGGACGCGGCCCAGCCTTGCGCAATCCCGGTACCCCGCGCCGACAGGGCATCCGGCAGGACGAACACGGGATTCACCGACCCAAGCTCGCCAAAGAAGGGGATCGGATCCGGCCGGGCCGCACAGAGATCGAACAGCGCCCTGCCCCCGGCAAGCGAGCCGGTGAAGCCGACCGCGCGGATCAGCGGATGGGTGACCAGCGCCGTTCCCACATCGCGGCGACCGCCCTGGATCAGGGAAAAGACGCCCGACGGCATGTCACAGGCAAGGGTTGCCGCCTCAATGGCGCGGGCCACGATTTCGCTGGTGCCGGGATGGGCGCTGTGGCCCTTCACGACGACAGGGCATCCGGCCGCCAGGGCGCTGGCGGTGTCACCACCGGCAACGGAAAACGCCAACGGGAAGTTCGAGGCCCCGAAAACGGCAACGGGGCCGATCGGGCGCTGGATCATGCGCAGGTCGGGACGCGGAAGCGGCTGGCGATCAGGCAGGGCCGGATCGTGACGGCGGTCGAGGTAATCGCCTTGCAGGATATGCTCGGCGAACAGGCGCAACTGCCCGGTGGTGCGGCCGCGTTCGCCTTGCAAACGCGCTTCTGGCAGGCCGGTTTCGCGACTGCCGGTTTCGGTGATCTCGTCGGCCCGCGCCTCGATCTCATCGGCGATGGTGTTGAGAAATTCGGCGCGCGCGTCGGCGCTGGTGCGCGCATAGGTCTCGAACGCGGCCTCGGAAGCGCTGCAGGCGGCTTCAACCAGATCGGGCGTGCCAACGCTGAATTCCTGTGCGGGTCCGTGCGCCGGGGCGGACAGGAAGGTCTTGTCGCTGCCGATCCATTGCCCGGCGAGATAGTGCTTGCCGATCATGTGCCTTCCCCTTCGCCGTCGCGGGCCCAGTAGCTGTCGGGCGGCGGGCCGAAGTCGATCAGCGCGCAAGAATAGACCGCCGTTTCATCGAAGGGATAGCGCGCCTCCATCTCGGGCGTGAGGGTCAGCCCCAGACCCGGCGCCGTTGGCCGCAAAAGCTGCCCGTCCACGATCCGGCCCTGATCTCCGATCATCTCGACCCCGAGCGGGAAATCGAGCATCGGGTATTCCACCAGCTTGCCCCCCGCGGCGAAGGCCGCGTGGTAGCTCGCCATGATCGCCGCCGCCCCGCCCCAGGCATGAACGACGACATCGGTGCCCCTGGCCTTTGCGGCCTCGAACACGTCCATCACCGCCGAAATGCCACCCATGACAGAGGCATCGGGCTGCACGAAATCATAGACGTCGTTATTGATCCGTTCGATCATCTCTTTTGGCGTCGTGATGATCTCGCCGCCGCAGACGGGTACATCGATCCGCCCGCGCAAAGCCTTGAACCCCTCTGGCGCATCCGGCCCTATAGCCTCTTCCACAAATATCATCCGGTAATCGGTCAATGCGTGGACGGCCTCGACATAGACAACCACGTCATCCACCTCCTGCGGGGGATCGGCGAGGTTCTGGCACATATCGACGCCCACCTCGATGCCGCACTTGCCCGCCTCTTCCAGCACCCAGGCCGTGCGCAGGATATCGGTCTTGATCGCGCGCATCTTGTATCGGGTGATGCCGAGGCTTTCGAGCAGGTCCAACTCGCGCAGGAACTGATGCTTCGCGTCGCAACACCCGCCCGAGCCATAGATCGGGATCATGTCCGCCTTTGCCCCGCCGAGCAGGTCATAGACCGGCACCCCGAGGCTTTTGCCCTTGGCGTCCTGCAACGCGATCTCGAAGGCGGCGATTACGTGGCGGGCCGCCCCTTGCAGGGACCAGTAGTCACAAAGCGAGCGCAGGTCGCGCACCCGGCCCGCGATGTCGAACCCGTCCTTGCCCATAACCTGCGGGCGGCACAGGTCGACGATGGACTCGAACACTTTGGGCGCGAAGACAGCCAGATAGCCTTCGCCCAATCCGGTCACGCCGTTGTCGAGCGTGACCTCGACCATGCCAATGGTGCGCTTGGGGCCGTTGGGAAAGCATTCCTTGATCTCGGGATCGTCCGCATCGGCATAGGGAGAGCTGAGCAGAACGCAGCGGATATTGGTGATATTAGGCATCAGTAACCTCGGGTCATGTCGACGACGCCTTGCAAAGGCTGACCCGCCCTGTATCGGGCGAGATTGGCAAGGAAGGTGTCGATCTTGCGGTCCAGTTCATCGGCGGTTCCGCCACCGCTGTGTTGGGTCAGAAGGATATCGGGGCAGGTCCAGAACGGATGATCGAGTGGCAGTGGCTCGTCCTGGGTCACATCCAGAACAGCCCCGGCCAGGCGGCCATCGGCCAGTGCGTCGGCAAGCGCGTCCTCGTCGATCAGCGAGCCGCGCCCGAGGTTGGCAAGGACTGCATGGCGCGGCAGCAGAGCCAGACGCTCCGCCGACAACAGCCCGCGGGTGGCGGGGGTGTCGGGGACCGTCGCCACCAGAATATCGGCCTGCGGCAACAATGCATCGAGATCGGCGGTGCCGGCGGAACTGTTCAGCGCGGTGATTTCGCAGCCGAAGGGGGCCAGCAATTCTGCCAGCCGCCGGTTGATCGCGCCATTCCCCAGCATCACCACCCGCGCGCCTTTCAGCAGACGCAACCGCGTACGGATCGGGTCGCCCTCCCATGTCCTGCTGGCTTGCAGCCGGGCAAGACGGTCCACCCCGCGTGCGAGCGACAGAAGCCCCGCAAGCGCAGTTTCCGCGACCGGATCGGCGAAGAAGCCCGCCAGATTGGTCAGGGTCAGGCGCTGGCCGAGCGTGGTCCAGTCTAGATCCGCGTATTCCCCAAAGCCCACGGACTCTAGCTGCACCCATTTCAGACCCCCTGCCCCGGCCAATGCCTCGGGCGGCGGGTTGCCGAAGGCGATTTCGCACCCTGTGAGGTCGCCGGTTTCCTCAAGCTCGGCGTCCCCGATCCCCGCGCGCAATCGCGCGATCTGATCGCCGTTCAGATCAAGGCACAGCGCAATGCGCGTCATGCGGGCGCCCCCTGGCAGATCCAGATGGTTTTGGTTTGCAGATACTGTTCCATCGCCTCGACCCCGTTGTCCCGCGCCAGCGAGCCGGATCGTTTGTAGCCGCCGAAGGGCGTCTTGATATCGCCCTCGGAAAAGCCGTTCACCGAAACCGTGCCGCAAGGCAGACGCCGCGCCATGTGCAGCGCCCGGTCGATGTCGCGGGTGAAGACGGTGGCGTGCAGGCCATAGTCGCTGTCGGCGGCCAGTTGCAGCGCCGCGTCCATGTTCGCCACCGGCAAGACGCCCAGAACCGGGCCGAAGATCTCCTCCCGTGCGATGGCCATGTCCGGGGTCAGCCCGGCGAAGACGGTGGGCTCCACGAAGAACCCCGCGCCCTTGCGCGCACCGCCGGTGGTCATGCGCGCGCCCTCGGCCACGCCCTTGTCGATGTAGCCAGTCACGCGCGCCATGTGTTCGGCTGTCACCATCGCACCGATATCGGTGTCGGGGTCCAGCGGGTCGCCCACCTTGTAGGCGGCGGCGCGGGCGGTGACCTTGTCCAGATAAGCCTCGGCCACGCGGGCATCGACGATCTGACGCATGTTGGCCGAGCAGTTCTGCCCGCCGTTCCAGAAGGCGGAGTTGACCGCGTGCTCGATCAGATCGTCGGTCAGGTCGGCATCATCGAGCACGATAAAGGGGCTCTTGCCGCCCATTTCCAGCCCGATGACCTTGAGGTTGCTTTCGCCCGCATAGCGCAGGAAATAGCCGCCCACCTCGGTCGAGCCGGTGAAGGACACGATGTCGATATCGCCGTGCCGCCCGATGGCCTGCCCCGTCGTCTCGCCCATGCCGGGCAGAACGTTCAGAACCCCGTCAGGCACCCCGGCCTCTTGCGCCAAAGCGGCAAGGCGCAGGATGCTGAGCGGCGTCTGTTCCGCCGGTTTCACAAGGCAGGAACAGCCCGCCGCCAGCGCCGGGGCCAGTTTCCAGGCCGCCATCAGCAGCGGGAAGTTCCAGGGCAGGACCAGCCCGACGACACCCGCCGGTTCCTTGACAATCAGCGCCAGCGCATCCTCGCCCGTAGGCGCGACCTTGCCGAAACTCTTGTCGGCCAGTTCGCCATACCACTGGAAGAAATTGGCCACCTCGGTCCCGATCTCGTGCAGGCAATCGGTGATGGTCTTGCCGCTATCGAGGCTTTCCAGAACCGCCAGGTCAGCTGCGTTCTCGCGGATCAGGGCGGAAAGCTTCAGCATCACCTCCTTGCGATCCTCGGGCGCGGCGCGCGACCAGACCCCGTCATTGAACCGCGAACGGGCGGCGGCAACGGCGCGGTCCACATCCTCAGCCGTGCAATGGGCCACGGCGCACAGGGTTTCGCCCGTCGCAGGGTTGACGCTTTCGAACGTGCCGCCATCCGACGACGCCGTGAACGATCCGTCAATGAAAGCGCGGGTTTCGATGGCCAGTCCGGATGCGCGGCTATGGGCCTGATCTTTCGTCAGTGACATGGGAAAGCTCCGTTACAGATGCGTCAGTTGCGGCGAACCGAGATGTGCCAGGGGATGAGCAGCCGTTCGGCCAGCGTCACCAGCCCGAACAGGCACAACCCCAGAAGCGTCAGGAAGAAGATCCCGGCGAAGGCCAGGTCGGGCCGCATGTTGCCGGTCACGATCTGGATGTAGAAGCCAAGCCCCTCGTCCGATCCGATGAACTCGGCAATCGCCGCGCCAACCGTCGCGTTGATGGCAGCATATTTGAAACCCACGAAACACTGGGGCAGCGCGGCGGGCAGCCTGACCTTGAAGAAGGTGCGCCAGATGCCGGCCCCGGTCGAGCGCGAGAACAGCGTCAGTTCCTCGGACAGGGAATTGAAGGCCATGATCGCGTTCAGCACGATGGGAAAGAAGCACACGAGGAAAACGATGATCACCTTGGGCAGCAGCCCGAAGCCGAGCCACGAGATGAAGAGCGGCGCGAAGGCGATTTTCGGCACCATCTCGATGCAGACGATGAACGGGTAGATCGTGCGCTTGAGGATGATGGAAAAGGCGATGGCGAGACCAAGGGGCAGCGCCAGGACAACCGCCAGGACATAGCCGATAATGACCTCTGTTCCCGTGACCAGCGTGTAGTCCAGAAGCCGGGGCAGATCAGCCGCGCCGTTTTCGATGATCAGCGACGGCGGGGTGAGGATATAGAGCGGGATGTCGAACCACAGAACCGAGTATTCCCAGAACAGGAAGAACCCGATGAAGAAGGCGACAAACATCCACGAATTCATCAACCGCAGCTTCAGACCCGCGAATGTGGGTTTTTTGTCAAATGACGCCATAGCCTCTGAAGATCTCCTGGGTTTCATGAACATATGCGGAAAACTCGGGCGAGCGTTTCACCTCGTAGTCGCGCGGGTAAGGCAGGTCGATGTCGATCACGCGCTCGATCCGGCCCGGTCGCGGCGTGATCACCGCAACCTTGCTGGAGAGCTGGATCGCCTCCTCGATGGAATGGGTGACGAACAGGACCGTGGGCCGTTGGTCCATCCACAGCGATTGCAGGTCGCTGCGGATGCGTTCGCGCGTCATCGCGTCTAGCTTGCCGAGCGGTTCATCGAGCAGCATCGTGTTGGGCGCATGGATCATCGCCTGGCAAAACGCGGCGCGTTGCTGCATCCCACCAGAAAGTTCGTATGGGTGACGGTCCGCGAAATCCTCCAGGTGTACCGAAGCCAAAATCGCGTCGATCTCGGCCCGTTTCGAGGCCACGGAGATCCCGCGCATTTCCAGTTGCAGCTCGATATTCCCGCGCACGGTGCGCCAGGGAACCAGCGTGTTGTCCTGGAACATGATACCGATATCGGTCTGTGGGCCTTTCACCGGCGTCCCACCGATGCTGACCGAACCTTCGGTCACGTCCAACAGCCCCGCGGTCATGAGCATCAGGGTGGACTTGCCGCAACCCGAAGGGCCAAGCAGCGAGACGAATTCCCCGTCTTCCACCACCATGTCCACGGGACCGAAGGCATGGACGGCGTCAGGGCCGCTTCCAAAAACCTTTTTCACGCCCGAGAATTTGATCTGGTTGCTCATGCTTTCTTCCTTTGAAAACCGGGGGCCAACAGCGGCCCCCGGCCGGGTTCGATACTCAGTCGATGAACTGGTTCGTGTAGAAGCTCGTCGCTTCGGCTTCGGGGTCGAGGTCATTGTATTCTTGCATCAGGCTGACCATGCTGTCCCAGTCGGAGGGCACGTTCAGGCCAAGCTGACGTTCGGTGTTGGCGCTGGAATACAGAATGCCGAGCGTCACATCGAGAACCGAGCGCGCCTGCATCATGCCCTGTTCCTCGGCCATGGTGCCACCGACAATGTCGGCAATGGCAGCAACCGCCGTGTCGGGGTCAGCCTCAGTCTGTGTGTAAGCTTCGATCGTGGCATCAACAAAGCGGTCGACAAGATCGGGGTTGCTTTCGACAAGGTCACGCCGCGTCGAGATGCAGTAACCAACCTGGTCCACCCCATAGTCCGAATAGGGGAACAGGACCGGGTCGTCGCCACCATTGGCGCGGATCTCGGCCGGTTTGTCATCGAGGCCGCCAAGCATCGCCACAGCCCCGCCGGAGCCCTGCAGATAGCTCGACACGAGGGCCCCGTCGGGCACGTTGGTCAGCGTCACGTCATCCTCGGTCAAACCGGCATTGGACAGCACGATCGGGAAGAAGGTGTTCACACCCGCATTGGCCGTGGTCAGGATGACGTGGCCGCGCAAGTCCTCGATGGACTCGATCCCGGCATCGGGGCGTACAATGACCGCCTCAGAGCCCGTCGCGTCGATCACGGCGACCGACACGATATCGGCCCCCTGGCTGGCCAGCGTGATCAGCGCCCCGCAGGACCCATAGGCGAAATCGCTGTCGCCATTGGCCACCAGCCGGTGCGCGGAACTGGACCCGTTGCCGGAGCGGATGTCGAGATCGATCCCGTAATCATCATAGATGCCAGCCACATACCCATGCGCGAACCCGGCGTGAGAGCCGTAATACATCCAGTTCAGGCGCAGCCGGACGTCGTCCTGCGCGGCGGCAACACTCGTCATCAACAGGCTGGCGCCGAGGGCCAGTCCCGTGGTTTTCACGATTGTCTTCATCATCTTCATACTCCCTTTGGATCTGTTCTTGATGGTGTTCGTGGTGGTCTGCACGTCGCCTCAGGAAAGGCCGATCAGCCTTGGCACGCCTATTTTGCTCATCATGGCGTGGGTTTGTTCTTTGTGGGTCTGGCGAATGTCGCGGGTGGGCGGGCGGCACCGGCTGGAGGGCAGTCCGATCAGTTCCATGCACAGCTTGTCGAGATAACCGTCACCGCTGGTATAGGTCTGTTCGATCTCCACCCAGAGCTTGTAGAAGGGCATGCCTTCCTCGACCAGCATCCGGGCGATCTCGGGGTAGTTCCCTGCCTGCACCTCGTCGATCAGCTTGATGCCCCATTCGGGCCAGAAGTTGCAGTGATGCACCTCGAAGGCTGTCGCGCCGAGGCTGGGCATCGCGCTCATGCCGAACAGAAGGTTGTTGTCGATGATCGTGAAGCGTTCCGAGAAATGGGAACAGACATCCTCGAATTCCATCGCATCGGTGCGCGGTGCGGCCCATTTCAGCCCGACGAGATTTGGAATCTCCGCCAGCCGCTCGATCATCGGAAAACTCAGGTTCTGGCTGGTCCAGAACGTGTTGTAGAGGATGATCCCTACATCCGGCGCGGCCTCTGCTGCGGCTCGGACATAGTCTTCGAAATCAGCCTCGGTGTGGGCGAAGTAGAACGGGCAGGATACCTGGATGAAATCGGTTCCGATCTGGCTTGCGGCCTTGGCCAGCCGGACCAGTTCCAGCGTGCTCGTGGTTTGCGCGCCCATGGCAATGGGAACCGCGCCGTCCGCTTCATCGACCACGACCTCGGCCACGAACAGACGCTCTTCGAATGTCATCGTCGAAAAATCGCCCGCCGCACCACCTGCCAGAAGCGTCGCGTAGTCAGCGTTGAGGCCAGAGTCGATCAGGAACCGCACATACCTTCGAAGCGCGCTTTCGTTGACCGCCATCTCTGGCGTATCGTCGAAGGGCGTCGGAATGGTGACATAGCAGCCTTGGAGTTTTTTCTTCTTGTCGTTCACGATCGGCAGCTCCAGTTCGGCAGGCCGCAAGGGTCCGTGCGGTGCAAAGATGCACCGCTGACGGAAGTCCATCAGCCATGAAAATCAAGGTTCACCAGCCGGGCCACGAACCGCTTCGGGCCGCTGATAGAGAAACTGTAAGGACGGAAAACCTCAAGCGAGTTGATTAATATTGCCACCAAGAATACATTTTTTGCCAAATACTCACGAATTATCAGAAAGGCATCCGACGCGTGCCCGATTCCAGAACCCGCTTCGCCTTCGTGCTCCAGCCGGAGTTTCCGCTGACCGCACTCATCCTGGCCTGCGACTCGCTTCGGATTGCCAACCAAAACTCTGGTCGTGATCTTTTCGAGTGGAAGGTGCTGTCTGAAGACGGTGCCGATGTTCATGCTTCGAACGGCATGTGGTTTTCTGCTGACGGGGATTTGGCGCAGGATTCCACAGTTGATGTTTGCCTCCTGTTCCAGGGTAATCTGCCAACGCAGAACCTGTCCCGCAGGCTGCTTGGGTACCTTCGCACCGTGGCCCGTTTCGGGGCCGTCGTGGGGGGTGTTGACACTGGCGCGTATGCGCTGGCACAGGCCGGGCTTGTAGCAACGGAAACCACGCCCGAGGTCGTATTGCACTGGGAAGCGGTACCCACGTTTCTGGAATGGTTTCCCGAGGCGAGGCCGCTCAACGGCATCTATGTCAGCACCGGCAATCGGGTACACTGCGCCGGGGGCATCGCCACACTTGACCTGATGCTCGACCTTATCGCGCGGTTCGCGGGCGAGGCCATGGCAAGCGAGGTCGCCAATGCGATGGTGCACACCCGCCGCGCACCCGAGACCCAACAAAGGTTGGATCAGCCGGTGGACAGCCATGCGGGCAGCCTTGTGTCGCGCCTGACCAGAACAATGGAACAGAACCTCGATTTCCCGCTGTCTCTGGACGAGCTGGCCGAGGAGCTGAACACGCCCAAGCGCACCCTTGCCCGCGCCAGCGAAACCGCTTTCGGGATCTCGCCCATGCGGCTCTACCTGCGGATCCGTCTGCAAGCTGCGCGCAACTACCTGTTCTACGAAGACCTCTCGATCAAGGAGATCGCAACCGCCTGCGGGTTTTCGGCTCCTGCTGCCTTCACCCGCAGCTTCAAGATCCAGTTCGGGGTAAGCCCCTCGGCCTTTCGTGCCGAAGTGCGCAAACGTCAAAGGCTGACCGAACACCCGGAGATCCATCGCATCATCGGCCGCAGCGACCGGCGCGACAATGCCGTATCCGGCACCGATGGCCTTGCGGGTCCATGATACGGGAGTTCGAAGCGGAAAGCTTCTTTTTCTAATAGGCGGCCCAGGCGCTCTGCTGAAACAGCGCAGGGCGAAAGGCAAAAAGGGCGTCGGACTCTTGCGCTGGATGCGGTCACGCTAGGGGCTTTTGTGTTCGGTGCATCTGGCCCGTGGACCTGAAACACATTCTTCGCCAGATCTAGCCCGACCGTGATAATCTCCGACATGACCGTCCTCTATTGTGGATCATGCCAGACCCAGCTTGGCGCATTGATGCCGTCGGGGGGGCGGTCACATCATCAGAGCCTCTGAGCCGCCTTAAGAGCAGGTCCTTTGACAGAATCATTGGTAGCCATCGCGTGCGGTTTCACGAGCAAGCGCCTGGAGTTTCCGGTAGGTTTCGAACCGGGCGTCGTGGAACGCGCGGGCCGAGGCGGCCGGGGCGAAGAGATCGGTCACGGATGTCATCGCCGCCATGGCGGCCGGGATCGACGGGTACTCCCCGCCCGCCACCGCGCCAAGGATGGCCGAGCCGAGCAGAACGGGTTCCTCTGCTACCGGGGCGACCAGATCCAGCCCCGTAGTATCGGCCAGTATCTGGCGGATCAGAGGGCTGCGCCCGGCCCCGCCGCTGATGACGATGCGTTTGACATGGGCGCCTGCCCCGGCCTGCGCCTCGAGGATCTGGCGCAGCCCGTAGCCGATACCGCAAAGCCCCGCGAGGTAGAGCGCGATCAGGCTGTCCTCGTCACGCTCCATCCCGAGCCCCGCGATCACGGCGCGGGTGTTCGGGTCCGCGAAAGGCGCGCGGTTGCCGAGGAATTCGGGCACGACCTGCACCTTGTCCACAAGCGGGCCGATGTCGGAAAGCGTTTCCAGCCGCGCGGTCGCGCGTTCAGCCAGCCAGTCGGGCAGCCCTTTGCCCTCTTCCTTGGCCAAAACGCGGGCCTTGGGCGTGTACGGGTGGAAGTCGAGCAGTTGCTCGATAGCCGCCCCGGCTGCCGATTGCCCTCCCTCGTTCAACCACATGCCCGGCACCATGGCGGAATAATACGGCCCCCAGACACCGGGGACGAAGACGGGCTCCGCCGTCGTGGTCATGGTGCAGGAGGACGTGCCGAAAACATAGGCGAGATCGGCCGTCGGCCCCTCGCCCACACCGACCGATCCGATCCCGCCCGCATGGGCGTCGATCAGCCCTGCCGCTACGGGCGTGCCGGGCAGAAGGCCAAGCGCGGCGGCGGCCTCTTCCGTCAGACCCTTGCCAAGTGCGGTGCCGGGGTCGACCACGCGCGTGCCGATCCGGGCGAAACCTTCGGCGGCCAGGTCGCCTAGCCCTATCGCCTCGAAATAGCTCGGATCCCAACGCGCCTCGTGCCCCAGGTAGGTCCATTTGCACGTAACAGTGCAGATCGAGCGGGCCAGATCGCCCGTCGCACGCCATGTCAGGAAATCGGTCAGGTCCATGAACTGCCACGCGGCTCTGAAGACTTCGGGCTTATGTTCCTTCAGCCAGAGCAGTTTGGGCGTTTCCATCTCGGGCGAGATGCGCCCGCCGATATAGTCCAGGACCTTGTGGCCCATGGCGTTGATCCGCTCCGCCTGGGCCAATGCGCGGTGATCCATCCAGACGATGATGTTGCGATCCGGCCTGTCTGCCTCACCTACGGGCAGCGGCACGCCACCTTCGCCCAGAACCACCAGCGAACAGGTGGCATCAAAGCCGATGCCACCGATACTTTCAGGCGCGACCCCGGCGGCGGCCACGGCCCCCCGCACGGCAGCAGCCACCGCGGCCCAGATTTCCCCGCTCGACTGCTCGACCCGGTGACCGGCCTCGCGGAAGAGCGTGATCGGACACTTGTCAAATCCCAACATTCTGCCGTCGGCATAGAAGACGCCTGCCCGGGCACTGCCTGTGCCCACGTCGATGCCGACAAAGAACGGGCCAGTTGAATTCTCTGACTGGGTCATGATTGTCTCATTCCTCTGCACCACCTCGGCGGAGCGTTTTCGTCACAGGTCCAGGCTATTGGGCATGATCACGAGATCGCGGATCACCACGTTTCTCGGTCGGCTGAGCATAAAGAGCACTGCCTCGGCCACTTCGCGTGGCTGCATGAGCGAGCCATTGGCCAACGCCTCTTCCATCTTCGCCTTGGGCCAATCATCCAGCAATGCCGTCACCACCGGCCCTGGCAGCACAGCCCCCATACGAATGCCGTGTTCCGCGACCTGGCGCCGCGTGGAATGCAGGAAAGCCTGCACCGCGAATTTCGACGCGGTATAGATCGGCTCCCAAACCACCGGGATCACCCCCGCAACCGAACTTGTCATGAGGATGTCGCCCGATTTTCGCTCGATCATGCTCGGAAGAACCACATTCACGCAGCGAAACGCGGCGTTGATGTTGAGGTTCAGCATGCGGTCCCAGGCATCGGGGTCACCCTCAGCAGTCTTACCTCCAATATATGCCCCGGCATTGGCATGAAAAATGTCGAGCGGACCCACAAGCGCCTCGATCCGGGGCCCCATTGCGGACACGGCATCACCATCGAATAGATCAAGCACCATGGGGTGCGCCTTCGGCCCGAGTTCATGGCAGAGCGTGGCCAACCGGTCCTCGGCGCGGTCGATCAGAACCACCTCAGACCCTTCCTCCAACATGATCCGCGCACATTCCAACCCGATACCCGAGGCTGCCCCCGTGATCGCCGCGGTCTTGCCCTTCAATAGCTCGCCCATATGTCCTTTCCTTTCGATCTTGTCAGCCCTTGCCCCACCCGCCATCAGTCCTGATTGATCCGCTGATCGGCACTGTTGAAGACGTGGCAGTGTTCCGGCGGGAGTGTCAGGTGAATGGTTTGGCGGTTGTGGAAGCTACGCTCTCCGACTGCACGCACCGTGACCATGCCAATGCCGTCGACCTCAACATAGAGAAAAGCGTCGCTGCCCAGCTGTTCTTCGACGAGAATGCGGCCGTTCAGGTCACCCGTATCGTGCGAATAGCGGATGTGCTCTGGCCGAATGCCCAGTGTCATTTCTGCTGTCATTCTATCGGGATGAACTCCGGGGATAGTCACAGACGGGCCGTTCTTTACCTGCACGGAACCGCCTGCCCCGGGGGACGCCGGCATGAAGTTCATCTTTGGCGACCCGATGAACCCAGCCACGAACTTGTTTACTGGTCGGTCATAAAGAGCGATCGGTGTATCAAACTGCTGGATATCCCCACCTTCCAGAACGACGATCCTATCGGCCATCGTCATGGCTTCAACCTGGTCGTGGGTGACGTAGACCATCGTGGTTTCTAGGCGTTCATGTAGACGGATCAGCTCCAGCCGCATCTGCACGCGAAGCGCCGCGTCGAGGTTCGACAAGGGTTCATCGAACAGGAAGGCGGCCGGTTCGCGCACGATTGCACGTCCGATGGCGACCCGCTGCTGCTGACCACCGGACAGTTCACGCGGCTTTCGGTCAAGCAGCGCGTCGAGCCCCAGGATCGAGGAGGCTTGCGCGACCTTCGCCTCGATCTCGGCCTTCGGCAACCCTGCGATCTTGAGGCCGAAGGCAATGTTGTCGCGCACGCTGATGTGGGGAAACAGCGCATAGGACTGAAACACCATCGCCAGACCGCGCGTGGACGGTTTCGAATGCGTCACATCCTCGCCGTCGATCAGGATTTCCCCGCCCGTCACCGTCTCCAAGCCGGTGATCATCCGCAGAAGCGTGGATTTACCGCAGCCAGATGGGCCGACGAAAACGACGAATTCGCCATCCTTGATCGACAGGTTGATATCGCGAAGGACCGAAACCTCGCCAAAGGCCTTTTCCACGTCGCGAAGAACGATCTCACCCATAGCGAACGTCTCCCTTGAGATCCGATGTCATCAGTTGATTGACCTGCGCAGCGGCTTTGATATGCGCCTTCATGAAGTCACGCGCATGCCCAATCAGGTCACCACCATCGGTCCAAAGGTTACGCCAGACGCCGAGGATGTTGGACAATTGCGGGTCCACGATCTCGGAAGAGAAGCTTTCGAATACGAGCGGTCCAGAATAGTCTATCTGCGCCAGGGCTTCGAAGGCCGGTGCGAAATCGATGGACCCGGTTCCGAGATAGCCTCTGTGTGACTCACCCAGGTGAAAATAACCCAGCATGTCGCCGGTCTCGACAATCGCGCGCGCCATGTCGGCTTCCTCGATATTCATGTGGTAAGTGTCCAGATGCACGCGCGCATTCGGGGCGCCGATCATCTTGCACAGCGCCACCCCTTCGGCGGCGGTATTGGCGATGTTCGTCTCGTAGCGGTTCACCACCTCCACCCCGACCTGGATATCGCTGGCCGCAGCCGCAGCGCAAATTCTAGACAACGCCTCGGCGCTTTGCTCAACCGAGCTGCGCGAGGCAGGCGCACCATATTTGGTCATCGCGGAGTAAATCACGCCGCACAGATGGGTCGAGCCAATGTCACGTCCAATCGAGACAACCTTTCCCAAAAGAGCCTCGCCGCGCGCGGCAATATCGGGGTCTTCCGAAGACAGGTCGCTTGTCGGCCCAAGCCCGAGAGAGATCGTTGGCGCGATGCCGTATTCTTCCAGGAGCCGCGCAGTCATGGCTACGTCGATCTTGTCAGGATCGAGCATCGGGATTTCGATCAGGTCGTAACCGGTGGCAGCGGCTGTCGAGATGGCCTGGCGCGCTTCGGCTTCGCTCCAGCCGCCGACGATGCACAATGCATGGATACCCAGAGGGTTCTTTCCAAAGTTCATGATGTCCCTCAATTCTTAACTGCGCCCATCGTCAAACCGGAGACGATGTGGCGTTGCATGAGAATGGTGAAGATGACCGGTGGCAGGATCTGGATGATCGTGGCAGCCGAGATGAGTTCCCAATAGGTGCGTGTCACCGTCGAGAAGGATGAAATCACGACAGGGAAGGTCCGCGCTTCGCGGGTTGTAAGGAAGAGGGCGAGAAGCAGCTCGTTCCAGGCAAAGATGAAGACAAAGGTCGAAACGGTCGCGATCCCGCTTTTGGCCAGTGGCAACGCCACCAAGCGGAAGGTCTGGAACCAGCTGCATCCTTCGATCCGTGCGGCCTCAATGATTTCTTTCGGGATATTGCGAAAGAAGGACATCGCAACCCAGACGGCGAAGGGCAAATTGAAGCCCGCATAGGCCAGCACCAAAGCCGGCATCGTATCGAGCATCCCGGCCGTATTGAACACAATGTACAGCGGCACGGCGGCGGCAATCGGCGGCATCATCCGCGTGGACAGGATCCAGTCCGCCAGGAAATTACGGGCCCCGAATTCGAAATAGACGAGCCCGAAGGCGCAGGGCAGCGCAAAGGACAGGCAGAGCGCCGTCGCAGCCAGGGTAACGATGGCTGAATTCAGCAGGAACGCCCAGTTTTCGGACAGAAGCAGCCGGAAGTTTTCCAGATGCGTAAAGTCAGGCACCCAGACCGGCGGCACAGCGTAGATATCGCTGAGCGGCTTAAAGGCCGCCAGGATCATCCACAGGATCGGTGCCGTGAAGACGAAGGTGATGAGGAAGGCGGCGGTCAGTTTCCAGCGGTTGCTCGAAGTCATTTCTGCACCTTTCTCAGATAGGCCACCGCAATGGTGGTTACGACGATGGAAATCAGCAGGATGATGACCGCAGCGGCCGAGCCATAGCCAACCTGGAAGAAGCGGAAATCCTGACGGTATGCGAAGAAGGTCAGAAGCTCGGTCGAGTCCCCAGGTCCCCCTCGCGTCGTGACGTAGACGAGATCGAAGAGCTTGAGGTTGTCGATCACCCTCAGGATGATGCCAATCAACAGAACATCACGGATCGCAGGTAGCTCGATGTAGCGGGCGATGTGGTGCCAGCGCGCGTTTTCCAGCTCTGCTGCTTCATAAAGCGATGAAGGGATCGAGACCAAGCCCGCGAGGATCAGCAGCATCATGAACGGCGTCCACTGCCAGGCATTGATGAGAATGACGGTCGGCAGGGCAAACGTGGGATCTCCGAACCAGGCGGGCCCCTCGATACCGATTTCACCCAGCAGATAATTCGCGACACCCAACGTTGGATTCAGGATGTAGCTGAACATCAGGCCAACACAGATTGGCGTGATCATCATCGGAACGATTGCGAGTGAACGCAGCACCTGGCCGGTCCGCATCTCTCTGAGCGAAAGGAACACCTTCGCGCAGAAGAACCCGAAAACCACCTCTAGAGCGATCGACGAAACAGTCAGAACTGCCGTGTTCTGAAGGGCCTGAAGAAACAGCGGGTCGCTGAGCAGACGTTCGTAGTTTTCAAACCCGATGTACAACATGCGGTCCATGCGGGTCAGGCGTGCGTCGTGCAGACTGAGATAGACCGAATAGATGAAGGGGAAGACGCTGAGAAGCAGCAGGTAGACCACGGCCGGAGCGATAAACATCCAGCGGATCGCGCGATCGCCGTCAGCGGCTTTCTTCTGGGCGCGCGGAACGGGCGGACTGGGGGCGATATCGACCATTGCGGCTCTCGCTTCTCGGAAAGTGAATTTTGGTGGTTGGGCACGGGAAGGGCCGAAGCCCTTCCCGGCTGAGGTGCACGACCCATGTCGGGACATGCTGGGAGGCTCATCAGTCGATGTAACCGGCGCGGGTCAACATCCGGGTCACGGTTTCATTCGCCTCGTCCATGGCTTCCTGTGGCGTGGCGTCGCCGACGATGGCGCGGTTCACCTGAAGGCCAATGGCGTCGATCATCTCGAAGGTCATCGCGTGGCGCGGACGGCCTTCCTGCCAGGCTGCCTGGGCGGATTCGTAGAGCGTCGGCACCCAGGGCTGGGCGGCGATGATCTCTTCATCCTGCATGGCGGAGTGACGGCTCGGGGGACCACCTGCGAGCACGAATTCGCGATGCACCTGTGGGCTTGCGAACCACTGCATGAAGTCCCATGCCGCGTCCTGCTGTTGGCTATGTGCGTTCATGCACAGGATCCAACCGCCAACAGGGGGAACCGATTCCGCGCCTTCGGCGTGGGGGAACATCGCCACGTCGAACTGATCCGTGACGCGCGAGATGTCGGGATCGGTAAACAGCGGGGTACGCACCGACCAGTTGTTGATCATCGCGACACGGCCTTGGGTGAACGCATTGGCACGCTCATCCCAAGCGTATTGCTCCACTCCCGGCGGGCCATAGGGAACCATGTCGACGAAGAACTGGACCATGTCCACTGCTTCGGGAGAGTTCAGCGTCGGGGTCTGGTCGCCATAGGGATCGTCCGAACCCGCGAAGTTGGATTCCCACGGACGGCCACCGGCCGAGTAGATCCATTCAAAGAACTGCTGCCCCGCGGCAGAGCCGCGCTGGAAGTTCATCGCCATGCCAGCCACATCGGGATCGCCGTCATCTTCTGCAAAGAAACGCGCGACTTCCATCAGCTCCTCGAAGGTTTCAGGCACCTCGATTCCATGCTGTTCGAAGAGATCGCGGCGATAGTGCAGCATGTGCCAGTAGCCTGCGATCGGCAGACACTGAAGCTGTCCATCCCACGTCGCCTGACCGGCGAAGGAGTCGATGTAGTCATCCATCGCGACGATTGCCGGGTCGGCCGCGGCGACACGTTCCTCGACGGGTTCGATACAGCCTGCTTCAACGAACTCACCGATCCAGATACCGTCGATGAATAGAACGTCATATTCGTCACTGCCCTGCGAGCAGGACAGGATCTGACGCTCGTGAAGTGGGTCATATCCGAAGCTGTCCAGGGTGACTTCCGCGCCGGTCAGCTCGGTGAACCCAGGGCTGATTTCATTGAACGCGTCGATGAACGGGTCGGCGATGGACTGAACGCGAATGGTCGTGCCCTCGTGATTGCCGAGCACCGAGTCCCAGTCCTGCGCCATTGCCGGAGCGCCAAGCACGAGCCCCAGCGACAGCACCGATACCCCCTTGGCTAAGTTATGCGATCGGTTCATACTATCCTCCTCTGATTGAACCTTGCAGTGGTTTGGTCAGGCGTCAGGCAAAGCAGGTCCACGCGCAGATCACCGCGATCTGCGTTTCTGGTTTGCCTGACGCAATATGCCCGCCGACGGATCAGCTGGCCTTTTGTTCTCCTCTTTGACTTTCCTCCCTTGCGCCCGCCTCCTCATAGGTGCGCGACGTTGACGCCCTGAGGCGCAGAACGCAGTGCAGCGGCTCCCGCAAAGCGTCCGGTTCCTTCCCTGACATCCGCGCCCGGAGCGTAGACCAGGCGTTCTGAGCAATTCCATCCACCGGCTGCTGGATTGCCGTGATCGGCGTACGCCGGGCGGACATCCAAGGGTAGTCGTCGAACCCGACGACCGATACATCCCGACCAACCTCGCAATTGCGCGCTGCAAGACAGTTGAGAATTGCCAGTGTGGTCATATCCGTTACGGCGAACAGCGCGCTTGGCATCGGATGGGACTGCAACCAGTCAGACAGCATCGCCGCACCGTGCCGTGGCTCTGGACCGACCTCAATCAAATCGGCAATGCCACCGCTCGCCTCAATCCGCCGGGCGGCTCCGTCGCAGCGGCGCCGAATGGCCTTTAGCCGCATGTCAGATGCCACAATCAAGACATGGCGATGACCGAGCCCGACGAGATGATCACCGACAATCCGTCCGGCCTCTTCATTATCCGGATAAACCCTGTCAAACCCTTCGGCATCCTCGCCGCGGTCTGCAAGAACGATGGGCAGCGTTTCTTTCGCCGCAACAAGTGGCTCGGGCACACGGTCAGTGCAGGGCACGATTATCATTCCAGCAGGTTGCCATGAGAGCAGAGCATTGACCCGCCGACGTTCGATCTCGGGGTCGTCTTTCGAGCTTGCCACGATGATATCGTAACCATCCGCTTCGGCGCGTGCTTCAATTTCGGTGATAAGCTGCGTAAAGAATGGGTCAGACAGATCAGGCACCATCACGGGCACCACACGGCTCTGCCCCGACCTTAGGTTCGATGCAGCCCGGTTAACCTGATATCCAAGCGCTGCGGCCGTATCGCGCACTCGTTGCGCAAGATCTGGGTTAACCGGCTTCTTGCCCGAAAAGACATTCGAAACAGTTGCCGTAGATACACCAGCGGCATCTGCAACCTGTTTGATCGATGTCGGGCGCTTGGCCATCACTCCTCCCACTGTGCCATACTTTGGCATCTGTTAATCGATTAACAGTAAAACGTTTAACCAGTCAAGTCCTAACTCTCGTTTGCCATCCCTCATGCCGCGCAGAGGTCCCGTGACGCGACCTCCCCGACGAATTCGGCAAATGGTCGAGCGTTGACAAGCAACTCCGGCGCTGGACATTGGCTGTGCCGTGGGGGGACATCATTGATGCCCTGAACCAGAGCGCCGCGGTCCCACACGCCCTTCAGGTGATCTACAGCACCGTGGTCCGCGCCAATCATCCATTGCGCGGCAGGGCTTTGCGAAGGCAATGTCCCGAGAGGAGAGCAGCGTGCGCTAAAGAGGGATGAGCCAGTGCAGGCGCCAATGGTTCGAGCCCACTGGCGAATGCGACAGGGTTTCAGGCGTTCTCGAGGTGGCTTCACGACAGAGATCCACCTCCTCGTCAATGCCGCAGGATTGCCCATGAGAACTTAGATCACGCCGGGCCAGACATCGGACTATCCTGGCTTCGATCTGGTCATGGCCGATACCCTGCCAGCGCCGAGCGCTTTGCTGGCCAGCCGAGGTTATGGCACTGACAGCATTCAAAAATCCATGGACAAGCGGGACGTTTTTCCTGTCATCTCGATGCGGAAGTCTCGCAAACTGCGCATCGGTGCCGACCGTTCTCTCTACCGGCTGCGCAACCTGGTCGAGCGGTGCTTCAACAAGCACAAGAATGCCCGTCGTGTCGCGACCCGCTATGACAAAACCGCAGAGAGCGTCCTGGGTTTCATCGACATCACGTCGATCCGCCTCTGGCTCTGCCAATTGCCAACATGACCTAGAGCAAGGTTCTCCACAAATGCTCCTCTGGCTGTGGCTCATTGATAGTGGCAGGCGGTCTGAGTCGACGTTTTAGGATCATAAAACGCGCACGGATGTTGCGCAAAACCCTTGAGACAGGACCCCGTTTTTTGCCACGATTTGGTCGGACACGTATCACTTACCCAAAATCCCCAAACTGCGAACATCCACTCTTCAAACCATCGCATTCGCGTCTGCTCGGCGCACTTCGGAGAAGCACCAAGCCATTGACTCTAAGACGAAAATGGGAAAGCCGACAGGGGCCTTCACACATCGTGTGGCATCCGAGGTAGCAGCTACACAGTTGTATCCGTTCAATTCGCAACGTCATCCCTTCCCAAATGGATCATCCGGAGATCTTCAGGCAGCAAGTCAGCCGGCAGAGCCTGATAGCAGACCGGACGCAGCCAACGGCGGATCGAGAGCGTTCCGACCGAGGTCGCTCCGAAATTGGTCGACGCTGGATATGGCCCGCCATGAACCATCGTGTCACTGACCTCGACGCCCGTCGGGAAACCATTCACCAGCAATCGACCGGCCTTGCGTTCGAGGATGGGAACCAGCTTTCCAGCCGTGGCCATATCCGCTTCATCGAGATGAAGGGTGCAGGTCAGCTGTCCCTCAAAGCCCCGCGCGATCGCAGGAAAATCGTGTGCAGAGGGCACCCGGATAACAAGTCCAAGCGGGCCGAATACCTCTTCCGAAAGTTCTGGCGCAGATTTCCAGACATCGAGGCTGGTTTCGAACAGGTAGGGATTTGCACTGCGGTCCGCGCAGGCCCTGCCGGCAACCTGTTTGAGACCCGACACGCTGTCAACTCGGGACACACCGCCGCGATAGGCCTCGGCGATCCCGTCCGTCAGCATGGTCTGTGCCCCGGTTTCAGAAAGGGTTGCTTCCGCTCCGGCAAGGAACGCATCGGCATCGGCCCCATCCTCGATGAAGACCACACCAGGATTGGTGCAGAACTGACCTGCCCCCATTGTCAGGGAGGCAGCCCAGCCCTTTCCGATTGCTTCGCCACGCGCTTTGGCCGCCTCGGGCAGGACAAAGACCGGATTGATCGACCCAAGTTCCCCGAAGAACGGAATTGGCTTTGGACGGGCAGCGCAAAGGTTGAACAGGGCGCGCCCCCCTGTCAGCGAGCCCGTGAACCCGACCGCCTGGATCAGCGGATGTTGAACCAGCGCCTCGCCGACATCCCGCCGACCGCCCTGGATCAACGAGAAAACGCCAGCGGGGACACCGCAGATCTGAATGGCAGCATAAATGGCCTGCGCGACGATTTCCGAAATGCCGGGGTGGGCGGAATGCCCTTTCACGACAACGGGACAGCCTGCTGCCAGCGCGCTTGCGGTGTCCCCGCCCGCCACGGAAAACGCTAGCGGGAAGTTTGACGCCCCGAAAACGGCAACGGGGCCTATAGGGCGCTGCATCATGAAGAGTTCCGGGCGGGGCAAAGGAGCCCGATCCGGCAAAGCCTCATCGTGACGGCGGTCCAGGTAGGCCCCGTCGCGAATATGGCTGGCAAAAAGCCGCAATTGCCCAACGGTGCGCCCGCGCTCCCCTTCCAGACGCGCGGCAGGCAGGCCCGTTTCGGCCGTTCCAACTATCGTTATGGCATCGCCGCGCACATCGATCTGATCAGCAATGACGTCCAGGAATGCAGCCCGCGCGTCTCGGGAAAGCATACAATAGCTTTCAAACGCGATTTCCGCTGCCGTCGCTGCGGCATCGACCAAGTCCGGCGATCCGGCGCAAAACGCCTGCGGCTCGCCAAAGACGGGCTGTGAATTAAACGTCTTGTCACTTTCAATCCACTGGCCCGCGATCAGATGTTTGCCTGTTAGCATGTCACTCTCCTCATAGCAGGCCGCGTCCGGCCAGATTTCTCATCAGTGCGCTTACACCGAAGGTCCATGGCGGGCATTCCCGGCTGAGCCGCACGTCGTTCACCAGAACCCCCAGATCCGAGGCCGCGATGCTGACCCTGTCGCCCACCTTGTGGGTAAACCCCTCGCCCGCGACGTCGCGGTCATCGGTCGGCGCGAACAAGGTTCCGAGATACAGCATGAAACCGTCAGGATACTGGTGGTTCTCGTTGATCGTCTGGGCCACGATATCGGCGGGGTCGCGGCTGATTTCGGACATGCTGGAATGACCGGTCAGCCGGTAGCCGTCCCTGCCCTCGACCGTCATCGTCAATTCGGCCCATCGCACCTGCTCCATGCCGTAGCTGCCATCGAACAGCCGGATGAAGGGGCCGATCGCCGCCGAGGCATTGTTGTCCTTGGCTTTTGACAGCAGAAGGGCCGACCGCCCCTCGAAATCGCGCAGGTTCACGTCATTGCCGATGGTCGCGCCCTTGATCCGGCCCGTGCTGTCCACCGCAAGGACGATCTCGGGTTCCGGATTGTTCCAGACCGATTTCGGATGCAGGCCGACCGGTGCACCCCAGCCAACAGCCGACAAGGTCTGCGCCTTGGAGAACACTTCGGCATCCGGACCTATTCCAACTTCAAGGTATTGCGACCATAGCCCCTCGTCCTGAAGGGCCCTCTTGACCTGCGCGGCCTTGTCGGACCCCGGTTCGATGTCCGAAAGGCTCGCCCCGATGAGTGCCCCGATCCGATCCCGGATAGCCCGCGCCGCATTGGGGTCGCCTGCAGCCCGCTCTTCAATCACGCGCTCCACCATTGACTTGGCGAAGGTCACGCCCGCGGCCTTGACCGCCTGCAGGTCATTCGGGGCCAGCAGGTGCCGTTTGGATGGGTCACTCTGCGCATCAAGGCTTTCGGTCTCGACGTCCGCAAGCGACCCGACCACTGGGCCGTCAAGCTCCGCAACGGTGGCGGCCGGATCATCCATTTCCAACAGATCACGCATGGTCGGCACCTTGCGACTTGTGATGTCAACCAGATCACCCTCGCGAAGCGTCACCAAAACCGGCCCCGTATCCGGCACCCAGACGCGCCCGACCAAGATGCCGCTTGCGGCGTTCAAACCTGTATCCGTCATCTCAGGCCACCCAAGGTTCACGGTCGCCGAGGGCAATGTGGATGGACTTAGTTTCCATGTACTCCTCGACCCCCATCATCCCGCATTCGCGCCCCGTGCCAGAGCGTTTGAACCCGCCCATCGGCTGTTCTGGTCCGCCGACGATTGTCGTGTTCACCCAGCAACGGCCAGCCCGCATCTTTCGAATGACGCCAAGCGCCGTGTCGATATTCTTGCTCCAAACCGATGCGGCGAGGCCGTACTCGGTATCGAGCGCGATCTCGATAGCCTCTGCGGCGGTCTCGAAGGTCTGGACCGTAACGACGGGGCCGAAAATCTCTTCCCGCGCGATCGCCATGTCCCGGGACACACCCGAGAAGACGGTGGGAACGATGAACTCCCCGCCAGAGGGAGAGACAGCCTCCCCTCCTCTGTCCAGACAGGCACCCTCTGCCTGGCCCCGTTCGACATAGCTCATGATCTTCTTGAAATGCTGTGGCGTGACAATCGCCCCCATCTGCGTATTCGGATCCAGCGGATCGCCGATTTTAACGCGCGACAACTTTTCAAGCAGTTTTGCCTTAAAGCTCTCGGCGACTGAGGCCTCTACGATCAGGCGTGAGCCTGACACGCAGCACTGCCCCGCATTGAAGCAAAGACCAAAGGCAACGCCATCCGCCGCATCGTCCAAGTTGGCGTCGGCGAAGACGATCTGCGGGTTCTTGCCGCCAAGCTCCAACCCGACCTTCTTGAGGTTGGATTTCGAAGCCGTCAGAACCCGTTCGCCCACCGCAGTGGACCCGGTGAAGGAGATCATGTCGATGTCGAGATGGTTCGACAGGGCTTCCCCCACCTCGGGACCGGTCCCGGTCACCACGTTGTAGACACCCCGTGGCAGGCCCGCCTCGGCTAGGATCTCTGCAAAGATCAGGCTGGTGGTCGATGTCATCTCGGAGGGCTTGAGCACCACCGAACAGCCTGCCGCCAGAATAAATGGCAATCTCTCGGCCAGCACGATGAACGGAAAGTTCCATGGCGTGATCAGTCCGACAACACCGATGGGCTGTTTCGTGACGAGGCCCAACATGCCTTCGCCATAGCTGTTGTGGGTCTCGCCGGTGATCATGCGCGCCATTCCGGCGGCCGCTTCGTAGTGATCTGCCGCACCGGTGATCTCTGCCTTCGACTGGCTGATGGGTTTGCCCGTTTCCAGGGTCTCCCAATAGGCCATTTCGTCCAGCCGGGCGCGAATGCCCTCGGCCGCTTTGATCAGGATGCGCCCGCGTTCTGCACCCGGGGTGTCGCCCCAGACATCCTCGAATGCTCTGCGAGCCGCCGCGACCGCCAGATCGATTTCCTGCGCCGTGCAGAGGGCAACAGAGCTTACCGCGACACCGTGGCCGGGGCTGACCCGTTCCAGGCGTTCCCGGCCGCTGCCATCATGCCAATGACCGTCAATGAAATAGCCATTCTGCCGAACGGACTGGGCGAGCGAAGAGTAGTCTTTCATTGGTCAGGTCCTTGCGTTTGAGCGACGGAAAAGCGGCTCGAACAGGCGCATGATCGCGCCGCCGGAGTAGCTGGCCACGGCGATGGCAAGCACAATGCCGATGATGATGCGCTGCCAGTAGGGATTGACCCCGAGAAGGTTGAAGCCGTTCGACATCATGCCGATGATCAGCGCGCCGCAGAGAGTACCGATTACGGTGCCCTTCCCCCCCATCAGAGACACGCCGCCGATCGCGGCTGCGGCGATGGCGTCGAGTTCCCAGCCAACGCCTGTGCGCACCGCTTCCCCGGACTGCATGCGGGCGACCAGCAGCAGCCCCGCGAATGCGGAAAGGAAGCCGCTGATGGCATAAGCAAGGACCTTGATCCGCGCGACATTGACGCCTGCAAGGCGTGCCGCTTCTTCATTGCCCCCGATTTGATACATCTGCCGTCCCGCTGAAGTGTAGCCGAGAAACAGCGCAGCGATGACACAGGCCGCAAGGAACAGCACGGCAGGGACGGGCAGCCCGAGGATGAAGCCATCTGCCAAAAGAAACAGTTCATCTGGCAAGGTGCCGAAAATGGGACGAGAGTCGGAGTAATCCATGGCGATCCCGCGCACGATCGCCATGCTGGAAATCGTCACGATGATCGGCTGGAAATTGAAGGCCGTGATGATGACGCCATTGGCGATCCCAACCGCGATCCCCGCCAGCAAGGCGAGGTGAATGCCCACGCTCGGCGGCAATGTTGCCGACAAGCCCGCAATCAGTACCGACGACAGCGCCACGACGGATCCGACTGACAGATCGAGGCCACCGACGATCAGGACAAAACACATGCCAAGGGCGACAAACCCAAGCAAAGACGCCTGCTTGACGATGTTGGACAAGTTGCCCGGATCCATGAAGGACGGCGCGACGAACCCGAAGACAACGGCCATGACGACCAGGACGGCGACAAATGGATATTTCTTGACAAGGTTCACCGTTCTTACTCCTGCACCGTGATTTGCCGGACAATGCCGTATTCGATGACGTCGAAGCTGAGTTCCACATCGAGGTCGAACTCGTAGGTTCCGGGCCGTCGCGCTTCGAGCGTTGCGGTAACTGTCGTGGGTTCTGTCAGGGCCGCGAAAGACCATGCCCGCCGACCCCAGAACTCCGCGACCGAACGGGGGTTCGGTTCGGCTCGGACAAGGTTGAAGCCGCGCCAGAATGGCAATGCGGTCATCAGGGAAAAGGTCGCCGCATGGCCTTCGTTCGGCTCCATCAGGATCGTGATCTCGAACCGATCACCCACCTGCACGCTTTGCGGCATGGAAATGCCATTCGAGCCGATGATGACAGGCGCGTTCTCTGGCAGTTCCGCGTCCTCCCCGGCCGCTGCGGCGGCCTGGAGCTGTTCGAGATGCCGCCGCGCCTCACGCGTGGCCTCGTCATCTGGGAAATGCTCTTCGAGCTGGCTGAACACGATCCCGAATGCCGCCCCGTCGCCGGATTCCTGAAGCATCAGCGCGTAGTTACGCAACACTTCGTAGCGATATTCCTCACCGATCGTGCCGCTCTCGATATCTGCCAAAAGCGCAGCATAGGTTTCGCTCGCCAACTCGAAATTGGCGCCCCCCCTGGCCGAATTTGCGATACCGATGCGTGACAGGATTGCGTATCCGCTCTCCGGGAAGCGGTCGATGACCTCTTGGTAGAGAGGGATCGCACGATGATACACACGCGTCAGTTCTAGGTTGTTGGCGCGCGTGTAAGGCGCTTTGGCCAGGTCAATCTGAAAGAGAGAGGGCGTCGTGGACCAGAGCGCCAAGTTGATCGCGACAAGCAAGGCCGCAACCCCACCGATGACCTTGATCATTGGCAGGGGGCCATAATCCCATCTCAGCGTTGGCCAGGACAGCGAGCGCAGGCCGCCGCGATCGCTGATCGCCTGCAAGATGACCGCAATAAGGATGATCGCGCCCTTCGCAACCTGCTGCCACGCCGGGCCGACCCCGAGAAGATTGAAGAGGTTTCCGACGATCCCGATGATCAGCGCACCGACGAACGCACCCCAGATCGAGCCGGACCCGCCCCGGATCGACGTTCCACCGATCACGACAGCGGCGATCGCGTCCAGTTCCCAGAAGATTCCGGCCTGACCAGGTTCGCCCGACTCCATCCGGCTGGTCAACACCAGGCCCGATATCCCGGCCAGAAGCGCACAGTAAAGGTAGGTCTTCATCTTGACCCAGGACACCTTCACGCCCGAAAGCCGTGCAGCCGTCTCGTTCGCACCGATTGCCGTGACCTCGCGCCCGAAGACGCGCCATCTCATCAGATACCACGTTACGAAGGCAGCGGTGACGAATACGACGGTCGGGATCGGCACGCCCAACAGCGTGCCTCGCGAGAGGAACAGGAAGAAGTCGGGGTAGTCCGCGTAGATGGGCTGGCCTCCCGTGAAAACGAGCCCAGCGCCACGCGCAACACTCATGAGAACAAGCGTCGCGACGAAAGGCTGCAATCCGAGCCAGCTTACCAACGCGCCATTTGCGAAGCCTACGGATGCGGCCACCACCAACGGAATTGCGATGAACAGGAGGAAATGGGCATCGCTGACCCAAAGACTTGCCGCGACAGCCCCCGTAAGGGCGACGACCGAACCAACGGAAAGGTCAATTCCGCCCCCGATGATCACCACGTTCATACCGATCGCGACGATCCCGATAAGCGATGCCGCCCTGACGACGTTGAAGATGTTCTCAGCCGTCCAGAAATGGGGCGACACAATCCCGGCCACGACGACGAGTATCGCCAGGATTACGAAATTGCCCCGGCTGACAAAGGAAATCACGTTCTGCATCATCGTGCGACCCCATGCGCGTCGGCATCAGCCGACTTCCCCATCGCGTTCAGCATGATCTGGTTAAGATCGAACGCCCCGCGCCGATAGCTTTCGGTCACTTTTCCCAAGTGCATACAAACGATCCGATCACAAACACGGATCAGTTCCTCGATCACCGAGGAGATCACGATCACGGACTTCCCCTGGGCCGTCAGGTCCCAGATAAGGTCGAAGATCGCCTCCTTGGCACCGATGTCGATGCCGCGTGTGGGTTCATCAAGCAGGAAGATATCCGTTCCCGCCCCCACCAGTTTGGCCAGCACGACCTTTTGCTGGTTACCGCCCGAAAGCGTTCCAACAGGCCGCTCGATCCCCGCATGTTTGACGAAGAGTTTCCGGCACAAGTCTTCTGCCTCTTTGGCTTCCCGGCGCAGGTTCAACCCTAAAGCGCCACTAAAACCGCCGAGGAATGGCAAGGTGACGTTCGTGCCGATAGGCATGGACAAGACCAGCCCCTGCGTCTTGCGGTCCTCGGGTGCGAGCCCGAGACCCAGGTCAAGCGCCTGCCTCGGGTTGGAAACGACGGCCAGTTTGCCGTTGATCGACAGATCGCCTTCCGAAATCCGGTCGGCCCCGAACAGCGCACGGACCAGTTCGGTCCGCCCCGCCCCCATCAACCCCGCGATGCCCAGGACTTCGCCCCTGTGCAACGTCAGGCTGACATTCTGCAGATCAGGCGGCCGCGACAGGTTTCTGGCCTCGAGGACGATTTCGTTCTGGTGGACGACGCCCCGATGCTTGCTCTCGTCGACCTCCACCTTGTGGCCCAACATCATCTCGACCAACTTCGCCTCGTCGATGTCTGCTGTCGCCGCCGCCCCGATGTAGTCGCCATCGCGCAAGACGATCAGGCGGTCGCAGATCTCGAAGATTTCGTGCAGGTGATGGGTGATCAGGATCACGGCAATCCCGTCGTTGCGCAGGCTTCGGACCAGGTCAAAGAGCCTGTCGACCTCCTCGCGCGACAAGGACGCAGTCGGTTCATCCATGATCAGAAGTCTGGATTTGCGCCGGGACGACTTCGCGATCTCGATCAGCTGCTGTTCGGCCACGCTGAGCTCGCCCGCCTTGGCATCCACGGATGCCTCCATGCCCAGCCGATCCAGAATTTCCCGCGCTTCCCTGCGCATCGCCTTCCAGTCCAAAATCCCGGACCGGCGCTGAAGATTGCCGAGAAATACGTTTTCGACCACTGACAACTCAGGAATGATCATCAGTTCCTGATAGATCGTGGAAATGCCCTGTGCCTGTGCATCCAGGGGACCTGAAAACTCGATCGCTTCCCCCTCCCAGAGCAGCGTGCCCGTATTGGGTTTTATCGCTCCGGACAGGATCTTCATGAGCGTTGATTTCCCGGCACCGTTCTCGCCGACCACGGCGACGACCTCGCCCGGTGCGATCTGGAAATCCACGCCTTTCAGAGCTTTGACACCAGGGTAGCTTTTACTGATGTCATTGGCTTCCAGCAGCCATTCCGCAGATCCGGCGGATGGGCCTTGAAGCGATGCGTTCTCGGTCATTTTGGTCCTATGGTCCCCTTGGCAACGAGATCATCGAGATGCTCATTGGAGATCCCGAGTTCTGTCAGCACTTCTTCGGTCTGGGCGCCAAGTTTCTGCGGAACCAGACGTATCGGTGCCACAACCCCATTGTAGCGCACCGGGTTGGCGACCAATGTGATTTTCTCGCCGTTCCAGGACTCGACCTCGACGAAATCGCCGTTGTGAAGCACCTGCGGGTCCTTGGCCAAGGCATCGTAGTCGTTGACCTCGGTATACCAGATATCACGCGCTTCCAGAATCTGGGCCCATTCATGAAACGGCTTCGTCTTGAGACGTTCCGCGAACACCGCCGAGATTTCCTCGCGGCGCGCAAAGGCCTCTTCCTGGGTGATATTGAATGTCTCTGCCAATCCGATGGCCTCCAGCATCACACCGAGATTTCCGAGCGACAGCCCGATATAGCGGTCGGCGGTCGCGTAGATGCCGTAGGGCGCCTCGTGGTACCAGCTGCCCACGCTTGCGGGTTGTTGGGTGCTTACCGGTCGCTCCCCATTGAAGTAACACACCAGCGATTCAGCTTGCAGGTTCAGCGCGGCCGAGAACAGGTTGACGTCCACGCGCCCCCCCTCTCCGGTTCTGGCCTTCTTGACCAGAGCCCCGAGAATGCCCGCCGCGTAGATCATCGCCCCGTGCTGGTCGATTGCGGAGGTGCCGATCAGTCGGGGCACTTCTCCCTGCTTGCCGGTGATCCAGGCCATCCCGGACAGGGATTGCGCGATCATGTCCTGCCCCGGGCGGTTGACGTAGGGACCGTCGGCGCCAAAGCCGCTGGCGGATGCAAAGATCAGACCAGGGTTGATCTTCTTCAGTTCCTCATACCCCAGGCCCAGCTTTTCCATGACCCCGGGCCGGAAATTTTCTGCCACCACATCCGCGGTTTCGATCAGCTTTTTGGCAATCTCGACCGCCTCGGGCGATTTGAGATCGAGGCAGATGCTCTTCTTGTTGCGGTTGGCGACCAGTTCAAGCGTCGTTTCGCCACCAGCTCGCTTGGAGTTCTGACCGCCCCAATGCCGCTGAAATGCACCCTTGGGCGGTTCGATCGCGATGATCTCGGCCCCGAGATCTCCAAGAAACTGAACACCCAAGGGCCCCATCAGGAAATGGTTGAAACTGACGACCCGGATTCCTTCTAGCTGCATTCTGTTTTCCTTCTCCGATCACTTCGCCTGAGTTTCATTCGTCTGTGAATTCTGCGGGTCGTTTCTCAAAAAACGCCGCCATGCCCTCTTTCTGATCACGTGTCGTGAAGGCCAACGCGATGTTGCGGCGTTCGCGCTCCAACCCGGCCGAGAGCGGCAATTCTTCCGCCGCACGAACGGCATCCTTTGCCAGGCCAAGCGCCTTGGAGGAATGACGGGCGACGAGCATTGCCAATTCAACCGCTCGGTCATCAGAGCGCCCTTCCTCTGTCACCTCGTTGACGAGCCCCAGACGCCGTGCCTCCTCGGCGTCGATCAGGTCGCCCGTCAGTATCATCTGCATAGCCGCGTATTTTCCGATCCGCCGGGGCAGCCTTTGCGTGGCGCCATCACCGGGGATGTGTCCGAGCTTAACCTCTGGCTGGCCAAATCTGGCGCGGGCGGATGCAATAATCATGTCACATAGCATTGCCAGCTCGTGACCACCTCCCAGACAGATCCCGTCCACGGATGCGATCAGCGGCAGGCGCGTGGTCTCCAAAACCTGCCAGTCTTCTGCCCGCTTCCTGTTCTGGATCGCATCTATACCAGCGTCACGCATTTCGGAAACGTCAGCTCCGGCAGAGAACAGCCCATCACCGCCCGACAGAACCACGCACCGGCAACCTTTTTCGGCTTCACAGGCGCGAATATGGTCCGCCAGTTCTGCGAGCATCTTGTTGCTCAGGGCGTTGCGCTTCGACGGGCGGTTCAGCCTAAGGCGTACGACACCCTTTGCCGGCGCGTCGCGAAGCACCGCGACATCGTTGAGGGAGGACATGTTGATACCACCTGGATAAAGTGTAGGGCCGCATAGGCCCCGAACGGGTCGGGGCCTATGCTCGACTCCGCGAACTTACCGCACGTACTGCGAGTCCGGATCGTAGAAGTCTTCCACGTTTTCAGGTGTGATCACCGGTGTTTCCGTGATGATCCGACGCGGAACTTCCTGCCCCTGCAGGACGCGAAGCGCCATGTCGAGACCAAGCGCGCCACCGGTGGCGTAGATGGCCGTCGCCTGCAGCCAGCCTTCCTGGATGGCTTCGAAGGCCTCACGCTGCCCATCCACGCCGACAAGGAAGACATCGCCCGGCTCATAGCCGGCTTCGCGCAGGACGTTGATCGCCCCCAGGATCATGGGGTCGTTGTGCGCGTAGATCACCTGGAATTCACCACGGTAGCGGGTCAGCCAGTCTTCCATGATCGGGATGGCGGGTGCGAGGTCATAGTTCGCCGGTTGCGCGTCCAGGCGCACGATTCCGTCTGCCCCCTCGATCTGAGACGCAAAGCCTTCATGACGCTGAATGGTCGGCGTCGCCCCGGGGATCCCCTCCAGCTCGAGATAGGCGAATTCGTCGCCCATCTGCTCGCGGGTGTAGCGGCCCAGTTCCTCGCCAATTTGCAGATTGTTGCCGCCAATAAATACATTGTAGCCTTCGCCAACGATCTCACGATCGAGAACCACAAGCGGGATTCCGGCCGCATTGATGGCCTCCACCGCCGGCACAAGAGCCTGCGCTTCGCGCGGGCTCATCATGATAAGATCCACGCCACGCGAAATCAGATCTTCGATATCCGCGATCTGGCGCTCGTTCGAGCCGCCCGCATCGGTATAGATGAACTCTTCCACCAGATCCGGATACTGACCAGCCTGCGCTTCGGCAGAGGTCACCATATACGCACGCCAGGGGTGATCCATGGTGTCCTGGCTGAAACCGATGGTCCATGGCGGCGCGCCATAGGGGTATTCTTGCGCTATCGCGCCCGATGCCAGCCCAAGTCCGACCGCTGCGGCCGGTACCAAGGACAGAATGCTCCGTCGATTAATCATGCTTTCCTCCCTTTCAACTCTCCAGTTTTCGCCCTGTCAGTTCGCTCGAAGAACACGTGTGGTGACACTCCTCCCACCCCGAACGCGACTGACGAAGGCGAATCGACCTGACGCACCAAACGTATCATCCGATATTTTTTAGTCAATATTTTACTAATGTCTTTAATTCATCCCCACAAACGCCCATCGCAGCAAGCGCGACGAGAGCCCGCCCATCGACCCAGCGCAGCGCTTTGATCAATAGAATCACAACAACAGCGCGGACCGCCTTCACCCTGCAAATCCAAGCTGAACAACGCTCCGGGCGCTGCACCGAGACCCCGGAAAAGCAGGGAATCCGTGCAGATTGGGCGGAGGATTGGTGTAGATTGAATTAATTATTTACTAAATTCTTGCGCGTGTGAGATCCAAGGGATATAGATATTTTCAACCCGCATGGAGGAGGCTGGTTTTCAATGTATGACTATATCATCGTCGGCGCCGGATCGGCCGGCTGTGTGCTCGCCAACCGACTGAGCGCCGATCCGAGCAACAAAGTCCTTCTTCTGGAGGCTGGCGGGCCGGACAGGGATCCCATGATCCACATGCCCGGCGGCTTCGCCTTGCTTCAGAAGCCGAGCGTAAACTACTGCTATGCAACTGCGCCACAGAAACACCTGAACAACAGGGAGCTTTGGTTCCCGCTTGGAAAGACGCTCGGCGGGTCGAGCTCCATCAACGGCATGATCTACATTCGCGGCCAAAGGGAAGATTACGACAGTTGGGCCGAGGCCGGAAACTCTGGCTGGTCATATGAGAACGTCCTTCCCTATTTCCGCCGTGCCGAAAACAACGATACGATCGCAGACGAGTATCATGGCACCGACGGGCCCCTTCACGTCTCGAACCAAAGATCGCCACATATCATCTGCAAGGACTACATCCGCGCAGCACAACAGGCCGGTCACAAGCTGAACCCGGATTTCAACGGTGATGATCAGTTGGGAACGGGTCTGTACCAGGTCACGCAGCATAATGGACGCCGCGCTTCTGCAGCAGTCTGCTATCTGCATCCGGTTATGAACCGTCCGAACCTGACGGTCATAACGCGCGCGCAGAGCAAACGCGTCATCTTGGAAAACCGCCGCGCCGTCGGGGTGGAATACATCAAGGGCGGCAAGGTCGAGATTGCCCGCTGTGATCGCGAGATCCTGCTTTCATCCGGCAGCATCGGCACCGCGAAACTGCTGCTTCTGTCTGGGATCGGGCCGACAGATGAGCTGACGCAGTACGGCATCGACATGCAGTATCACATGGACGGCGTCGGCAAGAACTACCAGGATCACCTGAACACATACGTTGTCTGTGATCTTGAAAAACCAATCTCTTACGACGGCCAGCACAAGTTTCCGAAGAATATCAAACACGGGATACAGTACGCGCTCTACCGTACCGGGGCTCCAACCTCTCCCGTGGCCGAAGGCGGGTGCTTCATTGACGTAAATGGAACAGGTCGCGCCGACCTTCAGACGCATATCCTCCCCGCCTATGTCGTGAACGGTGCGCGCACCCATGTCCCCGGCCACGGATTGACCATCAACACTTGCAACATGCGGCCAACAAGTCGCGGGCAAGTGACCCTGCGATCTGCCGATCCGAACGATATGCCGTCCATCGACCCGAACTATCTTGATACGGAGTACGACCGGCACATGTCCATTCAGGCCGTCCGGCATGTTCGCGAGATCCTGGCGCAGCCCGCGATCGCACAACACATCAAGCGGGAACGCTACCCTAGCGCCGAGGCGACCACCGATGAACAGATCCTTGCATACGCCCGCGAATTCGCCTCTGTCGACTACCACCCGGTCGGCACCTGCAAGATGGGAACTGACGACATGGCCGTGGTCGACCCGGAACTGAGGGTTCACGGGCTGGAGGGTTTGCGCGTTTGCGACAACTCCATCATGCCATTCCTGAACAGCGGCAATACCAATGCCCCTGCGATCATGATTGGCGAGAAGGCTGCGGCGATGATCCTCGGCGAACCACCCCTTTACCAGAAAGTCCCGAAGCGGACTTTCTTCCCAGTCGCTCAGACGGCCTGATCGGGAGACCTTGATGACAGGTTCAAAGAAAGTAACCCTTAAGGACGTCGCGGAAATGGCCGGCGTGTCGCCCGCGACGGTCTCGCTGGTCGTGCAGGGCAAAGGCAACCTGAAGGACGAGACGCGCGAAAGCGTTCTCAGAACCATCGAGGAAACGGGCTACTCCCGAAAAGCACCCTCGACCCGAAAGGTGCAGGGCGCCCAGTTTGCATTGGTCGTCGATGACATCGCAAACCCGTATTTTCACGCGCTCTATGAAGGGCTGGACAAGGTTCTCGCTGATGCCGGTGCCTGCACCTCCATCCTCTCCACGCATGACTCCATTGCGCGCCAGCGCCAGCTTTTGCACGATCTCTGGGAGTCCGGTATTGCGGGCGTTGTTCTGGTGCCTGCAACCGGAACGACGTACCTAGATCTCCAAGAGTTCGAGAACCGCAGACGCCCGCTCCTGATGGCCGTTCGCCGTATAGGCCAGTCTCCGTTCGATTACGTTGGCGCCAACCCGATGGTCGGCATGCAGCTTGCGACGGAGCACCTTGCCGCGCTAGGGCATGAGAAAATCGGCTTTATTGGCGGGTATCAGAAAAACTTCGCATATTCTGAACGCTATGCAGGATTTGCATCGTCACTTATGAGCCACGGCTTGGAACTCGATCCTACGCTCATTCGCAATGGCGGCTCGACCCGCGCGTTCGGCTACTCTGCTGCGCGCGACGTGCTTGCGGCGAAGAACCACCCGACCGCGTTGATTGGATACAACGACCTCGTCGCGATCGGAATCATGGACGCGGTCGTCGCGTCCGGCCTCAGGGTCGGCAAGGATATCGCGGTAATCGGATACGATGACATTCCTGAAGCAGCCTTGCAGCCAGTGCCACTGACCTCTGTTGCGACGCCTGCAGAGAAGCTCGGCGAAATGGTGGGGCAGGCATTGCAGAGCTGGTCGCTGGACCGGAGCAGCGGCAGCCCTCTCGACATCACCTACCCCCCTCGATTGATCGTTCGCGAGAGCTGCGGGGCCTCTATTGAGACGGAGAACAGGAGCTGATGACGATGGCAAGAACCCTGTCAGACGGCACTTGGCTGAATCCCCCTCGTGCCTGGGATATGCGCGAAGGCGTATTGACCCTCTCGACCTTGCCCAAAACAGACTTCTGGCGCGAAACACATTACGGGTTCATCCGCGATGACGGGCACTTCTGGCAGGTGCCGGCACCAGAGGCATTCACCGCAACCCTGTCTTTCGAGGGCCAATACGAAACGCTCTACGATCAGGCGGGGCTGATGCTGCGGGTCGATGCGGAAAACTGGATCAAGTGCGGGATCGAGCACTCGGACGGGATGACCAATTTCTCAATCGTCGTGACTCGCGGAAGATCAGACTGGTCCGTCGTGGGTCAACCGCTCATCTCCGGCCTTCAAACGGTTCGCCTGACCGCCCGAAACAACGCGATCATCGCGCATTTCATGTCGGCTGACGGGGCATGGCAGCTTATGCGCGTCGCAGATTTTCCAACGGCTACGGGCGCGATGATCGGCCCGATGGCGTGTTCGCCCGAACGGGGGGGCTTCAAGGCCCGCTTTCACGCTCTGAATATCACATCACCAATAGAAAATCCGTTGCACGGATAAACAGGGAAGACGTCACCATGTCCAACACCGTCCCAACGCATATCGCGGCCGCGCTCGACCTCATCGCCAAGAAGACCCTTGAGGACGAGACCACGATCGGCTCCGCATTCCCCTATGTCACCCATCCCGATGGCTCTTGGGACACGATGTCTGTCAGCATTTCCGCTGGATATACCGGTGAAAACTGGAGCCATGGCAACTGGTTTTGCGGCTTCTGGGTCGGGCTGCTTCTGACCAGCTATCTGCATACCCGCGACGAAAAGTACCTCCAACTTGCCGCTGACCGCATGGTTCTGGTCGAGGAACGCGCAAGCGACGGAAACACCCATGATATCGGGTTCATCTTTCTGAGCTCCGCCATGCCGTTCTACCGGATCACAGGCGACGAACGCCATCGCGCAACCGCCCTGCGGGCCGCCGACAAACTACGCTCACGCCTCGTCGTCACACAGCGCGGATCCTACGTGTCTTCCTGGGGGCCGATGACCGACCCGCGCGGACGCGCAGCATCGGCGATTGATACCATGGCCAATATCCCGCTGCTCTACTGGGCCGCGAAAGAGGCTGACGATGCCAGTTTCCGGCTTGCCGCGGAAGAACACGCCAAGATGACGATGCTGTCCTTCAACCGCCCAGACAATACCCAGTATCATGCCGTGGAATACGACACCACGACTGGAGAACGTCTTCGCGGCTACACCTATCAGGGCGCGCATGATGAGAGCTACTGGTCCCGTGGCACCGGTTGGGCCGTCATGGGCCTTGCTGTCACCGCAGCGAATTCCAGCAAAGTGGACTATCTCAGCCAGGCTATCGCAATCTCCGAGAAATGGTTCGAAGCTCTCGGAGACAAGCCCGTGCCGCCCTATGACTTCGATGCAACCGGCGACAATGTCCCGGAGGACTCGGCCGCCAGCGCAATCATGGCTGCGGGGCTGCTGGACCTTGCCGATCTTCACCCCGATGAGGCCGTCGCCGCAGTATGGCGCGCGAAAGCCGAATGGCTGGTCGAGGGCCTGTGCGGAGACTACCTTGCTACCGAAGACTGCCATCGCGGAATTCTGAAACATGGCTGCTATTCGGAACCGCACAAGATAGGCCCGGATGCTGCTGTGATGTTCGGCGACTACTTCTTCGCGGAAGCGCTCGCCAGACTCGCTTTCCCAGGAATGTTTATCGAGAAATACGATCGCTTGAAGTAAGCTGCCCCTGCCATCCGGCGCGGTATATCGGTTCCGACCCCCTGACCTGTCCCCCGGCGGTCCCTCGATTATAACGAGAGTCTGCAGGTTTGATTTTGATAATCATGGGTTTCGGTTTGGGCAAGCGCGCCGGGGGCTGAGCCCTCAAATTGCTCAAGCGCTCGGCCCGCTTGCAGTGGCGTCTGGTTTCCAAGCGATGAGTGCGACCAGACGGCGTTGTAGTCATATCGCCAAAGGGCCAGCTTTCTTCGCGCATCATCGAGGCTTTCGAATATCTCCTCATTCAAGAGCTCGTCGCGCAGACTGCCGTTGAACGACTCGATGAAGGCATTCTGCTACGGTTTCCCAGGGTCGATGTAATGCCACGGCACATCGTTCTGGTCGGCCCATCTCAGGATGGCCCGGCTTGTGAACTCCGTCCCGTTTTCACTGACGATGCAACCTGGTTTTCAGTAGACCCGCACCGACGCGTCCAGCTCGCGGGCGACACGAGCTCCCGAGATACTGGTGTCAGCCATCAGGCGCAGGTTTTCGCGGCAGCAATCGTTGATCACCGCCAGAATGCGGAACTTGCGTGAAGCACCGAAGCTGTCCGACAGAAAATCCAGCGACCAGCGCGCATTTGCGCGCGCCGCCTCCGAAGCTTCTTGCGCATAACAGGCTGCCCCGCTGCATCTGCCCCGTGGACCTGAAACACATGCTTCGCCAGATCGAGCCCGACCATGACAATCTCCGACATGATCGTCCTCCTTTGTGGATCATCGCAGACCCACTTTGGAACATCGATGCCGTCGGGTGGGCCGGTCACATCATCAAGGCCCACTGCAAAGCATCGCCACAAAACAGGGAAGGTGGTTATGGAGGTGGACTAAAATACTCTTTTTATAAAAATGTCTAATATTATAAGTTATTTAGAGCATTTCTATGGTGCGGGTGGAGGGACTTGAACCCCCACGCCTTGCGGCGCCAGAACCTAAATCTGGTGCGTCTACCAATTTCGCCACACCCGCACGATCCGCAGGCAGTCGCCTGACAGTGGCGGGTCTTTAGCAAAGGCCCGCGCCAGTGGCGAGAGGGATTTTGCGGGTTTTTGGGGGTTTCGCTTCGAGAAAGCCCTTGGGTCGGCCCCAGCCTTTGCATTAACCTGCCGGAAAGACATGGCGAGGTAGCATCGCCGGGACTGAGCAGGAATTGGCATGACGGATCTGAGAGACGGGTCTCCGACCGGGGAAGCGACGCAGAGACAGCTTTCCGGCGCGATGCTGCCGCCGGGGACGGAGATTCTGACACTGGCCGGCGCATTGCCCGCAGAGGCGCTCTATCCCGGCGACCGGGTGATCACACGCGACGCGGGCGCGCAGGGTCTGCGACGGATCTTCCGCCATGACGTGCCTGAGGAGATGCGCTTCGTCTTCATTCGCAAGGATGCGCTCGGTGGCAAGCCTGTGCGCGATCTGCTGCTGCCTGCCGACCAGAAGATCCTGCTGCGCGACTGGCGGGCACAGGCGCTATTCGGCACGCCGGCCGCACGGGTGCCACTGTCGCGGCTTGTCGATGGCGAGGTCATCTGCTGGAGCGATGCGCGCCCCGAAGCCCTGCTGACCCTGCAATTCGACCGCGCCCACGTGCTGTATGCCGACGGGCTCGAGGTGATCAGCGCGGCGCAGGACATCGCCCAGGTCTGAGAGCAGGGGCAAGCCGCCTTCCGCAGACCCGCCCCGGGGACGTATGCCGGGGTGGAACGGGATCACGCCATCGTTTGCAGGCTGCGGAAGAGACCCGGCAACTGATCCGCCAGATCTTCCGCGATGAGACCCGGGCCGAAAAGACGTGCGGCTTCCGCATGGAGCCAGGCCGCGGTTTCCGCGGCGCGTTTCGGGGGGAACCGGCGGGCAAGCAGGCCGGTGAGGAAACCTGCCAGCACATCGCCAGATCCGGCTGTCGCCAACCAGGGTGCCGCGCGATCATAGGCGGCGGCGTGGATTGACGCCTGACCGTTCGGCGCCGCGATGACCGTGTCCGGCCCCTTGAGCAGCACCGTGCAGCCCGCTCGCGCGGCCGCCTCTCGTGTTGCGTCGATCTTTGAATAGGCGGGGCCGGCCATGGGCGCAGAGCTCAACCTTGCCGCGATATCGGGGAAAAGCCGGGCGAACTCACCGCCATGGGGGGTTAGAACACAAGCCTCATGCAGCTGCGCGAACAGCGCGTCCGGATCCTGTGCAAATGCGCTCAGCGCATCCGCGTCCAGCACCGTCCCGCGCCGGGCCGCAAGTGCCTGCGCCACCAGATCGCGGGTGCCCTGCCCCAGCCCCAGCCCCGGTCCGACACACAGGGCGTTCAGGCGTGCATCGGTCAGCAGATCGGCCAGTCCTTCGGCCCCCTCGCATTTGCGCAGCATGATCGCGGTCAGCTGGCAGGCACATTCCATCATGGCAGAGCCTGGCGCCGCCACGGTGACCAACCCGGCCCCGATGCGCAATGCGCCACGGGCTGCCAGACGGGCCGCGCCTGAATGGCCCATCGGGCCGGACAACACCAGCGCATGACCGTGATCATATTTGTGTCCCCCTTGTCGCTTCGCCAGATCGCGGGGCGAGGTGACGAGGGTCGCAAGCGGGCCAAGCCGCACCCCAGCCGGGGCCGGGCGACGGGGTGGGATCGCGGCCCGAGGGGCCAGCCCGATATCGGCGACCGCAACCGCCCCGCAGGCCGCCGGGCCGCTGGCCAGGTAGTGCCCCGGCCGGGCACGGTGGAAAGTCACCGTGAGGTCGGCATTTGGCAGACCGGCCTCGCTATCAACCAGCACGCGGCCGCTGTCCATGCACAGCCCCGTGGGGCTATCGACGGCAAGTTTGCGACAGTTTCGCCCGCGATTCCCCATGCCGATCACCATGGGCGAAACGATCTCATGTGGCACCGGCCGGGTCAGGCCCGCGCCGAACACCGCATCGACCACCAGATCGGCCCGCGCCCCGGCAATCGCCTCGCCATCCCAGGGCCGTACCTCGCCAAGGGCCTGCCAACGGCTGCAATTCAGCGCGGCATCCGGCGGCAAGCGGTCGGGATCGCCGAAAAGATGCAGCGCGACCGACCAGCCCGCCTGATGCAGCAGCCGGGCAATGACGAACCCGTCGCCGCCATTATTGCCGGGACCACAGAGCACCAGCGCCCGGAACGACCCCGCCCGAAGCTCGGGCCAATGCGCCAGTAGCGCCGCGACAACCCCTGCCCCGGCGCGCTCCATCAGCTCTTGTCCGGTGACCGGACCGGCCTCCATCGCGGCGGTTTCCAGGCTCCGCATCTGTGCGGCGGTCAGCAACTCGGTCATGCCGGTATGGCCCCTTGGCGATCATGAGTTTTCACAGTGCACAATTTTTATGCGCATTGCGTTTGTTTTGGGCGGTCGCTGCGGAATCCCGGACGGCAAGCCCCCCTGTGTCACGCTACCCGATTGCGACCCCATCGGGAAAGTGGTGTCACGGGCCTGCAATACTCGGGCCAGAGGAGTCGGCAGACATGAAAAAGATCGAAGCCATCATCAAGCCGTTCAAACTGGACGAGGTGAAAGAGGCCCTTCAGGAGATTGGCATCCAGGGCCTCAGCGTCACCGAGGTCAAGGGTTTCGGACGTCAGAAAGGCCATACCGAGCTGTATCGCGGCGCGGAATATGTGGTCGACTTCCTGCCCAAGGTGAAAATCGACGTTGTCCTGTCCGATGACATGGTTGACGGCGCGATCGAAGCGATCGTGGACGCAGCCAAGACCGACAAGATCGGCGACGGCAAGATTTTCGTCTCGTCCGTCGAACAGGCGATCCGCATCCGCACGGGCGAAAGCGGCGAAGACGCTCTCTGAGCGGCGCTTTCCCCTTATCAACAGTCAACTACTCTCAAGGACACTTGGACATGAGCAACGAAAACGTTCTGAACCTGATCCGTGAAGAAGATATCGAATATGTCGATATCCGCTTCACCGACCCGCGCGGCAAGCTGCAGCACGTCACCGTGATGGCCGATCAGGTCGATGAGGACTTCCTCGAAGAAGGGTTCATGTTCGACGGCTCCTCCATCGCTGGCTGGAAGTCCATCGAACAGTCGGACATGAAGCTGATGCCCGACACTGACAGCGCCTATATCGACCCGTTCTACGCGGAAAAGACGCTCTGCATCCACTGCACCGTGGTCGAGCCCGACACCGGCGAACCATATTCCCGCGACCCGCGCGGCACCGCGCAGAAGGCCGAAGCCTACCTGATCTCCTCGGGCATCGGCGACACTTCCTATTTCGGTCCCGAAGCGGAGTTTTTCCTGTTCGACGACGTACGCTTCTCGGTCGAGATGAACAAGGTCTCCTTCGAGGTCGACGCCCAGGACGCCGCCTGGAACTCGGACAGCGAATACGAGATGGGCAACATGGGCCACCGTCCGGGCATCAAGGGTGGCTACTTCCCCGTGAACCCGACCGACGCGGCACAGGATCTGCGGTCTGAAATGCTGTCCACCATGAAGCGCATCGGCATGAAGGTCGACAAGCACCACCACGAGGTGGCGTCCTGTCAGCACGAGCTTGGCCTGATCTTCGGCTCGCTCACCAAGCAGGCAGACGAGCTGCAGAAATACAAATACGTGATCCACAACGTGGCCCACGCCTACGGCAAATCCGCCACCTTCATGCCGAAGCCGATCTCTGGCGACAACGGCACCGGCATGCATGTGAACATGTCGATCTGGAAGGACGGCAAGCCGCTGTTTGCGGGTGACAAATATGCAGACCTGTCGGATGAGGCGCTGTATTTCATCGGCGGCATCCTGAAGCACGCCAAGACGCTCAACGCCTTCACCAACCCGTCCACCAACTCCTACAAGCGCCTGATCCCCGGTTTTGAAGCCCCGGTTCTGCGTGCGTATTCGGCCCGCAACCGCTCTGGCTGCGTCCGTATCCCGTGGGCGGAATCGCCGAAGGCCAAGCGCGTCGAGGCCCGTTTCCCCGATCCGGCGGCAAACCCCTACCTGTGCTTCGCGGCCCTGCTGATGGCTGGTCTCGACGGCATCGAGAACAAGATCCATCCGGGCGAAGCGTCCGACAAGGACCTCTACGACCTGCCGCCCGAGGAACTGGCCGGCATCCCGACCGTCTGCGCCAGCTTGCGCGAAGCCCTGGAAAACCTGGAAGCCGATCACGACTTCCTGCTGAAAGGTGACGTGTTCACCAAGGACCAGATCGAGGGCTACCTGGAGCTGAAGTGGGACGAGGTCTACGCCTTCGAACACTGCCCGCACCCGATCGAGTACAAGATGTACTACAGCTGCTGATCGCGGCAGACAGAACAACGGAAAAGGGCGCCGGCGTGGCGCCCTTTTGCTGTTCCGGCCCCGCCCCGGGAATTGCATTTTGACAGGCCAGCGGTACGGGCCTACCCTTGGAGTATTGAGTTTCACGTCTTGACCAGAGGATTGCCCATGAGACGCATGTTTGCCGCCACCGCCGTAGCCATTTCACTCGCCGCCCCGGCCCATGCCCAGATGTTGGGCAACACCCCCCAGGATATCATGAGTGTCGCGCAAGGTTTCGGCCCGGCACAGATGGAAGCCTCGAACAACGGTCAGCCGATGATGACCGGCACCATCGAGGGCAACAACTATGGCATCCTGATGTATGGATGCGACGATGGGGCCTGCGATTCCCTTCAGTTCTTCGCGACCTTCACAACGGAACGCAACGGGTTGACCCTGCTCAACCAGTGGAACGAGGATCAGCGGTTCGGCGCAGCCTATGTGGCCCGCAGCGGCAGCGTAATCCTGCATTGGAGCGTCAACATAGACTTCGGCGTCACCCGGCAGAACTTTGCAGACAGTTTCGACATCTGGCGGCTGACTCTGGCGGAGTTCAACAGCCACCTGACGCAGTGACACCCGAACACAAAGGGAGATCAGAGATGATGCGTATCTGGATTGCAGGGCTGACCCTGCTGGCGACACCGCTGTCGGCACAGACCGCGCCGGGGGATTTGCTGGGTCAGGCGATGCTGCTTGGCCCGGCCCGGATGGAGGATGCGGGCGGCAGCCTGACCATCTTCGGCGAGGCTGGACCCGCAAGCTATGTCGCCATGGCATCCGGTCCCGATTGCAGCAGCAGCGGCAGCAATTGCAGCACGCTCAGCTTTCAGGCCGTGGCCCCGCCGCCTTCGGGTGGCGACGCCGCAGCAGACTGGCAGGCCGCCGGTCTGGGGGGCAGCATCAGCGTCGGCGGTGACGGCTGGCTTGTGCTGAGCCACAGCGCCTCTGCCGCCGATCCTGCCGCCGCGTTTCAGGCCTGGGGGGCGTTGATGCAGGAATTCAGCGCCCGGTTCGGAAACTGAAGGATCGCGGCCCGGTCAGGGCCGCTTTCCCCTCTGGCCCTATGGGCAGGACTGGAACACACCATCCACCGGCACCGTGGTCCAGCAGATGATGCCGCCCCAGTGGAACCCGCCCGCGCCTTGCATGTCGCGCACTTCGAACCAGGGGTAGCCGTTCATCATCACGCCGGTATTGGAGACGATCATCAGGTCTTCACCTTCCGCGAAGCTGCCGAACCGGTCATATTCCATGCCCGGCCCCACGCGCACATTGCCGCCCCAGGATCGCGCCTGAACCGGGAAGGCCCCGCCGCCCGCGCTGATCGTCTGGCAGACCAGCATCATGTCCTCGACCCGAAGCTCCGCCATATTGCCCTGCCCGCGCAATTCCATTTCCGGCCCGACATATCGAAAGCCCGATCCTGTGGGGGCGGCTGTCAGCAGCGTGGCCGGACTGGTGGCGCCACCGCCAGAGTCCATGCCCATGGCAAACCGGGCCTCTGCCCGGTCGGACATGGCCGGGTCGATCGTGACGATGTAGCTGCCATCGCCAAGCGGACCGCAGTCGAACTGGGTTTGTGCAGCCGCTGGCAGGGCCAGCATCACCAACGCTGCAACGAACGGGGTCAAGCGCATTCAAAATGTCCTTTCAAATTATTGATCGCAGGAGGGCAGCGCACTCTCCAGCGGTTCGAAACCGGGACAAAGGTCTCCGCCCCAAACAAACCCGGCCGGCCCGGTCGGGTCGTAGAGCTCAAACCAGGCATATCCGTCCGTCTCCTCCTCCGAGCGGGACTGGAGGTAGAGCCGGGTTCCCGGTGCAATCTCACCCAAAGCCGGATGATCCGGCCCGGGACCCGCATGCAGGTTTCCCCCGTTGGCACGCGCCAAAGCCGGGTAATCACCGCGCGGGTGATCCTGTGGCAGTTCAAGCATCGTACAGGGGATGATCATATCCCCTATCTGCAACCCCGTATCCTCGGCCGCGAGGTCCAGCGAAATATCACCCGCGTGATAGCGGATCTCACCCGCGGCAGTCTCACCGATCCACAGCATGTCATGGTCACGCCGCGCGCCGTCATGGGCGGGGGGATAGAGAAACCGTGCCTCGGTTTGATTGGGCGACATCGGCCCCACCCGGATATAGGGGGGCGCTTGGTCATCGGTGATGCAGAAGAAATAGACGCGCGGGAAGGCCGCGGCGGGGCTGGCCAGCGCCATGGCTGCGGCCAGCACGGCAAATCGAAACATGGTGAAATTCCTTTTCCGTCATAAAACACGGAAAAATTTGCGCCGGAACCGGGTCCCGGCGCAAGGAATTTCTGCCCTATTCAGTGGCTTCACCATCTTCGTCCGCACCCTCTTCGGGTTGCGGCTCCGGCTCGGCAGAGATGCCATCCTCGGGCGCACAGGGCCCGGCGCGCAGGTCATTGATCGTGGCCAGCGCCGCATCGGCGGCCTCCGGGTCCAGGGTGATCTGCATCGGCGCGACCAGCGGATAGATCAGCTCGCCCCGGTCGCCGCGCATCTGCAGCACATGGGTGCGGGCCATGACGGGACCGAAATTGCCAAGCACCGCATCGGCCGAGAACATCCGCTGCGCGCGGGTGCGCAGGGTGCGCGCCCCGTTGATCGCGTCGGGGTTTTCCTGATCGCCCTGTTCGGCGGCAGCGGTGCGCATATCCGAGAAGATGCCGCCAGCGGTCTGGATCGCCTCCCACGCGGATTGCGAGGGCATCAGCATCACGCGGGTGTGGCCATTCACCGTATCTTCGGCGGGAAGGATGCCGGTCAGCGGATCAAGGTCGCGCAGATCCATGCGCAGCACCTGAACGCCGACGGGGCCGCCCATGGAATAGCCCTGGTTGGTCATCAGCGTCTGCACGATCCGGCAGCCCTGAAGCTCCAGTTCGATGGCGGTGTATTCCCCGGTCTCCTCGTTCACGATGACGCCGGGAGACGCAGCGCGGATCGCCAGTTCCTCGGGCGTGGGCTCCTGCTGAGCGAAGGCAGGTGCAGAGGTCAGAGACAGAAGGGCAATGGACAGATAAAAACGGGGCCGGAGCATAAGGGATCTCTCCTGTTAGAAAGGCGCGGCGGCACAATGGCACGCAGCGCCCGAGGGCGCCAGCACCAATGCACCGAATAAACGATAGAAATAGGTCAGAGACGGGTCATCCGGCTGGCCAGCCGGGTTGCCTGACGCGCGCGCTGCGTGTTGCGCTGGATGGCCTGTCGCTGATCGGGGGTCATCTGGTCGTCATCGCGGGCGCCGAAGGCGGCATTCACCCCGGCATCGACGCCGCGATTGATCACGCGCCTGAGCAGGCGGTTGAGGATCATGTTGATGATACGGTCCATGGGTCTGCCTCGAATCTGGTTGTTTTGTTCAGTCTGGCACGATTCCATGGCAGAATTGGGGCAATCAGGACTTTCAGGGTCCGAACATGTCCTCCTGTCCCGGTCCTGGGTCCAGCGCATCGTCTTCTCCGTCGTCATCGGGGCCGGGGAACATGCCGGGCGGAGGGCGGTTGTCCAGAAGGCCCGCTTCGCGCAACTCTTTCAGGCCCGGCAGGTCGCGGGTGGTTTCCAGACCGAAATGATCGAGGAACTGGGGCGTCACAACGTATGTCACAGGCCGGCCCGGCGTCATCTTGCGACGGCCGAAGCGAATCCATTCCATCTCGATCAGCTGGTCGATGGTGCCCCGGCTGACGGACACGCCCCGGATTTCCTCGATCTCGGCGCGGGTACAGGGCTGATGGTAGGCGATGATGGCCAGCGTTTCGATGGCCGCCCGGCTGAGCTTGCGGGTTTCCACCGTCTCGCGGCTCATCAGGAACGAGAGGTCGGGCGCGGTGCGAATGGCCCAGGCATCGCCCACGCGGGCAACGTTGACCCCCCTGCCCTGATAGCGGCGGCGCAGCAGCACCATGGCCTCTGCCGCATCGCAGCCATGGGGCATGCGATCCTGCATGGCGCGGGTGGTCAGCGGCTCGCTCGACGCAAAGAGCATCGCCTCGACCATGCGTTCCTGTTCCGCGAGCGGCGGAGCCTGGAAGAGGCTTTCCTCCTGCGTGTCCTCTACGGGTTCGTCCTGCTCGATATCCGGGTCCTCAGCGGTCATCGGGGCCTCTTGGTCTGAGTTGGATCGGCGCGAATGTCTCGGTCTGGCGCAGGGTCGCTTTGCCCGCCTTCACAAGTTCCAGAGAAGCGGCGAATGTGGAGGCAGTGGCCGAGCGCCGCTTGATCGGATCGCGCCGCCAACCGTCGGGTATGAACGTCGAGATATCGACCCAATCGCCGGAAAAGCCGATCATGGAGCGCATCCGCTCCAGCGCCTCTTCCATCGTGAAAATCGAGTCGCGGTCCAGCACGAAGGGGCGGAAATCATCGCGGGTGCGGGTGCGGGCATAGGCCTGCATCAGGTCCAGCAGTGAGGCGGAATAGGTAACCTTTCGAGCGGTTTCCACCCGCTCCGGCAGGCCGCGCATGAAGCGGTCCTTGCCAAGCTGATCGCGCGCCATGATCCGCGCGGCGCGGTCGCGCATGGCTTGCAGACGTTCAAGCTGGAAGGCCAGATGCGCGGCCAGTTCCTCGCCCGTCGGGCCCTCTTCGGACGGATCGGGGGGCAGCAGCAGCCGGGATTTGAGGAAGGCGAGCCAGGCGGCCATGACAAGGTAATCGGCGGCCAGTTCAATGCGCAGGGACCGGGCCTTTTCGACGAAGGCCAGGTATTGCTCGGCCAGTTTCAGAACCGAGATCTTGCGCAGGTCCACCTTTTGCGTGCGGCTCAGCGTCAAGAGCACGTCGAGCGGGCCTTCAAACCCGTCCACATCGACAATCAAAGCCTCCGCCGCGCGCCGTTCGGCGACGGTTTCCCAAAGGTCCTCTGGCTGGCGGTCTGTGCTGTCTGACATCAGGACGGGTCCATGGTGAAGGAGGACAAAGTCCCGGCATGGCAGGGGAATGTCAAGATCGGGCATGGGGCGCGACGACGCGATTTCGCAATCGCGTTTTCTGTCGGAACGGGTGTGTCAGGCCGGCTCCTATGTCAGAAGCGCCGACAACTCCGCCAGTGCCTCCGCCTCGGACAGATCAATGGCGTGGCGACGGCTGCCAAGGGCGCGTCCAAGCCGCTTCGAAGCGGCTTCCCCCAACTCCCCCGCCGCCCTAACGACCTGATCCATTTCCTCGCGCTTGCCGTTGCAGTGCAGAACCACGTCACAACCGGCAGCTATGGCCCGCTCCGCTCGTTCACCAATCCCGCCCGGCAGCGCGTTCATCGACAGATCGTCGGTCATCAGCAGTCCCTGAAACCCGATCTCCTCGCGGATCAACCGGATCATCGCCGGGCTGAGCGTTGCGGGCGCATCCGGGTCAATCTCTTCAAACACCAGATGCGCACTCATCCCCCAATGCAGCTTGTTCAGCGCCCGGAACGCCGCGAAATCCGTCTCTTCCAGCGCATCACGCGCGGCGGTCACATGCGGCAACTCGTGATGGCTGTCGAGCGTTCCCAGCCCATGGCCCGGCATATGCTTCATCACCGGAAACACCCCGGCATCCGACAGCCCCTCGGCCACGGCGCGCGATATTTTTACAACGGTTTCAGCATCTTCCCCGTAGCAGCGATTGCGCAGAAACGGGTGCGTCTGGTCCCGCGCGATATCCGCACAGGGCGCGCAATTGCCGTCGATGCCAAGCGCCAGATGTTCCCGTCCGATAAGATAGCTGCGCAGATACATCGACCGCGCGGCGCGCTCTGGTCCGGCCTTGGCCACCTGATCCAAGGGCGGCAGCCATTCGCGCCAATGCGGTGCACGCAGGCGCTGCACCCGCCCGCCTTCCTGATCGACGAAGATCGGCGCCGGCCAACCAACGGCGTTGCGCAGATCGCCGGTCAGCCGCTTCAGTTGCTCGGGCGTTTCCACATTGCGGGCGAACAGGATGAACCCGACCGGCGCCACATCCCCGAAGAACGCCGCCTCGTCGCGCGTGAGCTGCGGGCCGAGGCAGCCGAGGATCGTGGCGCTTTTCGCAGCGTGCACGGGGGCTTAACGCACGGTGACAGGGATACAGGGCGCGCCCTGCGCATTCAGCGCGGTGCAGAAGCGGCGGGCATCCGAGAGATCATCGAACCCGTGCGCGCGCAAGCGGAAGAAGGCCCGCCCGCCAGACACCGCCCGCTGGATCACCCGATCCTTGTCGCGGAAGAAATCCGGGTAGAGACGCGCCAGCCGCGCCCATTCCTCGCGCGCGGTCTCCGCATCGTCAAAAGCCCCGAGCTGCACCAGCCGGGTGCCCGTCGCCAGCCCTTCCGGGTCAAGCTCGGTCACGTCAGCCGAGGCAGATGGCGCGGACACGGGTGCGGCCGGGTCCAGCGAGGCCACCAGCACCACCTCTTCCGGGCGGCTCAGCGGCCTCAGCGAACGGCTGACACCGGGGATGGCGGCGGAGATCACCTCGATCACCGGGCGCGGCGACCCGGCTAGCGCCTCTGCCACGGCAGCCTCCACCGGGTTTTCCACGGCGGCGACCTCGGGCTCGGCCACGGGGTCAAGCGGTTCCAACGGCGTGGCCTCTTCCAGAAGCCGGTCGATCAGCGCCAGCGTTTCCTCGCCCGCGGCGTCCGCAGGCGCGGTGCTGTCCGCCGGAAGGCTGGCAGAGCTCAGGTCGATCTCTTCGATATCCAGCGGCGCCGGGGCCAGAACGATCCGATCGGCGGCCGGCGCCGCCTCCGCCCCTTCGGTAATGCGGTTCACCGCCAGCCCCTGATGGTCCGCCACGGTGCCGCCGGGGTTTTCCGGGGCCACCCGCATCGGCCCTTCCAGCGCCCGGATCACCGGCACGCCAGAGACATCGCGCACCGTCAGCTGCCATGCCCAGATCGCCAGCCCGACGATCAGTGCGACCGACATCAACGCGCCGATCCAGTTCACGATGATGGACATGCCCGACGCGGCGGTTGCGCCCTCGGTGTCATACCGGGACGCGGGTTCGTCATAATACTCAATATCTGCCATGCCTGCCCTCGCTTCCCGGCATGGGCAGTCCGCAAATGGCGCGGCATACCGGGTATTTCATAGCCTGCTCGATCCCCGGTCTTCGCTTTTTCGATGAACGCCCCGTTATGATCGGGGCTGTCCTCAGCGCATTTCTTCGACCGGTGTCACGCCCAAGATACCAAGACCGTTGGAAATAACAACCTGAACGGCACCGATGAGGGCAAGTTTTGCTTTCGATGCAACAGGGTCGTCCTCCTGCAGGAACCGCAGGGCGGGTTCGGCGTTGCCCTTGTTCCACAGCCCATGGAACTCGCTGGCAAGATCATAGAGGTAGAAGGCCACCCTGTGCGGTTCGTGGCTGGTGGCGGCAATCTCGACCAGGCGCGGCCATTCGGCCAGCTTGGCCGCCAGCGCGAACTCCGCCGGATGGGCAATCGGGGACAGGTCCGAGGCATCGGCGGCAATCCCCGCCTCCGCGGCCTTGCGCATCACCGAGCAGATCCGCGCATGGGCGTATTGCACGTAGAAAACCGGGTTGTCCTTGGATTGCTCGCGCACTTTATCCAGATCGAAATCCAGGGGCGCATCGTTCTTGCGGGTCAGCATGACGAAGCGGGTCACATCGGCACCCACCAGATCCACCACGTCGCGCAGGGTCACGAAAGTGCCCGCCCGCTTGGACATCTTGAAGGGCTGCCCGTTCTGATAAAGCTTCACCAGCTGCGTCAGCTTGATATCGAGCGGCACCCGGCCCGCCGACAGGGCCGACACGGCGGCCTTCATCCGCTTGACATAGCCGCCATGGTCGGCCCCGAACACGTCGATCAGCGCATCGAAGCCGCGCTGCACCTTGTCATAGTGATAGGCGATATCGGGGGCGAAATAAGTCCAGGCCCCATCCGATTTCATGATCGGGCGGTCCACGTCATCGCCGTAGTCGGTCGATTTGAACAGGGTCTGCTCGCGCGGCTCCCAATCCTCGGGCGTCTTGCCCTTGGGCGGCTCCAGCACGCCCTTGTAGATCAGGCCCTTGGCCTTCAGATCCTCGATCGCGGCTTCGATCCGGCCCGTGCCGTAAAGCGACTTCTCAGAATAGAACAGGTCCATCTTCACGCCAAGCGCGGCGAGATCCTCGCGGATCAGCGCCATCATCGCGTCGGTGGCGAAGTTGCGTACCTCCACCAGCCAATCGGCCTCGGGCTTGCCCACATAGGCATCGCCCACCTTGGCCTTCAGTGCCTCGCCCACCTCGATCAGGTAATCGCCTGGATAGGTGCCGTCCTCGAATGCCACCTCCTGCCCGTGGGCCTCCAGGTAACGCAGGTAGACGGACCGCGCCAGCACATCGACCTGCGCGCCGCCATCGTTGATATAGTATTCGCGCGTCACCTCATGACCGGCGAAATCGAGCAGCGAGGCCAGCGCATCGCCAAAGACCGCGCCCCGCGTGTGGCCCACATGCAGCGGCCCGGTGGGGTTGGCAGACACATATTCCACATTGACCTTCTGCCCCTGCCCCATGCCAGAGCGGCCATAGTCGGCGCCCTCCGCCAGCACACCGGCAATGACGCCCCGCCAGGTCGCCTCCGACAGCCGCAGGTTCAGAAACCCCGGCCCTGCGACTTCCGCCGTCTCGATCCGTCCATCCGCCGACAGCTTGCCCGACAGCGCCTCGGCAATGTCGCGCGGCTTCATGCCCGCGGGCTTAGCCAGCACCATCGCCGCATTCGTCGCCATATCCCCATGTGCCGCATCTCGCGGCGGTTCCACGGCGACGTTCTTCATGTCGAGCCCAGAGGGCAACGCCCCGTCCGAGGCCAGCGCCTCAAGGCTTTCGATCACAAGCGCACGGATATCGGCGAAAAGGGTCATGTCACGGGTCCTGTCTGATTGGGCGCGGGTTTATCACGGGCACCGCCAAGGTCAATCACCGAGCCACACCGCCCTTTCATCTTGGCAAAAATACCTCGGGGGAGGAGCGAAGCGACGGGGGCAGAGCCCCTGCCATCCGCGCCACGGACGGCACCGCCGCCTTCCGCATCGACCTGGCCACATTCCCGTGGCAACACGGCCTGACGAGGCCTCCCGCCAAGCGGGAGGTTGAGGAAGGCCGTTCCCGGGTCGACGCCAAAGGCGGCGAAACCGCGTTACTTGCTGGCGCCACCCGGTGCAGGCGGTTCCGGCTCATAAGACGTCACCGGCCCGCAATAGGCATAGACCCCGGCCCAGTGCTCCTGCACGAAGACCACGTCATTCTCCCAGCCCGGCATGATCAGATAACGCGCGGTCCAGGTCTCTCCCTCGCCCGAACATTGCGCGTCATAGAGCCAGGCCCCTGCCATCCCCCGCACCGCTTCCGGGTTCGACACGGTGCAGGCGCTTTCGTAGAACAGGATCTGCGATCCGTTCAGCTCCATCCCGCCATCGGAATAGAGGTTGCCGCTGCAACCATTCAGCTCGTAGCGGCCCTGCGGCAGGTTCTGGGCCATGCTGGCACTTGCAGCCAGCGACAGGACGCAAACCGATGCAAACAACCGGATCATCGAAAACTCCTTTCGGGGACAAATCTCACCCCGAACCAGAGCACGCCCCGCGCCGCCTGTCACGTGTTTCCGATCAGGTCCCTGTGCTGCTGCAGCGCAAAGCGGTCGGTCATCCCGGCGATGTAGTCCGCGACCAGCCGGGCGCGGGCCACCTCATCGCGGGCCGCCTCCACGTCCTGCTTCCATTCCTCGGGCAAGAGTTCGGGCCGCGCCATGTAGAGCGGGAAGAGCTCCTCCACCACCCGTGTCACCCGTTTGCGCATCTCGACGACCGAGGGCGCGCGGTACATGCGCGAGAAGAGGAACGCCCGGATCTCCTTCAGATCGGCAAAGAGCGGATCCGAGAACCGCACCATCGGTCGCCCTGCCCCGCGAAGCTCTTCGACGCTCAACGGGGCCGTTTCCGCCAGCCGCGCGCGCGATGTGTCGATCACGTCGCTGACCATCACCCCGAAAACCCGCCGCAATGCCTCGGCCCGGCGGCGTTTCCTGTCCAGCCCCGGCCAATCCCGGTCGACCTCCGCATAGGCCGCGCCCACAATGGGCAGCTCCGCCGCCTCGGCATCCGTGAAGAGGCCCGCCCGCAGCCCGTCAGCGAGATCGTGGTTGTTATAGGCCACATCGTCCGACACGGCGGCGACCTGCGCCTCGCCGCTGGCATGGGTGTCCAGTTCCAGATCGTGCCGGGCATTGTAATCGGCCAGCGCGAAGGGCAGCGGCGCGGGCACCGGGCCGTTATGCTTGGCGATCCCTTCCAGCGTTTCCCATGTCAGGTTGAGCCCGTCAAAGCCTGCATAATTCCGTTCCAGCGATGTCACGATCTTTAGCGCCTGCGCATTGTGATCGAACCCGCCATAGGGGGCCATCAACGCATCGAGCGCATCCTCGCCGGTATGGCCAAAGGGCGTGTGGCCAAGGTCATGGGCCAGCGCCACGGCTTCGGTCAGATCCTCGTTCAGCCCAAGGGCGCGGGCGATGGTGCGCGCCACCTGCGCCACCTCGATCGAATGGGTCAGCCGGGTGCGGAAATAATCGCCCTCATGTTCCACGAAGACCTGCGTCTTGTGCTTGAGACGGCGGAACGCGCCCGCGTGGATGATCCGGTCGCGGTCGCGCTGGAAGGGCGAGCGAAAGGCGCTCTCTTCCTCTGTGAACAGCCTGCCACGGCTTTCATCCGGGTTGCAGGCATAGGGTGCTGCCATCGCCCCTGCCTCCTTCTGCCTTGTGGTCCCCGCGGCTCTCTGTCCGCTGTTATCCTTGGGGCTATAGCAGCGGGAGTGGCCGCTGACGAGGGGTCACTCGGTCGAGAGCCAGCCGATCACGGTCGAGACCAGCGGGCCGATCACCGGCAGCTGCGCGACCGTGCTTTCCAGAAAGCCCTGTGCGGCTTCCGCCACGAAAGCCCGCCCCTGCAACATGCGCTCCAGCTCTCGCGAGCAGTCGGCGCTGCCGGTGACGGTCTGATCGTCATTGGCAATGGCCGCATTGAGCAGTTCGAGACAATCGGCGGCCTGATGGATGCCCGCCGCGCTTTGCCCGGCCAGCCCGGAGGCGGCCCCGAAAGCGCCCGCGAAGATCGCCGTTGGCGGGCGTTGTCCGGCCAATGCAACGGCGCTGCCGACCTCCGAAATGATAACGCGCAGTTCCCGGACTTCCGGCACGGCATCCTCGCTGACACCGAGCGTCAGCAGGCTGGCATGCAGCACGGACACGAAGCGCAGAGCCGGAGAGTTGGGCCGGGTCGGGTCGATCAGATCGTTGCGCAGGCGGATCAGGCGACGGGCCTGCGCCAGAAGCGCGGCGATCACCTCCTCTCGCTCTTCCTCCCCGGCTACAGTGGCGGCCCCGGCGGCCAGTCGGGTTTCGTGCAGCAGGTGATAGGTCAGCCGGTCCTGCGCGCGGGCCAGCAGCTCCGCGCGGGCACGGCTGTCATCCGGCAGCGCCTCGGCCTCGTCTAGGATCGCAGAGACCGACTGGCGCAGCAGATCGGTACGGGCCGCCAACAGCTCGATCAGTTCTTCAAACGCATCGGCGGTAGCGGGATCGGTCAGGCGGATCAGGGCCGCAGTGCTGGCCGCGAGGCGGCGATGGTCCTCGGGCGCGGCAGTTGCAACGGCCCGCGCCAGCGCCTCGGCCTCCGGACGCGGGTCGAGGGGGCCGTCTTCGCGCGGGAAGATCTCCAGCCGACCGATCAGGGCATAGTCCGGCCGGTCCAGCGCGGGCAGAACCGCACGCGCGGCCTCCCACTGATGCAAGCCATGCAGATGGGCGCTGACGGCACGGGCCTCTGCCTCGGCCTCCAGCCAGTCACCGATCTGGTCATGCAGCGTTTCGAACCGGTCAAGGGCGGGGCGCAGGATCGCCTCGGCCTCATCCGCAGTGTAGCGCCCGGCGCGCACGGCGCGCACCCATCCCGACAGGGTGCGGTCAGCGGTGCGATAGAGCGGGCGCAGATGCGACCAGGACTGGAACAGACCGCCGGCAGAGGATGAGAGGTAGTCATACCCCTCCTCCGTCACGCCACGCCGATCGAAGATCGCCCGCAGAGTGTCGTCCGATACGTCGAGATCATATGTCCCGTCATGAGCCTCATAGAGCAGCGCAACGCGGTCCCGGATCGCCTGGATCGGCAGGCTGTCGGTCTGAGCACCGGCCGGGGCAGTCAGAGACAGGACCGCGACCAGAGCGGACAGGACGAAATGGACAAGGGTGGAATTGATGCGCAGTGCGTTCATGTCGGACCTTTCCTGGCGTGACCAGAACAACGGATCATTCCCAGCCTGGCTGCCCATATGTCGCTCCGCCGGTCGCCTTGGTTCAGGTTGTGTACGTCACTCTCTTGTGAGTGGATGTTACACGTCCTATTTTTGTATCACACGACCAGATTCAATCCGACCTCCGGGACCCTGCCCATGCTGACCCTGCCTCCGAAAGTCACCGACCGCGCCTTTGCCCGGATCGCCGAAATCAACGCGGCTTCGGGCGAGGAAAAGGCGCTGCGCGTCGCCGTCGAGGGCGGCGGCTGTTCCGGGTTCCAGTACGAAATCACGCTCGACGCGCCATCCGAAGATGACCTGGTGCTGGAAGGCAGCGGTCAGAAAGTGGTGGTGGACAGCGTGTCCCTGCCCTTCCTGTCGGATGCGGTGATCGACTTCACCGAGGAATTGATCGGCGCGCGGTTCACCATCGAGAACCCGAACGCCACCTCCTCCTGCGGCTGCGGAACCTCCTTCTCGATGTAACGGGCCGCTCTGACACGGCTTGACACCGATCAAGGCCCGACACACCCAAAGCGCGCAGCATGGGGACAGCCGACAAAGGAGCTGACCCATGACCCGACCCACCTTCACCGCAACGCTCGACGCCCCGAACCTTCTGGTCATGGACGTCACGGGACAGATGGATTCCGTGGCGATGGAAATCGCCCTCACCATGCTGGTGCCGGTGGTCAAGGACATGCGCCATGGCGGGGCGCTGCTGCGCGCCAGCGGGGTGGAATGGCCGACCCTTGGCGCGATCGGGGTCGAGTTGCGCCACTGGGGGCAACTGATGGCAATGATCCGCAAGGTGGACAAGATCGCGGTGCTGACCGATCAGGGATGGGTCAGGAACCTTGCCGCCGTGGAAAGCCTTCTGGTCCCGAACCTCGAAATCCGCTCCTTTGCGCCTGATGCAGAGGCTGACGCGCGGGCCTGGCTGACGGGCGGCGCACCGGAAGCCGGGGTCACGCCGTAACCTGCCTAGTCCGCTTCGGGCAAAAGAGTTTCCACAAGGCCGAGCGATGTGCCCGAACCGATCAGCGCATCGGCGCGTTCGGCCATGTCGGCAATGCTGACATAAAGGCTGATATCCCCTGCCCCGGAACCGGCGTGCAACAGCGCGGCAAGGGCCTCATCCACCAGGTCCGCGGCCTCCGCGTCCGAGTTCTGCGCAGCGTCCGGCAGGGGCGCGGGCGTGGGCATGGTCGAGGGCGGGATCATCGGGGATGCCGCGGAATATCCGCTGCTGGACGCTGTCATCTGGCGGGTCGGGCTGGCATCGGCAATGACCATGCGGTCGAGCGCGCCCGCCTCGGCCTCGGCCCCGGCGCGCAGGTGGTCGGCGCGGCTGTCCAGCCGAGCGGCGGCATGGCCAAGCAGCAGGTCGCGCAGCGGCCCCGGTTCGGTCAGGGCGGCCATGCGGATCAGCGGGGCAACCGGCTGCGCGGCAAAACCCTCGCGGGTAGCCAGCGTGGTCAGGCTGCGTTCCAGCTGCACGTCACCGGGCAGGCCAAACAGCTCTTCCAGCAGGCGCGCCTCGATCAGCAGAGCCCGACGGCGGGCAGGACTGGCCGCCCCATCGGCCACAAGGCCCTCGGCCCGCGAGGCAAGCCAGGCAAAGGCCATGTCGGCGGTCGTCGCATCGGGGCTGTCAGGCGTTGGCACGGCGGGGATGATCTGCAAGGCCGCAATCGCCGACGGATCGGGGCTGAGTGCGACGCCCCAGACCGCATCGGCCTCGGACAGCGCATGGTAATAGAGCGCATCGCAACAGCCGATCTCCTGCGCCAGATCGGTCCACAAGCCACGTTCGGCCATACGCGCGACATCGTCTTCCAGCCAGTCAGGGATATGTCCGGCAATCACCGCGACCTGTTCCATGGCGGGGGCCAGCGCGGCCTCGGCCTCTGCGCGGGTTACGCGGCCTTCGGTCAGCGCCTCGTCCCAGGTGTTCAGGGTCTGAAGCTGGGTGGAAAAGAACGTGTCATGCTGCGCCCAACGGTCCTGCAAAAGCTGGCTCCAATTGTCGAGATAGCGCCGGGAAAAGACGATGTCGCTTTCGATGAAGGCGCGGCTGAGCTGACCCCGCACGATGCCCAGCGCCGGGGTTGACGCAGCCTCTTCGCGCAGCTCGGTCAGCTCGGCGCGGAAGCCCGCGACAAGCGAATCCTCCTGCGCCCGCGCGGCGAAGGGCAGCGCAAGCAGGATGGCGATGATAAGGAGGGTCTGTCTGATCATGGGTCTGGTCGCTCGATATTATTGTTGTGCCGAGATCTCCACGCCGGGGACCAGCGGTGCCCTTTCTGCCGCCGCGTCATCATCGGCCATGACCCGCATCGGCAGGAGCAGGAAGATCACGAACAGGACAGTGAGGAAATTACGCATGGGTCTGGTCCACTCTTTGGGGCACGTCACTTGAATTAATAGTGTCACATTGACACTTTAATGGCAACCCCCCTTGGCTTTGCGGGCCAGACCGGCAAAAATGGGTGCAATATCTGTACATTGAACACGAACTGGACCCGCGCCATGAAGATCGCCACCTTCAACATCAACGGAATCAAGGCGCGCTATCCGGCGCTGTGCGACTGGCTGGACGAATCACAGCCCGACGTTGCGCTGCTGCAGGAGATCAAGTCGGTGGATGAAAACTTCCCCCGCGAGATGTTCGAGGAACGCGGCTATAACGTGGAAACCCACGGACAGAAGAGCTTCAACGGCGTGGCGATCCTGTCGAAGCTGCCGCTGGAGGACGTCACGCGCGGCCTTCCCGGCGATGAGGCGGACGAACAGGCCCGCTGGATAGAGGCGACGGTGGTGGGCGAGACCCATGCGGTGCGTCTCTGCGGACTGTACCTGCCCAATGGCAACCCCTGCCCCGGCCCCAAATACGATTACAAGCTCGCGTGGATGGCCCGGATGGAGGCGCGGGCGCGGGCGCTGCTGGCCGAGGAAATGCCGGTGGTGATGGCGGGCGATTACAACATCATCCCGCAGGACGAGGACGCCGCCCGGCCCGAGGCCTGGAAAGACGACGCGCTGGCCCGGCCCGAAAGCCGCGCCGCCTATCGCCGCATTCTGAACCTCGGGTTTACCGAAGCATTCCGCGCGCGGGTGGCGGGGCCGGATCACTATTCCTTCTGGGATTACCAGGCCGGTGCTTGGCAAAGGAATGACGGCATCCGCATTGATCACCTGCTGCTTAGCGCACAGGCGGCGGATCTGCTGGAGGAGTGCCAGATCGACAAGGACATCCGCGCGCGGGAAAAGCCATCGGATCACGTCCCGGTCTGGATTGAACTGGCAGCCTGACACCCCCCGTAATTTCGCAGCGCTTTGCGCGCCGGCCCGCGCGGCCCTGACGGGCCGCGGGGAATGCCTTTGCAAGGGCATTGGGCCGCTTTTGCAGCGGCTGCAGCGGAGCAGGCCCTGTCAGTCAATAACGGAAAGCAGATCAGCCCGTGGCGCGGATCGGGCGAATGTCCTCCCGCCAGCTCAGGCCGCGATCCAGCAAAAGCCGCTGCGCCCGGCCCGGGTAATCGGTGATGATCCCGTCAACGCCCGCATCGATCGCGCGCAGAATGTCCTCGGGGCTGTTTACTGTCCAGGTGTTGACGATCAGCCCCAGATCGCGGGCCAGCGCCACCTCCTCGCGGTCCAGATCCTCATGATAGGGGCACCAGAGCGTTCCCCCCATCTGCGAGATAATGCGGGGCAGCGACCCGTCGAACCGCGCCCAGGGGGCCGATCCGATCCAGGGCGAACCGTCGAACACATTCGCATCCATCGGCGGATTGGGACGCGGCAAGTAGCTGAGATAGGACCTGGGCAGATCGGGCGCCTTGCGCGCCACCTCGTCCAGTACCCGCCAGTCGAAGCTTTGCAGGATTGCCCTGCCTTCCAACCCGTGCGTGCGCAGAACCGACAGCACCGAGGCCACATAGTCGGGGATCGGCGGCGTGAAATCGGGATGGTCCGGATGGCTCTTGATCTCGATATTCAGCCAGATCTCCCGATAGGCCGGTTCTGCCAGTATCCGCGTGAGATCTTCGAAACGTGGAATCCTCAGGCCGTTCAGAAAGGCCTGATCGGGATAGCGCGCGGCATAGGTGGTGCCCGCCCGCAGCCCGCCCACATCGTAGCGGCTCAACTCCTCATAGGTCAGATCATGAATACGCGGCCCCTCCCCCGACAGCCAGTTGCCTTCGGCGTCGCGGGTCGAGGCGGACATGAGCCGGGGATTGTGGGTGATGACCGGAATACCATCGCGGGTGGAGAGGATATCCAGCTCCACCACCTGCACGCCGATATCGAAGGTGTTGCGAAAGGCCAGCAGCGTGTTTTCCGGCAGGACCCCGCGTGCAGCCCGGTGCCCGTGGAGCCGCACGATGCCGGGGGCCCGGCGCAGGGGAGAGAGCCGGTCCACCATCTCAGCCGATCCGCCGGTCGGTCTGCGCGTCAAACAGATACACCAGCTCAGGCGGCAGCGAGAACCGCAGTCTGTCGCCGATTTGCACCTCTGAAATACCCTCCAGGCTGATCACCATCTGCTGATCCGTGCCCTGAAGCGGCCCATGCAGCAGGGTGACTCCGCCCAGATGTTCCAGAAGTTCGACCTCCATTTCGATGGGGCCGGACGGGTCGCGCACAAGATGCTCGGGCCGCAATCCGCAGATCACGCCGCCGCGTGCGGATTGAGCCGTGGGCACCACCGCCCCATTTGGAAGCGTGACCGAGAGGCCATCGGCGGTCGCGCGGAAGAAATTCATCGCAGGGCTGCCGATGAAGCCTGCCACGAAGACGGATGCGGGGCGTTCATAAAGCTCGATCGGGGTGCCGAACTGTTCCACGTAACCGCCATTCAACACCATCAGCCGGTCGCCAAGCGTCATTGCCTCGACCTGATCATGGGTCACGAAAATCGATGTCACACCAAGCCGCTTTTGCAATTTGCGGATCTCCAGTCGCATCTGCACCCGCAGCTTGGCATCGAGGTTCGACAGCGGCTCATCGAACAGGAACACCTGCGGGTCGCGCACGATGGCGCGGCCCATGGCCACCCGCTGACGCTGTCCGCCTGACAGCTGCCGGGGCTTGCGGTCGAGATACTGGGCGATTTCCAGGATTTCGGCGGCTTCCTGCACGCGGCGATCAATCTCTGCCTTGGGCATTTTGCGGATCTTCAGACCATAGGCCATATTCTGGCGCACGGTCATATGCGGATAAAGCGCGTAGTTCTGGAACACCATGGCAATGTCGCGGTCTGCCGGTTCCAGCCCGTTGACCATCTTGTCGCCGATAAACACCTCGCCCGAGGTGATGCTTTCCAGCCCCGCGA